>DATFXR010000454.1:0-13385 GCA_035315685.1 Vicinamibacterales bacterium | reverse complement strand
GGCGAGGGAAGGACTCGAACCTTCGAAGCCGCTAGGGCGACAGATTTACAGTCTGCTGCGTTTGACCGCTTCGCTACCTCGCCGATGTTCTGTTGTTTGGAAACGTGTGTTTCGGTCGTACCAAGGCCTTGGAGTTGTCTCAGGTCGATGGAGCTGGCGAAGGGATTTGAACCCCCGACCGGCTGATTACAAATCAGCTGCTCTACCGGACTGAGCTACGCCAGCCAGAACAAAAGGTGAACTTTAGCACGTCCTGTGCCAGACGTGCAACCTGCTGTCTGCGATGACAATGGACGAGCTAGCTCTTCTGTCCCGCATGCTTTGCACGCCGCTGCCTGAGCACCTCGAAGAGCGCGATCCCTGTCGCCACTGAGACGTTGAGGCTCTGGACATGGCCGTGCATGGGGATCGAGGCCAGCCAATCGCAGCGCTCGCGGACCAGCCGCCGTAACCCGGTGCCCTCCGCACCCACGACAATCGCGATCGGGCCGGTCAAGTCGAGGGCGTCGTACGCTTGCGGCGCATCGCCCGCGAGACCGACCGTCCACACGCCAGCCTCTTTCAAGACCTCCAACGCCCGTGCGATGTTCACGACCTCCGCGATCTTCACGTGCGAGACGGCGCCCGCTGATGCCTTCGCGGCTGCACCGTCGAGCCGCGCCGCATGCCGCGACTGCCGCACCAGACCATCGGCACCCGCTGCGTCCACCGTCCGCAGGATGGCGCCGACATTGTGCGGGTCCTCGATCTGGTCGAGGACGACAATCAACGGCACGCCGGCGGACCGGGCGATGAGATCTTCGACGCTGTAGCTCACGGCGTCGTGGACGTCCGCGACGACGCCCTGGTGCGCGCCGCCGTTCGCAAAGCGGTCGAGCTCGTGGGCGTTCGCGCGGCGGACGGGAATCCCCTGCTGCTCTGCGGCGCGGACGATCGCCACCAGCCGGTCGTCGCCGCGCGTCGACACGCGCAGCGCCGTCACGCGTTTGGCGCGCAGCGCCTCGGTCACGGGATTGATGCCGTAGATGCGCATCGGCGTCGGGACTCGGGATCTGGGATTCGCGAGTCGCGACGGGGCTTCGCGAATCGAGAATCGGGATCCTACATCACTTGCGCGAGCGCCGAGTCCGACCCGCGACGCCCGAACCCCGAACAAGAATGCGACCTCGACCCCGAATCCCGACTCCTTAATCCCGACCCTCCGCCAGCGCGCGCGCGAACGCGACAGCCCGTTCGCGGTTGCCCTGAATGCCAGGCATCCCCGCGTCCGGCGGCAACTCCGCGCCGCGATCGATCGCCGGCACGGCCAGATCCAGCTCCGGGCCTTCCGCACGGGCGGTGAGCACGACGCGGATTGGATGAAAAAGGGCTTTACCTTTTAGACCGGTGCGCGCCCTCACACGGTTCGCCACCTCGCGAAATTTTTCGCGATCGAGCCGCGGACTCGCGGTGAGTTCTTCGGCCAGCGCCGCAACGACGGCACGTGCGTCGGCCATGCGCATCTCGTCGGCAGCCTGGCCGTCCCGGAGCGCCCGCTCGGCATCGTAGTCGAAGAGAAACGCGAGCCGCGCCGGCACCTGATCCAGCCGATCGACCGATGCGCTCGCCATCGCCATCGAGGCTGCGAGGAACTCGAGGCCGCGCGCGTTGGGCGACATCGCGACGCCGGCGCCCACGAAGTACGGCACCGCCAGCTCGGCCAGCCGCCTCGGACCGGCCAGCTTGAGATAATGCCGGTTCACCCACGCCAGCTTTTCCTCGTCGAACACGCCGGCACTATGCCCAACGTGATCGAGCGAAAAGCGCCGCGCGAGCTCGTCGATCGGCAGCAGCTCGTCGTTGGCGCCCGGAGACCAGCCGATCAGCGCGAGGTAGTTGACCAGCGCTTCCGGTAGATATCCCTTTGAGCGGAACTCGCCGACCGACGTGGCCCCATGGCGCTTCGACAGCGGCGCATGATCAGGGCCCATCACCATCGACAAGTGTGCGAAAGTCGGCGGCGTGAACCCGAGCGCCTCGTACAGCAACAGCTGCCGGGGCGTATTCGAGATGTGATCCTCACCCCGGATCACATGCGTGATCTCCATCAACGCATCGTCCACGACAACGGCGTAGTTGTAGGCCGGGTGGCCGTCGGCGCGGACAATCACGGGATCGCCGATGACCTCGCTTTGAAAGCGGACCTCGCCGCGGACGGCGTCCGTGAAGACGACGTCGTGATCGTGCGGTACGCGGAACCGGATCGCGGGACGCGCCCCGGCGGCCATCCGGGCCGCCGCCTGCTCCTTCGACAGCCGGCGGCAGGTGCCCGCGTAGTGGGCGGGCCGGCCGGTGACCAACGCTTCCTGGCGCTCAGCCTCGAGTTGCGCCGTCGAGCAGAAGCAGTGGTACGCCTTGTCGGCGTGGAGCAGCTCGGTCGCGTAGGACTGATAGAGGTGCAGCCGCTCCGACTGACGATACGGCCCGTGCGCGCCGTCGATGTCGGGACCCTCGTCCCAGTCGAGGCCGAGCCAGCGCAGGTCGTGAATGATCGTCGCTTCCGATTCGCGCGTCGATCGTTGGGCGTCGGTGTCCTCGATGCGCAGGACGAAGGCGCCGCCCTGGCCGCGCGCGAGCAGCCAGTTGAAGAGCGCGGTGCGCGCGTTGCCGACGTGCAGCTTCCCGGTCGGACTGGGTGCGAAGCGGACTCGCATAATCAAGAATTTGGAATTAAGAATTGAGAATTCATGAACGCAAGTCGGCAAATCCGGGTACGCATTCTTAATTCTTACTTCGTAATTCTAAATCGCTCGGATCAGTACCACCGCGTGGGCGGCGATCGCCTCGCCGCGGCCGATGGCGTCCATTCCCTCGTTGGTCTTGCCCTTGATGCTGATGCGTTCGATCCCGACCCCGAGCGCGGCCGCAACGCGCGCGCGCATCGCACCGATGTGATCCCTGATCTTCGGCCGCTCGAGAATCACCGTGACGTCGACGTTGCCGACCTGGAGGCCCTGCGCGGCGACCAGCGCGGCCGCGCGTTGCAGCAGATCGAGACTCGACACGTCCTTCCATCGAGGGTCGGTGTCGGGAAAATGGCGGCCGATGTCGCCGAGGCACGCGGCGCCGAGAATCGCGTCGGTGATCGCGTGGCAGACAACGTCGGCGTCGGAATGTCCCAGTGCGCCGCGGTCCGACGGAATCGTGACGCCGCCGAGGACGAGCGGTCGTCCCTCGACGAGCCGGTGCAGATCGTACCCCGTGCCGGCACGGCCGGTGCGCGCGGACCTCGCGCCGTCGATCGAACGCGCGATCGCCTCGGCCATCGGGAGATCATCTGCCGTCGTGATCTTGATGTTGGTCGCTTCTCCGTCGACGATCTGCACCTGGTGCCCGGCCTGCTCCGCGAGCGCCGCCTCGTCAGTGGCGTCGGTGGCGAGTGCGAGCGCGGCTGCCAGTACGTCGCGCCGGAACGCCTGCGGCGTCTGCGCGAGATAGATCTCGTCGCGGGGAAGCGTGTCGATCACTGTCCGGCTCGAGCCGGACACCGCTGACTGGCTGCCCACAGTGCGACTCGGCGCAGTCGCACCCACGCGCTTGACGGTGTCGCGAGCCGGCACCGCCGCCAGCGCCGCACCGGTTTCAGCCGCGACCGCAATCGTGCGCGCAATCAAGTCGGCGCTGGCGAACGGCCTGGCGGCATCGTGAACCACGATCACGTCGCTCAGCGCGTCCGCTGACCGAAAGGCGTTCGCAACCGAATCCTGTCGCCGTTCGCCTCCCGCGACGATCCGGAGAGGTTTCAGCGAGGAGCGCAGGTACTCGGGAGGCGTCTCCGTGAGATCCACAGGCAGCGCGACCACGACCGTGTCGATCGCCGGATGCAACAGAAACGACATCACTGTGCGCTCGAGGATCGGTCGTCCTCCCACTTCGAGCAACTGTTTTGGTTGCGACGCGCCGAGGCGCAGCCCGCGCCCGCCCGCCGCGATGATGGCTGTCACGCGCATGTGGGCAAACGTTGATTATACCGAGCGGAGTTGGGGCTCGGCGCTACCGACTGGGCGCTAGCCGAATCGCGTGATACAGGGGGCGCCGAGGAAGGCGCTCATCGCCTCGGCCTCGTCGGCAATGCCGCGGCGCAGCGACGCTGACGGCCGTCGGAACAGCTCGACGTCGAGCCGGTTTGCCTTGCCCTCGCTCGACTGTGTCCACGTGCCGATGATCGTCGTGCCGCGGAGAACGACCGCCGAGATCCAGCCCTGCGCGCGGTACACGCGCCTGGAGAACGCTGCATCGATCAGATGTTCCTTCGCGGCGTGCGCGAGAAGCAGCGAGTCGAACGGACCGAGCAGCCGGACGGCATCCGCGTCGAGCCGGCTCCGCCGGAGCGCTTCGACATCGTCGGAGACGATCCAGCCTGGCGCTCCATCGACGGACACGGCGGTGAGTTCGCGCGCCACTGCCTCCACGATCAACCGGGTCTCGGTCACCTTGATGCCGGACCACTTCGCGAAGTCGTGAGCGGTCGCCGGCCCGAAGGCGCGGAGGAACCGCCGCAGGAGCTCGGCGCGCGCCTCGTCGTCGGTGACCGCCGTCTGCGGTCCCAGCCAGCGGTCGGCCCGCACGAAGGTCGCTTCGGCACCGCGCGGCGGTCCGTAGACGATCGCGCCTTCGATCACCGCGGGACGCACGGGGATCCACGCGTGCTCCAGCCAGGCGCGCATGCCCTTGCTCGCCCGCTGCATCGCGCGTGCGACCAATTCCTGCTGCGTGAGCGCGCCGTCACCGAGATTGTCGAGCAGCGTGTCGATCAACTGGCGCACGTGTTCGGGCGTGATCTGGAGGCGCCGCTGCCACAGCGCGAGTTTGGCGCGCGCCGACTGTCGCGTGGCGGCGATGTAGATGGCGAGATCGGGCGCCGGAATCAGGTGGAGGGTCATCCTCAGCGCTGACGTCTTGACGATCTCGCGCGTGTCCCATAACGCACGGCGGATATCGGCGCGCGTCGTCTCGCGGCGCCTGGTCCAGATCGAGAATTCGGCGGCCGACTGGACCTGCGCCTGGATGCCGCCGGTATCTCGAACGACGTCGGCGACTGATCGCGCAGCGACGGCCTTCGCGCTACGTCTGGCAAGTTGCTGGCGCGCCAGGCGGAACGCGGCGGCTTGCGCAGCGGTCACGCGCAATGGCTTCGGATCAGACACTGACGAACTGCCTCTGTTCGACCGCCGCTGAAACAATCGCGTGCGCTCGATCGGCGAGTGCCTTCGCGTCGTGCGCGGTCGGCGCTTCGATCGCGGGCGGCTGAATCGGATCGTGAACGATGATCGTCACGTCGGCGGGTTCCGTGCGAAGCCGCCCCTTCGGCATCACCTGACGCGTGCCGATGATCGCGACCGGCACGATCGGCAGCCCGGCCTGGATCGCGAGCAGGAAGCTGCCCGCCTTGAAGCGCGCGACGTGGCCGTCCGCGCTGCGCGTCCCTTCTGCGTAGATGATCAGCGAGAGCCCTTCCGAGACGAGCGCACGCCAGCGCTTCAGGATGCCGGAGCGGTCCGGATGCTTGCGGTCGACGAAGAGGTGGCCGCCGCGCTTCAGATGCCATCCGAGCACCGGAAATCGTGCCAGCGACTCCTTGGCGATGATCCGCAGCTGATACGGCAACGCGGCGAAGACCACCGGCGTGTCGTAAATGCTCTGATGATTCGAGACGAAGACGTAGGTCGTGCCCGGCGTGATGCGCTCGAGGCCCTCAATCGCCACTCGCACACCCGTCGTTTTCAGAATCAGCCAGGACCACGCGCGCGCGCACCCATGCGCAAAGTAGCCGCGCCGATCGACCAGGCTCGAGACGATCGAGGCGGCGCCGAGGAGGATCGTATAGACCGCGATGGCCGGGATGAGAAAAAGGACCGTCCGCCACCAGTGGTACGGGGGAATGCGCACTCTGAGCAATTAAGAATTTGGAATCAAGAATTGAGAATGCGTGTCACGCTATACGCCAAGACTTTCGCACAGTTGCCACGAATTCTTAATTCTTAATTCTTAATCCTTAATTACGTTTGCTGCGGCGCCGCAGGTGCCGCAGCAACCGGCGTCGGCCGCGGCGGGCGGTCCGCAACCGGTGCGCTCGCAGCCGCCGCGGCGCCGGCTTCGATGTAGCGGCCGAAAATCATCTTGCCCGCGGTCGTTTGCAGGACGCTCGTGACGACGATGTCGATCGTCTTGCTGATCATCTTGCGCGCGTTGTCGACGACGACCATCGTTCCATCGTCAAGGTAGGCGACGCCCTGGTTGTATTCCTTGCCTTCCTTGAGGATGAACACCTTCATCAACTCGCCGGGCAGCACCACCGGTTTCAGCGAGTTGGCCAGCTCGTTGACGTTCAGCACGTCGACGCCGCGCAACTGCGCCACCTTGTTCAGATTGAAATCATTGGTGACGATCTTTCCCTGGAGCGCGCGCGCCAGCTCAATCAGCTTCAGATCGACTTCACGCACGTCGGGAAAATCGAGATCGGAGATTGAGACCTCGACGCCGGCCATCTTCTGAATCTTCTGCAGGATGTCGAGACCGCGGCGGCCGCGGTTGCGTTTCATCGAGTCAGCCGAATCGGCGACCAGCTGCAGCTCCTTCAGGACGAACTGCGGGATGACCAGCGTGCCGTCGATGAACCCCGTCTCGCAGACGTCGGCGATGCGGCCGTCGATGATCACGCTGGTGTCGAGGATCTTGTAGCGCCGCTGCGGTCCGGCGGCTCGGAACAGGCTCGCGAGCCGCGCCGGCTCGAGCCACTCGCCGTGCTTGCCTCCCAGGACCAGGCCGAGATACGGAAGCACGATCAGGGTGAAGCTATGGAGAAACTCCACCCGCCGGTTGCCGTTGTCGGCCCAGAACAGACCGGTGACGATCGCGTGAGCGATCGCGAGGCCGATGGCGCAACCGATCAACGCGCCGAGGACGCGCGTAATCGGGATGTCGCGAAGCCGGCTTTCGAAGAAGACCACCAGCCCCGCCAGCGAAAGGGCCAGGAGGACGTTGGCGGAGAGTCCGACGGTAAAAGGCTCGAGAATCGCCGCGGCGTAGGCGACCGCGACAACGAACAACACTCGCGCGAGCGTAAACCAAGCCATTGGGGAAACCCCCGAGATGAACGCCCGCCTCGCTAAGAAAGCAAAAAGAGAACGCCAGGCGGTTCAGCGTTCGAAGGCCAACCATATCACCGGGCCGACGCGAAGACAATCGCATACAACAGGAGAACCCGCTGCCGTGGGCAGCTTTACGGACTCGAGACGAGACTGAATGCCCGAGGGCGCCCGGCGCCCGACACATGCCGTGCCGGCGCCGGGCATTTGACAGATCCGGCGCGGCAACCGCCGTTACGAAAGGATGGCGTCGAGAGCCTCGCCGACGCTGCGGACGCCAATCAGCTGGCACTCCCCCTCGGCACGCACGTTCGGCTCGATGTTCGCCTCCGGCATGATGCAGTGGCTGAAGCCCATCTGCGCGGCCTCGCGGACGCGCAGGTTTGCCTGTGAAATCCCTCGTACTTCGCCGGCCAGACCCACCTCCCCGAACATCGCCGTGGTCGCCGGAATGACGCGATTGCGAACGCTGGACGAAATCGCGGCAACGACACCCAGGTCCGACGCCGGCTCGTCCACCGTCATGCCCCCGGCGACGTTCACGAACACGTCGTCGCCAATCAGGTTGAGACCGGCGCGCTTTTCGAGGACGGCGAGCAACAGCGAGAGCCGCTGCGAATCGATTCCGCTCGTCATCCGGCGCGCCGTGCCGTAGGTGCTCGAGCTGACGAGTGCCTGCACTTCGACGAGGATCGGACGCGACCCTTCCACTGAGCACAACACTGCCGATCCCGGCGCATTGATCGGCCGCTCGGCGAGGAACATCTTCGACGGATTCGGCACCGGCCGGAGACCCGCGGACGTCATCTCGAACACGCCGAGCTCGCTGACCGCGCCGAACCGGTTCTTGACGGCGCGGACGACGCGATGCGAATGATGCCGTTCGCCTTCGAAGTACAGGACCGTGTCGACGACGTGCTCGAGCGCTTTCGGTCCGGCCAGACTGCCGTCCTTCGTCACGTGTCCTACGAGAAACGTCGGGATGTTCTGCCCCTTCGCGGTGAAGAGCAGCTGGGTCGCGGCTTCGCGCACCTGCCCGATGCTGCCGGGCGCGGATTGAAACTTCAGCGAGAAGATCGTCTGCACGGAGTCGACGACGACCAGCGCGGGCCGGATGCGCGCGATCTCCTCGAGAATCCGCTCGAGGCACGTTTCCGCGAGCAGGTACAGCGGCGCGCTGCCGACGCGGAGCCTCTCGCCGCGCGCCTTGATCTGGTGCTCCGATTCTTCGCCGGAGGCGTAGAGAACCGGACCACCACGGGCCATGTTCGCGGCCGCCTGGAGCAGCAGCGTCGACTTGCCGATGCCTGGCTCGCCGCCCAGCAGCACGAGCGATCCCGGGACCACGCCGCCGCCAAGGACTCGATCGAACTCGTCGATCCCGGTCGTGAGCCGCGCGTGCTGCTCGATTTCGATCTCCGCGTACAACCGCGCCGCGCCGGTCGCGCCCGTCAGCGCGTAGCGATGACCGGCGGCAGCGGCTGCGTCAACGCCGCCATCCGCGGGCTGCGGCCGCTCCTCGACATAGGAGTTCCACGCGCCGCAATCGTCGCACCGGCCGAGCCACTTCGGCGACTGCGATCCGCATTCCTGGCAGACGAACACCGGCTTCGAAGGCTTGGCCATCGACTACTCGCGATTGTGATCAAGACGTAGCGCATCCAGCTGGCGAACGCGCCAATTCAGTTAACCGTACACCCGTTCGATGCGGGATCCGATCCTGCACAGGATCTCGTACGGGATCGTACCGATTCGTGCAGCCATCTCGCGCACGTCGATGCGATCGCCGTCCTGCGATCCGATGATCACCACCTCGTCGCCCGGCGACACGTCGAGGCCACTCACGTCGGCCATGAGCATGTCCATGCACACCGATCCGACGATCGGCGCACGGCGCCCGCGGATCAGCACGGCGCCGCGGCCCGCGAGCCGCAGGTCGAGCCCGTCTGCGTACCCAGCGGGCACGATGGCAATCGTCGTCGGTCGCTCCGCGTGAAATTTCACGCCGTAGCCGACGCCTTCTCCGACACGAACACCCTTCACCGCGACGATGCGGCTGGTGAGCGTCATGATCGGCGTCAGCGCAATCGTCGAAGCGAGCGGCGGCGGCACGATGCCGTACAGCAGCAGGCCGGGACGCACGCGATCGTACCAGACGCGTGAGTCGCGCAGCAGCGCCGCACTGTTGGCGGCGTGGATGTACGGCGCCCGGTCCGGCTGCGCGGATCCGCCAGGATTCGCACGCATCATCGCTGCGGGATTCAGCTCGCTGATGATCGTGAGCGCATGCTCGAACCGTGCACGCTGATCGGCAAACAGCGGCGACTCCGGATCGTCTGCGGTCGCGAAGTGCGTATACACGGCTGCCAGCGCGAGGTTCGGGCTCGCGAGCAGCTCTGGCAGCGTCCGACGGAGATTGTCGGACCGGAACCCGAGCCGGTTCATGCCGGTGTCGAGCTTCAAGTGATAGCGCAGCGTCTGCTGGTAGCGCGCGGCCGCCGCCTGCACCGCGCGTGCCGCGCCGGGTGTGGAGATCGTCGGCGTCAGGCGGCAGTCGAACAAGCCGTCGAGATTGCTGACGCTGAGCGCGCCGAACACCAGAATCTCAGCGCGAACGCCCGCCGCACGCAGCGCATGACCTTCCTCGATGTCCGCGCACGCCAGCAGGTCGGCACCGGCGTGTTCGAGCGCGCGCGCCACCTGCGGTGCGCCGTGCCCATAGGCGTTTGCCTTGACGACGGCAATCGTTCGCGGGACTCGATCCGGCCGCTCGCGCTCGATGTGCGCGACGATGCGGCGGTAATTCGCGTTGAGGGCGTCCAGATTGACGCGGGCGACAGTTGGCCGGATCACACGCGCATCATATGCTGCGCAGCCGCGCCGGCAGCTCGATGCCGGCCCACAGGCGCTCCCGCATGGCGCGCGTCTCGGCCAGCACGCGGAGACCCAGCGCGGTGACCTCGAATACGCGTCGAGATCCGGGTGCCGCCGCGCGGGTTGCCATCGCGCGCGCCGACGTCACCAGCCCCTTCGCTTCGAGCCGGTCGAGGGTGATGTAGACCGATCCGATCGTCACATCGCGCCCGGTGACCGCTTCGAGCTCGCGCCGCACGTTCATGCCGTAGGCGTCACCTCCGGTGCGCAGCACGGCGAGCATCACCTGCTCCTCGAGAATCCCGACCGGCGCGAGCTCCGACACGTTGGGTGACTTCATGATTCGCCGCTCGTCTGACGCAATCCGTCGGCGATCGTCCGGCGGAAGCCGGACACTACCGGCTTGGTCATGTTCGAGCTACCTGACCCATCCGACCCTGACCTACCCGGCCTTCCCTCACTGCTGCCGAAGCACGAACGCCGGATCGGTGCGGCTCGCGCGGCGCGCAGGGATCAGCGCTGCAACCGCGCCGGCGACGAGGAGCAGTGCGACGGCGCCGGCAAGCACCTGCGGATCGGCCGCACCAACGCCGTAGAGCAGCGACGCGAGCAGCCGCGTCAACGCCAGCGCCGCGGCGATGCCGAGGGCGCTGCCGAGGCCGACCAGCCGCAGACCGCGACCGAGCACGAGCGAGACGACACGGCCGGGTGGCAGGCCGAGTGCCAGACGGATGCCGTATTCGCGGACGCGACGCGTCACGAAATGCGAAATCATCCCGTAGACACCGATGGCGCCGAGCAGCAGCGCGAGGCCGGCGAGCAGCGACACCAGAGTCGCCACCTGCCCCGGCGCGCCGACGGCATCGTCGAACACCGACGCCATCGAGAGCGTCCGTTCGATCGCGAGCCGCTGTCCGTCGCGCCGGATGGCGGAGCGCGCCAGCGCCAGCAGCCCCGGCACGTCGTCGCGGCTCGAGCCGGCGACGACGAACGTCGTGCCCGGCTGCATGTACGGCACGTGCTCGTAGAGCATGTAGCGCGCCGGAATCGGCGGATCGATCAGCGTGTTCTCCGCCACGTTCGACACGATGCCGATGATGCGCTCGCCGCGATCGTCGAACGTCTCGAGGACGCGTCCGACCGGATCCTCGCCCGGGAAGTACTTGGCCGCCAGCGCTTCGTTGATCACCACGAGCCGTTCCGTCGACAACCGGTCCGGCGGTGTGAAGCCTCGCCCTCGAAGGACAGCGATGCCCATCGCCGCGAAGTAATCATCGGTGATAATGCGGAACGCCGTGACGCTGTTGGCGAGCTCCGGTCTGCCTCTGACTTGCATGCCCCAGTTGTCACTCGAGCCCCGAAGTGGAATGCGTTCGGCGGCAGCGGCAGCGTGGACGCCGGGCAGCGCCTGCAGCGTCGGCACCATCTCGAGAGCAGCGCGGTGCCGCTGTTCCTGTGTGAGCTGAGCAGGCATCGTGACGTCGACGACGGCCACGTTGTCGACACGAATGCCGGGAGTGATGCCGCGCAGATTCGTGACGCTTCGCAGCAGCAGCCCCGCGCCGGCCGCCAGGAGGACTGCGACGGCAATCTGTGCGACGACGAGCGCGCCTTCGAGCCGTCCGCCGCGGCCGGACATGCCGCCGGCCCGTGCGGTCGCGATGGTCGCCTGGAGGTCGCTGCGCCAGAGCGCGACGGCTGGAATGAGCGCGATCGCGGATGCGGCGAGCATCGCCACGACGAGCGCGGTGACGAGCACGGTCCAATCGAGCGACGTGCTCTCGGCGAGCGCGCCAAGCGGCAGCGCACGCACCAGCACTCCGAAGCCCGCAGCTGCGACCGCCGCACCGGCCACACCGGCCAGCACTCCTACGAGGAGCGATTCGAGGACCAGCTGCGCGACGAGGCGGTGCCGTCCGGCGCCGAGCGCCGTGCGCACGGCGAGCTCCGTGGTGCGTCCGCTCACCTGACCGAGCATGAGCGCCGAGACGTTCACACACGCGATGAGCAGGATCAGACCCATCGCGGCGAACGTCGCGAGAAGACCGGCGCGTACGTCACCGACGAGGAACTCGCGGAGCGGTGTCACGGCCGGCGCCTTGGTTTTGTCCCAGCCGGCTGGATACCGGTACTGCCGGCCGAGCTCGGCGGCGATCGCGCGGAGCGGCCCCTCCATGTGCGTGACGCTCGCGCCCTCCGCGACTCGCCCGATCAAAGTCCAGTTGCCGACTTGTCGTTGCGGGTCGAACGCGACGGCGGTCCACAGCCGAATCCGGGGACTCGGAAACCAGAAGCCGCGTGGCATCACACCGACAACCGTGCGCGCCTGGCCGCCGAGCCGGAGTTGAGCGCCGATGATCGACGAATCGCCGCCGAGTTCCTGCCACAGACCGTAGCTGATGACCGTGACGGCCGCAGCGTTGGCGACGGCGTCTCCGGCGTGAAAAGTCCGTCCGAGCAATGGGCTGGCGCCGAGCACGTCGAACAGTTCGGCCGACGTGTTGATGCCGCGCAGCAGCCGCAACGGCTCGCCTGGCGTCTCGAGCGTCTGATCGCCCGGCATGTAGGCAGCCATCGTCTGGAAGCCGGGGAAGTTCGGACGGAAATGCAGGAACTCCTGCTCGGTCCACGAACCGCCGAACCACAGCACGCCGATTTGTTGTTCACGCGCAACCGGCAGTGGATCGAGGAGGAGCGCACGGACGATGCTGAAAATTGCCGCCGTGCCGCCGGCACCAAGCGCGAGCGTGAGAGCGACGAGCAGTGTATAGGTGGGCCGGCTGGCAAGGCGCCGCGCCGAGTACCGCACGTCCATGATCCAGCTCTCCACGACGAAGCCTCCTGTTAGAAAGCGACTGGCGCGCGGCTCGAAGCCGGTCCAGCCGCGCCACGCCGTGCGCCGGGCCAGCGCCGGCATCGAGCCGAGCAACTGCCGCCACAACCACCACCTGGCGGCGCGCCGTCCGTCGCTCGCGATCCGCTGCCGGTGCTCCGCATGCAGGTCGTCGAGCACCTCGTCGCGCTCGGCATACGGCAGGAGCGCCCGCACGATCGCGATCAGGATCGTCGTCAAGCCAGATGCTCGGTTCTACATTGTAGAAGACGGAGTTCGACGCGAAAAGGTTGGCAGGCCGAGCCAGGTCGACGTCGCGCGAAGGCTTCAGCCGAGCGTCAGGCGCCGACGGCGAGGTTCTCGAAGCGTGTGTACTCGCGGATGAACGCGAGCTTGACGATCCCGGTGGGGCCGTTGCGCTGTTTGGCGACGATCAGCTCCGCGACGCCTTGCGCGTCGGTCGGCGGCTGGTTCTTGTCCCCGTACATGTCTTCGCGGTAGATGAACACGACAACGTCTGCGTCCTGCTCGAGGGCCCCGGACTCGCGGAG
>DATFXR010000453.1:0-5654 GCA_035315685.1 Vicinamibacterales bacterium | reverse complement strand
CGAGGTGATTCCGGCGTGCAGCCGCGCCATCCTCGACGAGGCGCATCAACTCGAAGACGTCGCGACGCAGTACTTCGGCCACAGCGTCAGCAACCACCGCCTCGAGGAACTGGCGCGCGACGCCGAGCGGCTCGCCTCACGCGCGATCGGCGATCGCAAGGACAAGGACGACGTCGAGAGGGTGGTCGAGCGACTGCGGGACACGGCGCGCGGCTTCTTCACCGATCTCGCCTTCGCTCACCGCGCTGCGAGCGCCTCAGGGCGGCCTGAGCCGGTCGACGGCCGCGGCGGCGGTCGCGGGCGGGGCGAGGAGCGGGTCCGCGCCACCGCCGGGTCGCTCGCCGACGCGCACGATGCGGCATCTCTCCTCATCGGCGCCCTCGATCTGTTCGAGTCGACGTTCGCGTTGCTGACCACCGTCCGGCTGAAGCCGGACATTAGCGCCGATGGTGGCCACAGTTCCGGTAGTGCCCCGCTTCAGCCGGACCGTGATCGCGACGAGGATCGCCCCGAGGACTTCGCGGTGCTGGTGACGCGGGCGGCGGCGCTGCGCGACGAACTGCGGTTTCTCATGCGCGGCAGCGACCAGGGCTACGTCTACTTCGTCGAGTTCCGTGGACGCGGCATCTTTCTGCGCGCCTCGCCGATCGACGTATCGGCGATCATCCACGACGTGCTGCTGGACAGGATGCGGACGACCGTCCTGACGTCGGCGACGCTCACCGTCGACGGCAGCTTCGACTATCTACGCGCGCGCCTCGGCATCCGCGGCGCCGACGAAATCCGGCTCGCCTCGGAGTTCGACTTCTCGCGCCAGGCGATCCTCTATCTGCCGACACGCATGCCCGATCCGCGGTCCGACCATTTCGCGGTCGCGGCGAGCCGTGAAGTGATCGAAATTCTGAAGCGCACGCGCGGCCGTGCGTTCGTGCTGTTCACCAGTTATGCGACGCTGCGATCGGTCCAGGCGCTCGCCGAAATGGCGCTCGACTACCCGATCTTCGCGCAGGGCACGGCGCCGCGGTCGCAGCTGCTGAATCAGTTTCGCGCGACGCCGAACGCCGTCCTGTTCGCCACGTCGAGCTTCTGGCAGGGGGTCGACGTCGTCGGCGAGGCGCTGAGCTGCGTGATCGTCGACAAGCTGCCGTTCGCGTCGCCCGCCGATCCGATCACCGCGGCGCGGATCGACGCGATTCGCGCGCGCGGCGGCGATCCGTTCGGCGAGTATCAGGTGCCGCTCGCGATCCTCACCCTCAAGCAGGGACTCGGCCGCCTCATCCGCCATCGGCGCGATCGTGGCGTGCTTGCGGTGCTCGATCCGCGCCTGCGTACGAAAGGGTACGGCCGCCGATTCGTGGCCTCTTTGCCGCCGGCGCCCATCGTGCACGACTTGTCGCAGGTCGGCGCCTTTTTTTCGGCGTGAGCGCCATCCGTTTTCCGTTCGGCGGCGTCTATGGTTTCAAGCATGCGTGCCGTGCTGCGATTGTCGGCTTTTGTAACGGCCCTGGTCGTCGCCGGCAGCGCGGCGCGTCCCTCCGCCAACGGCGGTGCGACGATCCGGCTGCACGGCTCGGTCGAACCGATTCGCAGCTACCCGGTGTTCGTGCCTCGGCTCTCGGGTTCGAACGCGAACTCGGTGGTGATCACGCACCTGGCCAAGGCGGGCACGCAGGTGAAAAAGGGCGACCTGCTGGTCGAGTTCGACAGCCAGGCCCAGGTCAAGACCGCGCACGACCGGGAGGCCGAGTACCGCGACTTCGTCGAACAGATCAACAAGATGCGCGCCGACCAGGTGACCGCGCGCGCACACGACGAGGCGGCGCTCAAGCAGGCCGAGAACGCCGTGAAGAGCGCCGAGATCGACGTCTCCACGAACCAGGTCCGTGCCCGGATCGACGCCGAGAAGAACCAGCTGATGCTCGAGGAGATGCGGGCGCATCTCACGGCGCTGCGGCGAACCTCCGACCTGCGCCGCTCGGCCGAGGCTGCCGACATCCGGCTGCTCGAGATCGAGCGCGACCGGGCGAACAACGCCTGGACCCACGCCGAGCAGAACGCCACGAAAATGCGCATCGTCTCGCCGCTGGACGGACTCGTCGTCCTGAAAACGACGTGGAAGAACGGCTCGTTCGGCGAGGTCCAGGAGGGCGAGGACACGCGGCCTGGTGTGCCGATCATGGACGTGGTCGACTCCACCGCGATGCGCATTCGCGCGCGGATCAATCAAGCTGACATCGAACGCATGCGCGTCGGCCAGACGGCCACCATCACGCTCGACTCGTACCCGTCGCGCCCGTTCCACGGCAAGCTCGAACAGCTGTCGCCGATCGCGACGACCAGCGCCCTGTCGGCGAAAGTCCGGACGTTCCTCGCCATCTTTTCCGTGGCCGAACCGGATCCGCACCTGCTGCCGGATCTCGCCGCCGCGATCGATGTCGACATCTCGCCGCCATGAAGCGCGCCACGGCCGCCATCGTCGTCGTGGTGATCGTGGTGGTCGGCTCCGTGGCCAGCTATGCCCGTCTTCGCCGCGGCACGTCGAACGGATCGCTGCCGGCGGCGACGGTGACGCGCACATCGTTCATCGACTACCTGCAGCTGCGCGGCGAAATCCGTCCCGCCCATTCGACGGTGCTCGCGGCGCCGATGTCCGGCGGCAGCGACCTGCAGATCATCCAGCTGGCCAGGAACGGGGCCGCGGTCAACGCCGGCGACGTGATCGTGCAGTTCGACACGACGCTGCAGCAGCGGACGCTCGAACAGAAGCAGTCCGAGCTCAAACAGGCGGAATCGGAGATCGAGAAGGCGCTGGCCGAGCAGCGGCGCCGCGAGCTGGCGGCGCGAACCGCGCTGGAGCAGGCGCAATCCGCCCTGTCACGCGCGCGGCTCGATCTCGAAGGCGCCGACCTGAGGCCGCGGGTCGAGGCCGAGCATTTCAAGCTGAAAGCGTCCGATGCCGAACACACGGTCCGTGAACTGGAGCAGAAGGTAACGGCCGAACGAGCATCGGCAGCCGCCGACGTCGCGAGCGCGCGGCAGAAGCGTGACAAGGCGCTGTTCGACGTGCGGGAAACCGAACGGCTGATCGCCGGGATGACGATTCGGGCGCCGGCAGGAGGACCGATTACGATCCTGCCGAATCGCCGCGCTGCCGCCAGCGTGTTCGCGCAATCGGCGCCGGAGTTCCGCGCCGGCGATCGCGCGTTCTTCGGTGCGCAGATCGCGGAGCTGCCCGACCTTTCCGTGATCCAGCTGATGTGCCGGATCGACGAGGTCGATCGCGCGCGGATGCAGAACGGCCGCGCGGTGCTGGTGCGCGTCGACGCGCTGCCGGACCGCGAGCTCGAGGGCTCGGTCCAGAGCATCTCGCTGATGTCCCGTCCCGATTTCGCGCAGTTTCCTCCGACACGCAACTTCGATCTCGTGGTCGGCCTCCGCGACAACGATCCGCGGCTGCGATCCGGCATGAGCGCCACCGCGCGCATCGAGATCGAACGTCTGCGCGACGTACTCGTCGTGCCGGCAACCGCGGTGTTTCAGCGCGGCGGCGTCCCGACCGTGTACGAGATCGACGGGTCGACGGTGGTGCCACATCGCGTCTCGATCCTGCGTCGGGGGCGCGAGCAGATCGCGATCGCCGACGGCGTCAAGGAACACACGCGGATCTCGCTGAAGGACCCGGAACTGGAAACGGCAGCGAAATGAAACGCCATGCAACCCGCACCGGCGGCGCCGCGGTCGCGATCGCCGTCCTCGCAGCCGCGGCGTGGTACGCCCGCCAGTCGATCAGCGCCGCGGGATCGGCGGCGATCCCGACGGCGCGCATTCAGCGCGGCGCCGTGCAGGTGAAGGTGTTCACGACCGGCGAGCTGCGGGCTGCCCGGTCGGCACAGATGATCGCGCCGCCGATTGGCGGCACCCTGCAGGTGGTCGAGCTCGCACAATCGGGCGACTGGGTGAACTCGGGCGACACCGTCGTCGAATTCGACACCGCCGAGCAGGCGTTCAATCTCGAGCAGGCGCGCTTCGACTTCGATCAGGCCCAGCAGAACATCGCCAAGGCGGACGCCCAGAACGCCGTGCAGGCAGCCGAGGACGAGCTCGGCCTCGTCCACGCGCGATTCGAGGTCAGGCGGGCCGAGCTCGATGCCAGCGGCAACGAGCTGATCAGCGCCGTCGACGCGAAGAAGAACGACCTGCTGCTGGAGGAAGCCAGGCACCAGCTCGCGCAGCTCGAACAGGACGTCCAGCGTCACCGCGAATCGAGCGGCGCGGCGGTCGCCGTGCTGCGCGAGAAGCGCAACAAGGCGGATCTGTCGGTGCAGGTCGCGCAGCGCAACATCGACAACCTGCGGATTCGCGCGCCGTTCGACGGGTTCGTGATGCTGCGCGAGAACACCAACGCTTTCGGCGGGCCGCTGTTCTTCGGTATGGCGATTCCGGAATACCGCGCTGGCGACAGCGTGTACTCGGGCCAGACGCTCGCGGACGTGGTGGACACGTCGCGGATCGAAGTCACCGCGAAAGTTCCGGAGGTCGATCGCGCCAATGTCAACACCGGCCAGCCGATCGACGTCGCGGTGGACGCCGTACCGGGATTGTCGCTGCACGGCTCGGTGCGCGCCGTCAGCAACGTCGCCAGCCGCAGCAGCCCGTTCATGAACGACGTGGTCCGTCAGTTCGATGTGCTGTTCGACGTCACCGATGCCGGCCACCGGATCCGACCGGGCTTCACCACCCAGATCGCGATCGCCGGCGCGACGCTGAAGGACGCGCTCTACGTGCCGCGCCAGGCGATCTTCGAGTCGAGCGGCCGCTCGGTCGTGTACGTGCGCACCGGCTCCGGCTTCGACGCGCGCGAGGTGAAGGTACGCGCCCGCACCGACAGCCTCGCCGTCGTCGAGAACGTCGAATCGGGACTCGAAGTCGCGCTCGTCGATCCGCGGTCGCCGTCCGGGTCGCGGCCGAAGCCGGCGGCGGCGCCGGCCAGCCAGCGGGCGGCGCGATGATGACGGCGGCCAACGCGTGGCTGCCCGATCTGCAGCGCAGCGTCGAGAACCTGCTCCTCCACAAGCTGCGGTCGCTCCTGACGATGCTCGGGATGATCTTCGGCGTTGCGGCGGTCCTGTCGATGCTCTCGATCGGCGCCGGCGCGCAGCAGCAGGTGATGGCCTTCATCGAAGATCTCGGCGTGCGCAATCTGATCGTCGAAGCGAAGGAGACCACCGATCGTCAGGTGTGGGCGAAGGTGCGCCAGCAGTCGCCGGGCCTGAGCTTCCGGGACGTGCGCGCGATGCAGGCGTCGGTCGCCGGCGTCGATGCCCTGTCGCCGCGGAAGCGCTTCATCCCGACCAAGCTCGTGCCGAAGACGCAAGGCGACACGCCGACGATCTATGGCGTCGATCCGAATTACCTGTCGATCGGCGGCCTTCGCGTGATCAGCGGCCGTTTCTTCACGACCGAAGAGGCCGGGCACGGCGACGCAGTGTGTGTGCTCGGCGAAGCCGCGCGCTTGAACCTGTTCGGCCTCGACGATCCGATCGGCCGCTACGTGAAGGTGAACGAGCAGTGGTTCCGGACGATTGGTCTGGCCGGCTCGCAGGCGGTCGCGCAAGGCGACGTCGCCGGTGTGCCGGCTCAGGATCGCAACAACG
>DATFXR010000452.1:0-5045 GCA_035315685.1 Vicinamibacterales bacterium | reverse complement strand
AGGCGGCTCTGCATTTGCCGCGCATCTTACGCCGTACAAAACAAAAGGGCACCGCGTCATTGCGATGCCCCCCTGCTTCACTGGCCTGGCTCCCCCAGCATTCACGGCGCCCTGCCGTAATCAGACCAGCGACTGTGCCCTACCAAGAGGCAAGCAGCGTGCCCACACGTTTTCCGCGAAAAACGCGCAGAACGCGCCTGGAGGCCTTCGAATCGTCGTACGAGTTTGTCGCAGTGATTACAAATCTGGGAACGAACCTCGTCGATTCGACGCGCAGCGTCGACTCGAAACGCGCTTCAGCGCAACGAGGGCAGGCGGTCGGCCACTTCGGCGAGGGTCGGATGACCGCGATCACGACTCGAAAGAATCGGGTCGCGAACCGGCCACGAAATCGCCAGCGCCGGATCGTTCCACGCAATCCCGATCTCGCTTTGAGGGTCGTAGAGGTCCGTGCACTTGTATTCGACCTGGGCGGCCGGCGTGACGACGCAGAACCCGTGCGCGAAGCCCGGGGGGATGTAACACTGACGGAAGTTTTCGGCGCTCAGACTGACGGCCACCCAGCGTCCGAACGTCGGGGAGCCGCGGCGCACGTCGACCGCGACGTCGAAAATCTCGCCCTCGATCACGCGCACCAGCTTGCCCTGCGGCCGCGGCAACTGGAGGTGCAGGCCGCGCAGCGTTCCCCCACTCGAGCGGGAGTGATTGTCCTGAACGAACGGGCCGTCGATGCCGTGTTCGCCGTACTTCGCGGCGTGGTAGGTCTCGAGGAAGAAGCCGCGGCCATCGGCGTGCACGTCGGGTTCGATCACCACGACGCCCGCAAGTTCGGTCTTCACCACCCGCACGGTCATGCCTCCTGTTCGAGCATCCGAAGGAGGTACTGGCCGTACGCGCTCGATCCCATCGCGCGCGCCAGCCGCGCGAGATCCGCCGCCGTGATGTATCCCATGCGATAGGCAATCTCTTCGAGGCAGGCGACCATCAGCCCCTGGCGCTCCTCGATCGCGTGGATGAAGTTCGACGCCTGCATCAGCGAGTCGTGCGTGCCAGTATCGAGCCAGGCGATGCCGCGCGCCAGTTTCTCGACCTGCAGCTGCCCGCGCTCGAGATAGGCGCGGTTCACGTCCGTGATCTCGAGCTCGCCGCGCGACGACGGTCTGAGCGCTCCGGCAATGTCGAGTACCTGGTTGTCGTAGAAGTAAAGCCCGGTGACGGCGTAGGAGGATTTCGGCGCCTTCGGCTTTTCCTCGAGGCTCACCGCGCGTCCCTGCGCATCGAACTCGACGACGCCGTACCGCTCGGGATCACGCACCTGGTAGCCGAACACGGTGGCGCCGGACTCGCGCCCTGCGGCTTCGCGCAGGTAATCGGAAAAATGTGCGCCGTAGAAAATGTTGTCGCCGAGCGCCAGCGCGACGCGATCGCCGCCGACGAACTCCCGTCCGATGATGAACGCCTGCGCCAGACCGTCGGGGCTCGGCTGGACCGCATAGTCGATCTGCAGTCCGATCTCCGCCCCGTCGCCGAGGAGCCGCCTGAATCCGTCCTGCTCGTGCGGCGTCGTGATCACGAGCAGGTGCCGGATTCCAGACAGCATCAGCGTCGACAGCGGGTAGTACACCATCGGCTTGTTGTAGACGGGGACCAGTTGCTTGCTGACCGCGCGCGTCAACGGGTGGAGCCGCGAGCCCGAGCCGCCGGCGAGAATGATGCCCTTCAGTGTCGCCATGGCGAGCGGCCACGAAAGCACGAAGACACGAAGCAAACAAAGACGACTTGGTGCCTTCGTGTCTTGGTGGCAGATCCAATCATCCCAGACCCAGTCGCTGCCGATCGTAGCGTCCGGCCTGCACCCGTTCGCACCAGCCGCGGTGCTCGAGGTACCACTGCGCGGTGCGTGCAAGGCCGTCCTCGAACGCGTGCCGCGGCGCCCACCCGAGCTCGCGACGGATCTTCGTCGCGTCGATCGCGTAGCGACGATCGTGTCCGGGACGGTCAGGCACGAAGGTTTTCAGGTCGCGGTAGCCGCGGCCGCCGAGCGCCGCGTTCATGCGCGCCGGTCTCAACTGCTCGACGACATCACAGATTCGATCGACGATCTCCAGATTGGTCCGCTCGTTGCCGCCGCCGACATTATACTTTTCGCCCGGACGCCCCTTCGCCAGGACCAGCATGATTCCGGCGCAGTGATCCTCGACGTGCAGCCAGTCGCGCACGTTGCCGCCGTCGCCGTAGATCGGCAACGGCTTTCCCTCGAGCGCGTTCAGCAGCATCAATGGAATCAGCTTCTCCGGAAACTGGAACGGCCCATAGTTGTTCGAACAGTTCGTGATCACAATCGGCAGCCGGTAGGTGTGGTGATAGGCGCGGACCAGATGATCCGCGGCTGCCTTGCTGGCGGCGTACGGCGAGTTGGGCGCGTACGGCGTGTCCTCGCTGAAGGAACCGCTCGATCCCAGCGTGCCGTAGACCTCGTCAGTGGAGACGTGTAGAAACCTGAACGCCGAGCGCCGATCGGATCCGAGCGTCGCGGTGAACGCGCGGGCGGTCTCGAGCAGCACGAACGTGCCGGCGATGTTCGTGTCGATGAACGGACGAGGGCCGTCGATTGAGCGATCGACGTGCGTTTCCGCCGCAAGGTTGAGTACCGCCGCCGGCAGATGGTCGGCGAACACCTGTTCCATCGCGTCGCGATCGGCGATGTCCGCCCGCACGAACGTCACACGTGGATCCTGCAGCGCCCGCTCGAGGTTCAGCAGGCTCCCCGCGTAGGTCAACTTGTCGACCACGACCAGGCGATCGGATGTGTGAGCGAGGGCGTACTGGACGAGATTGGAGCCGATGAAACCGGCTCCGCCGGTGATGACAAGAGTAGCCACGTTACGCAAACCGGCCGACAACGCGAAGACCGCAGAATGAAATTGTACTCTGCGATCTCAGCGTGCTCGGCGGTTAGACGGCCGCCCCTTCGGGGTACTGGAGTGCAAGCCTCAACTCTTTCGCGAGCTGGTCGACCCCGCTGCCGGTGCGCTTCCAGGCGCCCTCCGTCTCGAAGCGCAGATCTCCGATGCGCCGACCCCAGGGTGCGATCACGCGGCCGATCGCGCGGAAGTCGGATCGATCGGCGTGCTCCTGGTCGAGGCGGCGGACGACGTCGGGCGCGACGCGGATGAAGGCGCGCAGCGCTGCCGCCGAACGGATGCTGTACTTCCGGCCATTCCAGGCGCCGCCGAAGACGAGCGCGATCTGCTTGAAGTAGTTCACGAAGAACTTCTTCGCCTCTTCGTGGACGTCGCCCGACCGCCGGTTCGCGAACACCCCGTCGTCGCCGAACAGCTTCTTCAGCTCCTGCGCGAGCGGCGCTTGCGCGACGCGGCCGCGGCCGACGCCGAGCAGCTTGATCTCGTCGTACAGCGGCGAATCCTCGCGGTCGTTCAGCGCGCGCACGATGTCGTGACCGGTGGCCAGCGCCTCGTCCCGATAGAGCTGCCGTCCTGACAGGCTGACGAGGTGTGAGGCGTTCAGCCGGGTGTGCTTCGCGTTGATGGTGACGAACATCTGGACCACGTGATCTTCAGGCAGCCGGTCGAAGATGATCGCCGGAACGGCGAACTCCTCGTCGCGGAAGCGTTCGATGTCGGCGTGCAGCGCGAGGAGCCGATGCTGGCCATCGATGGCGCGCAGGATGCCCTCGCGTTCCGGCACTTTCAGGATGCCGACGCGCCCGTCGCCATCAGCCGACTGAAAGGCAAGCCGCTCGTCGCAGGAAATGATCACCGCGCCGGGAATCGACGGCAGGTCGCGCGCCTGGCGACATTGTTCGTAGTACTGCACCAGTTCGTCGATTTTTCGCCGGATGATCTGCCGCTGGTAGGCCTTCTCGCTCGATGCTATCCGGCGCTCGAGAAAATCCCAGTTGACCTTTGACGGGGCGACGCCGGGCTTCTGCTTGTTTCCGCGGACCGGGGTCTGCGCGTTGTCGCCGTAACTCAGGACCTCGAATCTGACGAGTTTGTCGATGTCACTGGCCGTCAGCGAAGCTTGGTAGAATTGCACGCCAAATTGCTGCATCCGGATCGCGGCAACATTGATCATAGGTGTTCAGTCCCGGGCGCCTCTGAAAATATCACGACAATAAGGAGTTCTGTCATGCCGACCCGGAGGCGTCCTGCACGGCTTTTCGGAGCCGCCTGTTCGATTCTGCTCGCGCTCGGCAGCGCAGCCGCTTCGCAATCAACTGCAAATAAACGGGTTACATCGTCAGGTGTCGTTGCAGACGACCCCGACTTCGCGCGTGCAGTGAAGGAGTGGACGACTCGGCCGGAATTCAACAGTCCGTTGGTAGACCATCTGCCCAAATTTGCCGGCATACCGTCACCGAAAGACATCCTCGGTCATCACATCGGCGAGCCGAAGAAACTGACCTATTACGCGGACATCCTCAAATACTACAGGGCGCTGGCATCCGCGACGCCGCGCGTGAAGGTGCTCCCGATCGGCACCAGCAACGAGGGACGCGAACTGGTCGTCGTCTTCGTCGGGTCCGACGAGTCGATCCGCAACCTCGAGACCTACCGCGGATACCTGGCGCAGCTCGCCGACCCGCGAAAGCTGACCGATGCGCAGGCCCGGGACGTCGTCGCCAAAGCGAAGCCGATCTATCACCTCTCCGGCGGGCTTCACAGCGGAGAGGTCGGACCATCCGAGATGCTGATGGAGCTGGCGTACCGCGTCGCGGTCGAAGACTCGCCGCTGGTCACGCAGATCCGCGACAACGTCATCGTCTCGATCACGCCGGTTGCCGATCCCGACGGACGCGACCGGAACGTCGACTGGTACTACGAGTACGGGATCAACGAAACCGAAGGGCGGACGACCGGCGCCGTGCCGTACTGGGGCAAGTACGTCTTCCACGACGACAACCGCGACATCAACTACTCACAGGTGGAAATGCGCGCGCTGCTCGACTGGTACCTGCAGTGGCACCCGCCGATCATGCACGACCTGCACCAGTCGCAGACGCTGCTCTACACCTTCAGCGG
>DATFXR010000451.1:0-4769 GCA_035315685.1 Vicinamibacterales bacterium | reverse complement strand
CCGCCGACACCGTTCTATGTCCATACGCCTGTGCGCGGCACCGCCGCCACGGCTCTCTCCTACGTGACCGGATCGCACGCCATCAAGACCGGTCTCGAGCTGTCGCACGGCAAGAGCGGTCTGCAGCGCAGTTGGCAGAACTCGAGTATCAACTTCTACGAACGCTATCGCACCGTCAACGGAGTCACCGCCCCGTTCCAGGTGACGCTGTTCAACACCCCGACCGAGGAGTTCGACCACCTGAACGCCGACCTCGGCGTCTACGTTCAGGACACCTGGACGCTGAAGAAACTGACGCTGACGCCCGGCGTGCGCTGGGAATACTTCAACGCGAGCTATCCTGAAGAAGGCGTCTCGGTGCAGCAGCAGGCACTGATGATTGCCGAGGGCTACACGCAACGGCCCCTGTTCCCGGGGCAGACGATGCCGACGTTCAAGAACTTCGCGCCCCGGTTCGGCGCATCATACGACGTGTTCGGCGATGGCAGGACGGCGATCAAGGCGAGCGTCGCGCGCTACAACTCGGCATTCTCGACGGTCACCTTCCCGCAGGTCTACAACCCGATGGTGTTGTCGACCGACACGCGCAACTGGCTGAATCCGGCCGCCACCAACAACATCTTCGTTCCCGGCGTCAGTCAGCTCGGACCGTCGACGAACTCGTCGTTCGGTCTCATCACCCGCACGCCCGATCCGGGTATCACGAGGCCGTACAACATCGAGATGACGGTGAGCGGACAGCGCGAAATCCGGCCTGGCATGTCGGCGAGCTTCGGCTATTTCCATCGCCACTACTACAACCTGCTCTACACGGACAACACGGCGCTCGACGTGCCGGATGCCTTCACGCCGCTCACGATCCAGAATCCCTGCTACGCGCTCACACCGGGATCGAAGCCGTGCGGCGGTACTCAGCCGCAGACGCTCACGATCTACAAGATCAACCCGTCGCTCATCGGCAAGGGCGCGCCGGTCATCGACAGGAATTCATCGAACAACTTCCGCGTCTACAACGGCATCGAGGGATCCGTGATGGCGCGGCTGCACGGCGGTGCGCAGGTGTTCGGCGGCTTCCTCACCGCGCGGCAGATCTCGAACCTGTGCGACTCGGCCGACGGCACCGCCACGATCGCCTTCGCGCAGGCGTCGAATCCGAACTACACGCTGTACTGCGATCAGACGCAGTTCGACATCCCGTTCCGCACGCAGTTCAAGCTGGGCGGCACCTATCCGTTGCCATACGGCCTGAACGTCAGCGGCACGTTCCAGAGCTACCCGGGAACGCGCAACTACGGGTCGGGTGCGACGAACTTCGACTATCTGCAGCAGACCTATCTCGTGCCGGCCGCACTGGTCACGCCGGGTCAGGCGCAGGAGACGGTGAACCTGAATCTGCCGGGCAGTCTCTATCTGCCGCGGTGGAATCAGCTCGATCTGCGGATCGCGAAGAAGTTCACACTGCCAGGCGGAAAGGGCTATTGGCAGCTCCAGGGCGACGTGTTCAACGCGCTGAACGCGCACCCGGTGCTGGCTGCGGCCACCAACTACGGGTCGGCGTTGGGAACGGCGACCCAGGCGCTGCAACCCCGTATCTTGACGCTCGGGGCGCAACTGCACTTCTGAGGGCGGAGAGAGCGCAGTGGAGGCAGAGACCGCAGAGAAGACAGAGCAACCGCCGAGACCGCAGAATCCGCAGAGAGAAGATCAATCTCTGCGTGCTCTGCGTGCTCCGCGGTTGCTTTCCCGTCGAGTCTGCCGTGCGCGGTCAGTGTTCCGCGCGGAAATGCGTTCCGCGCGTTTCAGGTCCCAGCCACAACATCAGAATCACCAACGCACCTGATCCGGCGATGCAGGCGGCCATCGCGGTCGACAACGCATAGCCGCGGTCCTGCATCATCCCGACGATGAACGGCGTCGACGAGCCGAGCCCGGCGCCGACGTGATACGCGAAGCCGGCGCCCACCGCACGGGCGATCGTGGGAAAGCGTTCTGTGAGATAGCCCGGCACGACGCCGAAGTTGCCAGCGCCGAAGAATCCCATCGCCAGCGCTCCCGCGATCAGCAGCGTCGTGTTCGCGCTGAACACGTACAACGGCAGGGAGAGAATTCCAATCAGCGTCGCGATGCTCGCCGACCCGCGCCGCCCGAGCGATCCTTCCGACAGCCGACCGAACACGACCGCGCCAGCGATGCCGCCGATGTTGAGCGCAGCCATGTACGGCAGCGTCTGCCGGTGCATCTGGCCGAGCAGCGTCGGATACCAGTACGTGATCGAGTGATACATGAACAGAAACGCTCCCATCAGGATCGACGTGTGCACCGTCGTCGCGACGAGATCGCGTCGAAAGAGGCGCGGCAGCGACAGGGAGTCTTTCTGGTTCTGCTCTTTGAGGTGGCGCTGTCGTTCGAGCCAGACCGGACTCTCCTTCACGCCTCTCATGATGAAGAACACCAGGAACGCTGGCAGGATGCCGATCCACAGCATCACGCGCCAGCCCATGTCGGTGCCGGCATTCACCGCGGGGTAGACGAACTGGAAGACCAGCGACGACAGCAGGAAGCCCATCGAGTAGCCGCTCTGCATCATCCCCGACGCGGTGCCCCGCAGATGCGCCGGCCAGTGCTCCAGCGTGAGCGGCATCCCCGCCGCCCAGACGCCGCCCATGCCGATGCCGAAGAGCGCGCGGATCGCAAACAGCATCCGGTACGACGTCGAGAATCCGCCGAGGAACGAGAAGATCGAGTACCAGAGGATCGAGAACATCAGCGGGCCCTTGCGGCCCCAACGATCCGCCGCGGTCCCGGCGCCGATGCCGCCGGCGACGCGGAAGACCAGCGTGATCGTGCCCAGCAGGCCCGCCAGGGCCGCGTCCACGGTGAAACTGCGCCGGATGTCGACGAGCAGGAAGGTGATGATCGTGAAGTCGAACCCATCGAGCACCCATCCGAGATAGGCGCCGGCGAATGCCTTCCACTGGGTCGCCGTGACGTCGCGATACCACGCGCCCTGCGCGCGCGCTGACGTGTCGAGGGAAACGTGGGCCATGGCGCGGCGATCATACCGCGCCGCGCCAGAACCACGAAGGCGGGAAACGCGTGCTTCGTGGTTCCGACTCAGATGCCGATGAAGATTCGCCGCCGGTGCATCTCGACGAGCACCACCGCCCAGAGCACGACGTACGCGATCGCGTAGGCGAGCGAGGCCGCTTCCGGCGGACGCAGCCACGACGCGAACGTCGCCCGGTAGAGAAACCCCTTCAGCGATTCGCCGCCGCCGACGAGCCAGTTCGTGAGCACGCTGTCGAAGCCGACGGAGAGAAAGTACGCGGCGAGCGGATTGCGTCCGTACGCGGAGAACGGGCGAGACCAGGTGCGCCAGCCGAGGGTGTCGATCAGCCAGTGGCAGGCCGCCAGTGTCTGGGCGGCGAGCCCCGCGCTGAAGATCGCGAACGAACTGGTCCACAGGTTCTTGTTGATCGGGAACAGACGTCCCCAACCGAGCCCGACGACCGTCGCGACCACGCCCAACAGGAACAGCCAAAGCGATCGATGACGAGCGCGCGGTGCCTTCAACCAGTCCCCCGCGAACACCCCGCAGAGCGCCGTGGCAATCGCCGGGAGCGTGCTGAGCAGGCCTTCCGGATCGTACGACGGCGTCAGCAGATGACCACCGAGGAGCGCGCGATCGACGAATGAGGCGAGGTTGCCCGTCGGTGTCAGGACACCCGCGCCGGCGCCCGGCACCGGGACGACGAGGAGCAGCAGCCAGTAGCCGAAGAGCAGCAGCGACGCGACCCCCACCTGCAGGCGCCACGACGCGAACCCGGTGAGCCACGCCACCGCGGCGTAGACGATCGCGATCCGCTGCAGCACGCCCGGAATGCGGAACGTCGCGAACTGCAGCGGCGGCGCCGTCTCGATCGCGTTGAGCACCAGGCCGAGGAGAAAGAGGATCGCCGCCCGGCGGAAGACGTGACCGCGCACGCCGCGCGCCTCACCGCGCCGGCGCGCGAGGGCGTACGGAACCGCCGCGCCCATTGCGAACAGCAGGAACGGGAACACGAGATCGGTCGGCGTCCAGCCGTGCCACGCCGCGTGATCGAGCGGCGCGTAGATCGCCGTCCAGGTGCCCGGCGTGCTGACCAGAATCATGCCGGCAATCGTCAGGCCGCGGAAGACGTCGAGGGATTCTAGACGAGCGGGTGCATCGCTCATTCGTGGCAGCGGCAATTGAGAATTCGGAATTAAGAATTAAGAATTCGTGAGCGCGCCCCTTGTTCAGGGAACGTCACAGCGTGCCATGAATTCCTAATTCTCAATTCTTAATTCTTAATTGCACGTGCCTTCAGTAATCACAGACATTCCGCCGGATCGGCAGCGTCACACGGAACGGCGCCGGGCGGGAGAAGACTTCGTTCGAGCGGGCGAAACTCTCGAGGAACCAGTCCATCACGTGGACCTGCGTCTTGTACTTGCCCAGTGCCACGCGCTTGGTCCTGGTTTCTGCCGGTGTGAGCGGGAGCCGCAGCCAGCCGGAGGCGCCGCCGCGCAACCCTGGCGGCGGGGGCAGACGCGCCTCCTCGTCCTCGAACGGCCACGAGTAGAAATGCACGATGTAGTTCAGCACGTCGGCGGAGAAGTCCGGGTGCACGCGCTTCACGTCCGTCAGCGCGTCGGCGAGGAAGAACCACGCCGAGCAATGATCGGCATGCTGATCTTCCTTGCGCGGCACCGCGATCATCGTCGGCTTGAAGTCCGCGATGATCAGC
>DATFXR010000450.1:0-4055 GCA_035315685.1 Vicinamibacterales bacterium | reverse complement strand
CTCGAGCGCTGCGGGCTGTCGCGGCGCGCGTTCCTGAAAGGATCGGGCCTGCTGGTCGTCAGCGTGGGTGCGGCCGCTGCTGCCGGTCCGTTTGCAATCGAGCCGCGCGCGCAAGGCACGGGGCCCGGACCGTATCCGGATCCCGACTTCCGCCAGCTCGACTCGTGGATCGTCGTTCATGAGAACAACACGGCCACGTTCTACGTCGGCAAGACCGACTGCGGTCAGGGCACCGGCACGGCCTTCCGGCAGATGATGGCCGACGAGCTCGACATCGCGTACGACAAGACGACGTGCATCATGGGCAGCACCGATATCACCGTGGACCAGGGTGGCTCGGGCGGCTCGGACGCGATTCAAGTGGACGGCTGGCCGATGCGGCGCGTCGCCGCGGAAGGGCGCCGCGTGCTGCTCGAGATGGCGGCGGTGCGATTCGGTGTCCCGGTCGATCAGCTGGCGGTCAGTGATGCGGTGATCACGGCAAACGGCGATCCCTCGAAGCGCGTCACCTACGGAGAGCTGATTGGCGGCAAGCGATTCAACGTGACGCTCACCGGCAACAACATCGACGCCACCACCGGCGTTGCGAAGGTGAAGCCGGTCCAGGCGCTGAAGCACGTCGGCCAGTCGCCGCAGCGGTATGACATTCCGGCCAAGGTCGACGGGTCGTTGACGTGGGCCGTCGACGTGAAATTACCGGGTATGGTGCACGCGCGGAACGTCAAGCCGCCCGTCGCCGGCGCGACGCTGGTCAGCATCGACGAGTCGTCTGTGCGCGGGTTACCGGGATTCGTGAAGGTGGTCAGCAAGGGTAACTACGTCGCCGTCGTCTGCGAGCGCGAGGAGCAGGCGGTGAATGCGGCGAAGCAGCTGAAAGTCAGCTGGCAGAAGCCGGCCACGCTGCCGTTTCCGACGTCGGACGATCTCTTCACCTACATGCGCAGCGCGACGCCGACGTCGAAGCAAGGCCCGATCGTCAAAGGCGATCCGGAGGGCGCGCTCGCGATTGCCGCGAACGTCATCGAAGCCGAGTACGACATGCCGTTTCAGGGTCACACGGCGTTCGCGCCCGCGCACGCGACCGCTGATCCGTCCAACGATCAGATGACCGTGTACTCCAACGACATGAAGTCGTACGGCATGCGCAACGGGATCGCGCAGTTCCTCGACATGCCGCGCGATCGCGTTCGCGTCGTCTGGATGGAGGGGCCGCAGGGCTACGGGCGCACGGCGGCGGACGATGCGGGGTTCGAGGCGGCGTATCTCGCGAAGACGATCGGCCGTCCGGTGCGCGTGCAGTGGATGCGCCACGAAGAGCACGGATGGGACACCAAGGGTCCGGCGTTCACGTTCCGCATGCGCGGCGGACTCGACGCGAACGGCAACCTGGTTGCGCTCGACTACGACGCGCAGGCGGCAGACTACTGTCACGTCGGCTACAACGAAGCCGACACGGTGCTCATCGCGCAGCTGATGGGACGGCGCCGGTCGACGCCGGCGAGCGGCAGCGCCGGCGCGCCGTCGGAGATGTACGAGATTCCGAACCGGCGCACGGCATCGCAGGTGGTCCGGCTGCCGATGATCTGGGAAACGCCGGTGCGCACGGGGAACCTGCGCGATCCCAACGGGCCGCAGATCACCTTTGCGTCCGAATCGTTCATCGACGAACTCGCCGCGGCCGCGCACGCCGATCCGATCGAGTTCCGGCTGCGGATGCTCACCGCCGGCACGACCGACGACAGCGGTTTCAGGCGCGCGCGCTCGATCGCCGTCGTCAAGGCGGCGGCGGAGAAATACGGGTGGGACCCGCGGCCGTCGCCGAGGCCGCGTGCGAACGGCGACGTTCTCACGGGCCGTGGCATCGCCTACGCGTTTCGCAACCAGACGGTCGTCGCCGAGATCGCCGAAGTCGAAGTGAATCGTCGGAGCGGGCACGTGTGGGTGAAACGGCTGGTGTGCGCGCACGACTGCGGGCTGGTGATCAATCCCGAGGCGTTGCGCCGGACCATCGAAGGCGGGATGCTGCACTCGCTCAGCCGCGCGCTGCACGAGGAAGTGCGATTCGACACCGAGAAGACGACCGGCATCGACTGGATCACCCATCCGTCGCTGCGGCACGCCGACGTGCCGGAGAGGATCGACGTCGTGCTGGTGAACGGCGACCCGAATCCGCAGCGTCCCGATCTGCCGCAGTACGGCGCCGGCGAGACGGTGTGCAAGCCGATGATCGCGGCGGTCGCGAACGCTATTTACGATGCGACCGGCGTGCGCCTGCGCCGCGTGCCGTTCCGCGACGAGCGCGTGCTCGCCGCGCTCAGGGCCGCGAGCGTGTAGTCCGCTCGATTGAACACCGCCAGCCTGGAGGTCGTCACAGTAGGCGCGCGATCAATTTTCCGTGGCAGATTCGAGGCGCGCGAGGAGCAGAGATGATCCTGGTGAAACGATTCATCCGCTGGCTCATGTCGGTCGTCGGCTGGTTAATCGGCCTGCGGCCGTCGCTCGTCCAGCTCTCGCTCGAGCCGCCAGATCCGGGCCACATCTCCCGTACAGGACGCCGCGGGCCTGAGCCGCCGCATCGGCCGCGCGATCCGTACAATTTCGTGAGAGAGCCAAGATGGAGCGGGCCTCCCGGCCGCAGCGCGGCTGCCGAGGTGGAGGAACCTGTCGACGACGAGCGCCTCGCGGCAGTGGGCGGCGCCGGCGGCAATCGCGCGCAACATGCGCGGCGCGTCTGGGACGAACCGTAGGAAGTCCGGCGAAGCATGACACCTGCGAAGTCCGCTAAAGCCGGACACTACGTTGCAGGGAACTGTCAGCGCGGCATCATGTCGACTTCTGGACCACGCAAAACAGGTTGCCATCGGGATCCTCCAGCACGACATAGTCAGCGCGCGCGGGGTAGCGCCACGGATAGCGGCGCGCGCCGAGCCCGATGAGTCGCTCCACTTCCGCATGCTGGTCGTTCGTATACAGGTCGAGGTGGACCCAGTTGCGACGGCTGGGACGTCGATCTCTCGCTTGAAACGAAAGATTCGGCCCGTTGCCACCGGGATCTCGCAGCACGACCCATCCACCCTGCTCAGGTTCGCGCGGCACGTAGCCCAGCGCCTGCTGCCAGAAGGCGACCATGCGATCGAACTCGCGGCAGTGAAACACAATCGATCCAATCCTCACGCTTGTCGCCCCCGTTACTGACACCTTACGCCGTCGCGCTGAAAAGATGGATAGGATCGCGCCATGGGAAGCACGCTTGCGGTGCGCGCTCTCGTCGCGCTGTTTTCGGCTGCCGTGTGTCTGTTCGAGTGCCGGACAGCGGCTGCGCAATCGGATCCGAGCGTCGAGCTCGTCCTGTCGAGCGGCCGCGCCATGCGCGTAATGTTGACCGACAGCACGACGGTTCACCGCGTCGGTCAGACGGTCACGGGTCGATTGGTCGAGCCGGTCTATGCATACGACCGGATCGTGCTGCCCGCCGGCACGCTGGTGCAGGGACGCATCACGAAGCTGACGCCGCCGTCGAAGATCAGCCAGGCCCGATCCATGGGTGCGGGCGATTTCTCGCCGCACAACACGATCGAGGTCCGCTTCGAGTCCGTCTTGCGCGACGGCGAGCCGGTGCCCATCGAGACGATCGCAAAGAACGAAACGCCGCGCGTGAAACGCGAGGTGGCCAAAACCGTCGACAACGACAACGACGCGGACAAGGGCACGGTCGCGCAGGTGAAAACCGAGGCCAGGCACCAGGCGTCGGCGGCGATCGCCAGCGTGAAGCAACAGGCCAGCGCGGCGATCTCGGCGGTGAAGGATCCCGGCAAAATGGATCGCGCGAAAGAGTGGGCGGTCAGCAAGCTGCCGTATCGGCCGCAGGTGCTGCGGAAGGGAACGGTCTACGACGTCGAGCTGCTCGCGCCTGTCGCCTTCGGCACGACCCCGCCGCATCCGCTCGCGCCGGAGGGCACGCTGCCCGCTCCAGACTCGATTCTCACCGCCCGCCTCCTGACGGCGCTCGACTCCCGGGCGACACCACGCGGCTGGCCGCTCGAAGCGATCGTCAG
>DATFXR010000449.1:0-11972 GCA_035315685.1 Vicinamibacterales bacterium | reverse complement strand
GCGGGACTCATGCTGGCGCTCTACGCGCCCGCGATCTTCTTCGATTGGCTGATTCAGAAGTCCGTCCTCGATGTGTTCTTTCTGTGTGTGGGCTTGTACTTGATCGCGGAGATCACGGTCCGGCTGAAGCCGGACACTACGGACAAGGAGAGCGTCCGGCTGAAGCCGGACACTACTGCAGAGGGGCGACGACACGCGGCCAAGCGCGATCCCGGTAATGTCCGGCTTCGTCAGCTGGACCGTGATCGCGGTCGCGGTGATCGCGGTAGCATCCGGCTTCAGCCGGACCGTCGAGATGGCGACACTGCCCTCGTTCACGCGCCGAACCGTGACCGCTGGCTCTGGTTCGCGCTCGGCCTTGCGATGGGCGCGCTCGCGCTCACGCGCGAGAACGCGCTCGTGTTCATCGTCGTCATCATCGCGTGGGCGCTCACGGCGAATCCCGAATCCCGAACCCCGAATCCCTTCTCGGCGCGAGCGAAGCGAGCCGCTGTCTTCGTCGCCGGGCTCGCCGTCCTGCTCCTGCCCGTGGCGGCGCGCAACGCCCATGTCGGCGGCGGGTTCTACATCACGACGTCGCAGGCGGGTCCGAACTTCTACATCGGCAACAACCCGCAGTCCGACGGCACCTACCAGTCGCTGCGGTTCGGGCGCGGAGCGCCGGAGTACGAGCGGCAGGACGCCACCGAGCTCGCCGAACACGCGCTCGGCCGCACGCTCACGCCCGGCGAGGTCTCGAGCTACTGGTTCGACAAGGCGATGGACTTCGTCACGTCGCAGCCGGGCGCATGGCTGAAGTTGATGGGGCGCAAGACGGCACTGCTCTGGAACGCGAGCGAAATGATCGACACCGAGAGTCAGGAGGCGCACGCCGAACATTCGTGGCCGCTGAGGCTGCTCGGCGTCGTGGGTCACTTCGGCGTCCTGGTGCCGCTCGCGGTGCTCGGGGTCGTCGTCACGTGGCCGCTTCGCCAGCGTCTCGCGATTCTCTACGCGTTGACGATCGCATACGCCGCGAGCGTCGTCGCCTTCTACGTGTTCGCGCGTTACCGTTATCCGCTCGTGCCGATGTTGATGGTGTTCGCCGGTGCGGGCGTCACCGGCGGGCGGGTGTGGGTGGCCGGCGAACGGCGTGAACGGGTCGCGTGGGCCGCTGCAGCGCTCGCGGCGATCGCCATCGTCTGCAACTGGCCGCTGCTGTCGACCACGCTGATGCGGGCAGTGACTGAGAGCAATCTCGCGGTCGCGCTGCAGGCGGACGGTCGTGTCGACGAGGCGGTCACGCACTACGAGCGAGCGGTCACACTGCGGCCCGACTACGCGCCGGCCTATAACAATCTGGGCACCGCGCTCCGCGCGAAAGGGCGTCTGTCGGACGCGGTCGCGGCCTACGAGCGCGCGATCAGCCTCCGGGCCGAGTATCCCGAAGCCCACTACAACCTGGCGAACGTGCTGACCGACGAGGGCAAGGCCACAGAAGCGTCGCAGCATTTCCGCGTCGCGCTGCAGGCGATGCCGGGCTCCGCCGACGTCCACAACAACCTCGGCATCGCGCTCGCCGACGAAGGCAAACGCGACGATGCGATTGCCGAATTCCGCGCGGCGGTCGCGGCGGATCCCACGTCCGCAAAGTCGCACCGCAACCTCGCCGACGCGTTGTCGAGCGTCGGCCGGACCGATGAGGCGCTGATCGAGTTCCGCCGCGCCGCACAGCTCGCGCCGGCGGACGGCGCGATTCGCTACGACCTGGGCAGCTTTCTGATGGAGATCGATCGGACGGAGGAAGCGATCGTGGAATTCCGGGCGGCGCTGAAGCTCACGCCGCGCTCCGTGCAGGCGCACAACAACCTCGGCATCGCCCTCGCCACGCAGGGCCGCATGGACGAAGCGATCGACCACTTCCGCGCCGCGCTCGCCATCGACCCGAACTTCGCCGACGCGAAGCGCAATCTCGAGACGGCACTCGGACGTCGCTGACAGGGCAGGAAGGGCAGGAAGGCAGGAAGGTCCTGCCCATCCTGCCCATCCTGTCCTACCACCGGCTCTGCAGCGCGACGCCGATGATCCGTCCCTGCACGATGCTGTTCGGACGCAGGTACGACGAGGTCGCATAGCTCGTCGAGACGTAGCTCACGACCTGATCCGGATTCAGCGCGTTGAACACCTCGATGCTCGGCGTCAGGGTGAGCCGTCCGGTGCGGAAGGTTCTCGACGCCTTGAGATCGAGCTGGTTGATCCGATCGGCGACGTTGACGAGATATGGGACGAGCGGAACGGTCAGGGTGGTGACGGTCAGCGACGGCCCGATTACGATCGCGCCAGCCGGGCACGGCGCCGGACAGTTGGACGGATATCGCGTCGTGGCGCCGACCGCAAAGGACGCCGAGTTCGGAGGCGTTGTCGTCGATCCCGGCGCGGTGCCGATTGCGATGCCGCGCGTGCTCTGCAGCGATCCGCTGAGCGTGATCCCGAACGTCACGGGGACCGAGCCGGCGAGCTTCAGGTTGTTGCGCCACGGAATCGTGAAGCCGTCGTCGAGGTTCCGCTCGTCGCAGAACCGGAGGAAATTGGGGTTGTCCGGCTGCGTGCAGTTCACGTTCAATTCGCGCTCGACCGACAGTCCGCCGAACAGCTGCGCCCCTCGGCCGGGCCGCGCACGGAACTCGAACGAGTAGCTGTTGTAAATCCGCTGCCGTTCGGGATCGAATGTGTCGAGGATGTCGGAGGGGCGGCTGTTCGCGGCCGCGCTGCGGTTGTAGACGGTAATCGGCGTGCCGGTCATCGGGTTGAAGATCTGGATCGGCGTGTAGTCGGCGTAGGTCCACTCGGTGTGATACGTGCTGGTGAGATTGTGGAACGTGCCGTGGAACCACGCGCCCGACACCGACAGCCGCGGCAGGAGCTCGTGCTGCAGTTCAACCGCGCTTTCGAGATTCCAGGTCCGCGGGAAGTTGCCGTAGCGGTTCAGCGCGGCGGTGCCGAAGTTCGCCGGCAGTTGCCCGAAGTTGATCTCGCAGCCGGGCGTCAGGTACACGCAGCCGCGTGCACCCTGCGCGATGTCGTCACGGTTCAGGTCGGTCCACGCGAGGCTCGTCGATGTCGCCGAGACGAGCGGGTTGTAGTTGTCGGCGACGCCGGTCGTGCGCTGCTGGTTGTAGCGGTTCAGCGAAAACTTGATCGCCGTCTTCGCGTTGCCGCGCACGTCGTACACCGCGGCGAACCGCGGCGCCCAGTCACGCCAGTCCGGCAGGTTCTCGATCGCGTCGAAGTGCCGAGCCGGCACGAACCGCCCCGCGGGTGACTCGCCTTCGAGCACCTGCGCGTTCAGTGCCTCCCAGCGCAGGCCGGCGTTGATGGTCAGGCGGTTCAGCGTCCACGCGTCCTGCGCGAAGATCCCGAGGTCGTAGTTCAGCCGCTCGCCGAAGAACGTCAGCGGCGTGTTGCGAATCACCACCGAGTTCGGCACCGAATACGCGACGCCGGTCGTGTTGCTGCGGTACTGCTGCGTGAGATCCGCGTTGGCGTCGTAGGTGTGGGTGAAGGTACCCCACGTCCGCTGGAATCCGACCTTGATGTTGTGCGAGCCGGTGACGTAGGTCGCCGCCGCCTGAACGTTGTAGCGCGCCGGGCTGTGCGTGAGCTGCACTGTCGCCGCCGACTTTCTCCCGCCCAGATCGAGCTCCGAACGCGACGCGTCGGCGAACCACTCTGGTGTGCCGCGAATCTGCGCGATGCCGGGACGGTATTCGTTCGTGTAGTACTCGAGGTTGCTCGAGAAGCCGCCGTCGATCATCAGCTTGTTGGTGACGGTGGAGGTCCACTTCGCCTGGTTCGTGTGGTATGCCGGCGAGTTCCAGACCGTCGCCGCCGTCTCGGGCTCGTAGAGGCTCTGCATGTCATGGCCGCGGTACTTATCGATCTCGTCGTCGTACGCCGAGAACTTGTTCCGCGGGCTCACCTGCCACGTGATCCGCCCCATGATGCTCTTGATGAACTGATCGTCGATGCCCTGGCTGCCGTCCTTGAAGAACGTGTTCGCGATGTAGTTGTTCACGGAGTAGTAGCGGCCCGATATGTAGAACCACAGACGGTTCTTCAACAGCGGTCCGCCCTCGCCGCCGGTGTAGTCGACGATGCGGTCGGTCGCGTTGCCGGCAGTCAAACCGGGAACCGGCGGCACGAATTCAGGGTGTCCCGTCTGCAAGCGTGCGGAGAGATTGTCGCGCTGCCATTTGCCCGGACGGGCCGCGCCCGAGAACGATCCGCTGAAGCGGTTGCCGCCCTCTTTCGGAATCATGTTGAGCCGCACGCCGCCCGCCGACGTTTCCGCGCCGATGCCGCTCGTCTGGTAGGCGACTTCCTGATTCATCGCATCGTTGAAGTAGCTCTGCACTGCGCCGTCCGCCATCAGGCCGTTCACCATCATGCCGTCGACCATCACCGTGTTGTTCGCGGCCGACTGGCCATGTGTGGACATGTAGGTCTGCTGCATCCCGCGGGCCCCCGCCGTATCAGGCAGGCTCAGGCTGATGCCGACGACGAGTTGACCGAGACCCTGAATCGTACGGCCGGTCGGAATCTCGTCCATCGCGTCACGGTTGAGGACCTGCATGTGTGACGCGTTCTGCACGTCGACGACAGGCGAAGCAGCCGAGACGGTGACCGATTCCTCGAGCGCACCGACGCGCATCTCGGCGTTGATGGTTGCGGTGAAATCGGTCGGCAGTTCGACGGCCTGCCGTTTCAAGGTCTGGAAGCCCGTGAGGGTGAAGGTGACGGTGTAGACGCCGGGCCGCAGGTCCACGATCTTGTACTGTCCGGCGCCGTCCGTCGTAACCGTGCGCGCCTTTTCGATCAGAACATCGCTCGATGCTTCGACGGTGACACCGGGCAGCACCGCACCCGACGTGTCCTTGACGACGCCGGCGATCGCACTCTGCGCGCGCGCGGCCGACGGAAACCACGACAGGGCGACGAATAGTGCGAGCGAGGTCGACCGGCGCCACGTCATACCGTCCCTCCTGACTTACGACAAATTTACGGTGGGACCTTAACGCCGGCTTGATGGAGTTTGCAAGGGCTGGGAGCTGGGAGCTGGAAACTGGAAGCTGGGAACTGGAAGCTGGGAACTAGAAGCTGGGAGCAGGCGCGAAGGTCCAACGCCGCGCGCAGACTCGGAGCCTGGAGCGAACCCTTCGGAGCGTCGCGCGAAGATTTCCTTGGGTGCCGAAGCGCGAAGCGCGGAAGCGGCAGCCCAGTCCCCAGGTCCCAGTCCCCGGCCACTAGCTCCCGCTCTGGGGCACGAACGCGAGGAACCGCCGCGGGTTGTCCTCGAGAATGTGCTTCACCGTCGCCTCGCTGACGCCCGCCTTCACGAGCATCGGCGCAAACGCGGTCACCGTCTGCGCCACGCCAGGCCCGCCGTTCTTCTTGAACGCACGGCCGTTGCTGAAGTCCGACGACAGCAACAGGTGATCGGCAAATCCTGCGTCGAGAAACGCCAGGATCATCGCCACCCGCTTCTCGTCGGGAATGATCGCGTTGATCGTCACGCGATCGAATCCGACGAACACTCCGCGCTTCGCGAGCTGCTGGGCGATCTGCGCTTTGGGATCATCGAGACAGCAGACGTGGCCGATCGCGAGATGACGCGGGTTTGCGCCCGCCGCCTCGAGCACGTCGACCTGTTTCAGCGCGGTGTCCATCGGCACGGGTGGATCGACCACGCGGACCCCGGTGTAGGCGTTGTGCGTGAAAATCGGCAGGCCGATCTTCACCTGTGCCTTTCCGACTGCCGTGAACACCTTCCGCTCGTCGTCGGTCAGCACTCCGCCCTGCTGGCCGATCTCGCCGAACGCACCGAGCCGCTGCGCCTTCGCGTCGCGGACGAGCTCGTCGGCGAGCTGGTCGGCGCTCTTCGTCGCGATGTCCGCCGGATAGTTGCGCTGCATGTAGAAGCCGCCGCTCGCGACGATCGGGATCTGCGACGCCGACGCGATCCGCTTCAACGCGTCGAGGTCGCGATCCATGTCCGGGTGGCCGCCGTCGACGATGCAGCCGACGCCGTCCTTGCCGGCGGCTTTCGTCTCCTCGATCATGAGATCCACGTCGTCGGTGAAGCTGGCCGGGACCGGCCGGCCCGCCTTCTCCGCGAGCGCCTTCGTCAGCGGGAAGCGGATCGACAGGTGCTCGTGAAAGAGAATCGCGCCGCTGATCGAGTCCGGCGGCATGTCGGTGAGGAGCGTGCGGATCACCGCCCCGCGCTCGACCGCGGGACGTTGCTGTGCCAGGAACGGAGCGACCGCGCCGGCGCCCAGCCGCGCGATCAGGTCCCGTCGAGTCATATCCATGCCGCCTACTATATCCACAGGGGGTCGGGAATCGTTTTTCCGCACCCACACGGGGTCGGGAATCGTTTTCAAAAAGTGGACACTCCGCCACGTGGAATCAGGCGCAATTCGTCACAATCGCCTGGTCCAGATCCGTCATCCACAGGGGGGTCGGGAATCGTTTCTCGAAACGATTCCCGACCCCCTGTGGAAATCTCGGCTGAACCGGTCGCCGATCGGTGGCGTCTTGCCTGGTGACTGCGGCAATGCATGACCGGGTGGTCCAGCTGGCTGGCTCGTTCGTGACGACGGACCGCACCGTCGAGCAGGAATTCGAAGCACGCCTGGCCGAATCGTCCACGCTGGCGTTCCGCGTTGCCTACAGCGTCCTGCGCCACCGGCAGGACGCCGAGGACGTCGCGCAGGAAGCGTTCGTCAAGGCGTATCGCTGCTTCAGCCAGCTGCGCAATCGCGAACGGTTCCGCGCCTGGCTCGTCCGCATGACCTGGCGGCTCGCACTCGACCGCCGGCGCGGCGATCGCCGTCGCGAGGCGCGCGACAGCGAGTCAGCAATCGCTCGCGACGCCAGGGCAGCCGGCAGCCTGACCGAGGATCTCGTCGAGCGCGAGCGTGCGGCGCACCTGTGGACCGCCATCGACGCGCTCCCCGAGAAGCTGCGCGTCGCGATCGTCCTCGCCAGCATCGAAGGGCACGACGTCAGCGAGGTCGCGCGGCTGCTGGCGCTGCCGGAGGGCACAGTGAAATCGCGCCTGTTCGTCGCGCGGCAGCGCTTGAAGGAGCACCTGCAATGGATGCGGACCGCCGAGACGAAATGACCGACGCCTCACTCGATCGCGAGCTGCAGACGCTGCTCGGCGTCGAACCGTCGCCGGAGTTCGTCGCGCGAGTGCGGGTGCGGATCGCCGACGCGTCGCCGCCAGCCGCATCGTGGTTCGGCGCGTGGCGCATCGCGGCCTCGATCGTCGCAGTCGCAGCGGTCGCGACCGTCGCCTTCGTGTTCACGCGCGACGGAGGCAGGAACGCGCCGTCAACACCGTCTGTCCTCGACAGCCGGACCTTCGCGCTGTTCTCGTCTCAGACGCCTGACCTGAACGGTCGGGGACTCAGTGTCTCAGCCGAGCCTGCGTCGCCCGTCCCGCGAACGCACACGGCAGCGCAGCACGAATCGGCGACATCGCGAGCGGAACCGGAGATCCTCGTCGACCGGCGCGAAACGGCCGCGCTCCGCGCGCTGATCTTCGGCACGCGCGAGGGGCGGATCGATCTCGCGCCGGTGCTCGCCGCGACGACGCCCTCGGTGATGGAGCTTCCACCAGTCGTTGACATCGAGATTCCCGCAATCACCATCGACCCGATTGCGCCCGGCACGGGCGGAGAAGGAGTACGTCAGTGACGAAACAGCTGCAGATGCTCGGACTCATCTTCGCGTTCGCGCTCGCCTCGACGGCGCTGGTGAGCACACAGGAGAAAGAGCAGGAGAAGGCGCCGCCGCCAGCCCCGGCGAAGACTGCGCCGGTTCCCGTCGTGCCGCTGAAGATTCAGATCCTGATGACCCGTTATCAGGGTGAAAAGAAAATCAGCAGCATGCCGTATACGATATCGGTGCTCACCGGCAATCCGGCCACGCTGCGCATGGGCACGAAGGTTCCGGTCACGATGATGATGATGACGAACGTGCCGAAAGACGCGCCTGCTGGCGGGCCGGTTCAGTATCAGGACGTCGGCACGAACATCGACTGCACCGCGGCGCCGCTCGAGGACGGGCGCTTTTCACTCCGGTTGACGATCGACGACTCGTCGGTTTTTCCCGACGACCAGAATTCGTCACGTCCCAACCCGACCTTCCGCTCGTTTCGTGCGAGCAACGGACTGGTGCTGAAGAACGGCGAGACCGCGACGTTCACGACTGCAACCGACAAAGTCACCGGCGAAACGGTGAAGGTCGACGTCACGCTGACGATCGTCAAGTAACACGAGGTTCTCGGTAACAACGAGGTTCTCGGTTCTCAAGTTCTCAGGTTCACGGTTCGTGGTTCTCGCGGCCTGCCGAGAACCTGGAACCCGAACCTGGAACCAAGAACCTTAGAACTTGAGAACCTTAGAACCCTGGAACCTGAGGTTCTACGCGATCTCGAACAGCCCGGCGGCTCCCATCCCGCCGCCGATGCACATCGTCACGACCACCTTCCTGGCGCCGCGGCGTTTGCCCTCGATGAGCGCGTGGCCGACGAGGCGTTGACCTGACATGCCGTACGGGTGGCCGACGGCAATCGCGCCACCGTTGACGTTCAACCGATCGTCAGGAATGCCGAGGCGATCGCGACAGTAGATCACCTGCACGGCAAAGGCCTCGTTCAGTTCCCAGAGATCGATCTCGTCCATCTTCGTGCCGGTGCGCGCGAGCAGCTTGGGCACGGCGAACACCGGACCGATGCCCATTTCCGCCGGCTCGCAGCCGGCGACCGCGAATCCGCGGAACACGCCGAGCGGTTTCAGACCGTTCTTCGCCGCCACCCGATCGCTCATCACCACGCAGACGCCGGCGCCGTCCGAGAACTGACTGGCGTTGCCGGCACTGATGACGCCGCCCTCGATCGCCGGCTTGATCTTCGAGACGCCTTCGAGGGTCGTGTCGGGACGGATCCCTTCGTCCTGGGAGACGGTGACGGTGGTCATCGACTCCGCGCCGCTCGCCTTGTCCACCACCTTCATCGTCGTCGTCATCGCGACGATCTCGTCGTTGAACTTGCCGGCGGCGCGCGCCGCTGCCGCCCGCTGCTGGCTGCGGACGCCGTACTCGTCCTGCTGCTCGCGCGAGATGTGGTAGGTCTTCGCGACGTACTCGGCCGTCTGCAGCATCGGCCAGTACAGCTCCGGCTTGTGCGTCACGATCCACGGTTCGGCGAGCATGTGTGTGTTCATCTCGTTCTGCACGCACGAGATCGATTCCACGCCGCCGGCGGCAAAGATGTCGCCTTCGCCACACATCACCCGTTGCGACGCGATGGCGATGGTCTGCAGACCCGACGAACAGAAGCGGTTGACGGTCATGCCGGCGGTCGTGACCGGACAGCCGGCGCGGATCGCGATCTGCCGCGCGATGTTGCGGCCGGTCGCGCCTTCCGGATTGGCGCATCCCATGAGCACGTCTTCGATTTCGGCGGCGTCGAGACCGGCGCGCTTGATCGCACATCCCAGCGCGTGGCCGCCCATCGTCGCACCATGGGTCATGTTGAAGGCGCCGCGCCAGCTTTTGCAGAGCGGCGTGCGGGCCGTGGACACGATGACGGCATCAGGCATCCTGCCACTCTAACAGCGTTGCCCGGTTTCGGCATACACTCGCGCGGATGGCCGTCGAAGGCTACATCGAACAGGACGCGCACGGCGTGATCACGTCGTGGAGCGCCGAGTCGGAAGGCCTGTTTGGCTGGCCGGCGCATCAAGCGATCGGCATGCGCTCGCACCTGCTCGTCCCCGAGCGCAATCGCGCGCGCCACGATCGCGCGCTTCACAGCTTCATCGATGCGCCGGAGCGTCCGATCCGGCGGCTCGAGCTGACCGCGCTCCACCGGGACGGCCACGAGTTCAAGGCCGAATTCGCGATCTCGATCGAAGGGCGCGACGCGGCGCTGCGCGTCGTCGCGATCGTGCGCCGCATCACGCCCGACGAGCACGCCGAAGAAGCGTTCCGGCAGAGCGAACGGTTCCGCGCCATCCTCAACCAGATTCAGGACGGCTGCTCGGTCGTCGATCTGCGCGGCCGCTACCTGTTCGTGAACGACGCCTTCTGCCGGCTGTTCGGCCTGTCACGCGAGAAGATTATCGGCCACAGTTTCCGCGACACGCAGAACCCGGTCCGGCACGCGCGCACGTTCGAGATCTTCAACCAGGTCTTCCGTACGGGCGAGGCGGCGACCTACGACTACCAGGTGTCGCCGTCGCAGTTCATCGAGCAGTCGATCGCGCTCGAGCACGACGCCGGCGGCAAGGCGATCGCGTTCATCTCGATCTATCGAGACTGCTCTGCCCGCAAGCGCGCGGAGGAGGCGCTCGCGCGCGCCAGGGACGCGGCCGAAGCGGCGAATCGCGCCAAGAGCGAATTCCTCGCGAACATCAGCCACGAGATTCGAACGCCGATGAACGGCATCATCGGCATGACCGCGCTGATGCTCGACACGCTGCTGACGCCGCAGCAATCCGATTGTCTGCAGACGATCCGCGGCCAGGCCGAATCGCTCCTCGGGGTCGTCAATGACATCCTCGACTTCTCGACGATCGAGTCGCAGCGGCTCGAGCTCGAATCGATCCCGTTCGCGCTCGGCGACACGGTCCACGAGGCGGTCGCAGTGGTGGCGCGTGACGCACAGGCAAAATGCCTGGCGCTGTCGTCGCAGGTCAGCCCGCTCGCCCCGCCGGTTGTCGTCGGCGACCCGCTGCGCCTGAAGCAGGTGCTGACGATTCTGCTGTCCAACGCGGTGAAGTTCACCGAGCGCGGCGGCGTGACGCTCGACGTCTCCGCCGACACGCCGCTCAACGATCGCGTCACGCTCCGCTTCGACGTCAGCGACACCGGGATCGGCATGCGGGCCGACGAGCGGCAGGCGATCTTCGAGCCGTTCCGCCAGGTGGACGGATCGATGACCCGCCGATTCGGCGGAACCGGTCTCGGGCTCGCGATCGCCGCCACCCTCGCGCACTTGATGGACGGCGGCATCACCGTCGACAGTGCGCCGGAGGCCGGGAGCACGTTTCATTTCACCGCCAGGCTGCGGACCGCGCGCGCGGAGGTCAGCGCCGCGGCGCGGGCGTCAATGCTGGGTCCGCCGGAGTCGGCGCGTCCGTCGCGGATCCTCGTGGCCGAGGACAATCTCGTGAACCAGCGGGTCGCCGCCGGCCTGCTCTCGAAACGCGGCCACGCGGTGACCGTGGTCAGCAATGGCCGCGAGGCGCTCGCCGCGCTGCAGCACGGCGCGTTCGATCTCGTGCTCATGGACGTGCAGATGCCCGACATGGACGGCTTCGCAGCGACGGCGGCGATCCGCGAGTGGGAGCGCGGCACCGGCTCGCGCGTACGGATCGTCGCGATGACCGCGCACGCGATGACCGGCGACCGCGAGCGCTGTCTCGCCGCCGGGATGGACGGCTACCTCGCCAAACCGATCGATCACCGCGCGCTGTACGCCGCCGTCGAACAATGACCGCGGCGGCGGCGCTCGCCGACATCGTCGTTCTCGATCTCTCGCACGCGCTCGCAGGTCCCTTCGCATCGACGATGCTCGGCGACTACGGCGCCGAGATCATCAAGATCGAGCCGCTCGACGGCGAGATTTCGCGCGCGTGGGGGCCGCCGTTCTACGACGACGAATCGGCGTACTTCGTCAACCTCAATCGCAACAAGAAAAGCGTCGCGATCGATCTCAAGCATCCCGAGGGGCGTGCCCTCTTCTTCCGGCTGCTCGAACGCGCCGACGTCGTCCTCGAGAACTTGCGCGTCGGCACCGTCGCGAAGCTCGGGATCGACTACCAACGCGCCACCGAGCGCAATCCGCGAATCGTGTATTGCTCGATCTCGGGATTCGGCCAGAACGGTCCGTATCGCGATCGCGCGGCGCTCGATCTCGT
>DATFXR010000448.1:0-3892 GCA_035315685.1 Vicinamibacterales bacterium | reverse complement strand
TTCGGGATCCTCGCGACGTTCTACTGGATCGAGCCGATCTTCAATTTCATCCTGGCGCCGACGCGCAAGGCGCTGCCTGCCGGCGTCAAGCTGATCTACACGCAGCCGGGCGAGGCGTTCTCGCTCTACATCACCGTGGCGCTGATTGCCGGGACCGTCGTCGCCGCGCCGTTCATCATGTATCAGGTCTGGATGTTCATTGCGCCGGGCCTGTACTCGAACGAGAAGCGGATGGCGATTCCATTCGTCCTCTTCACGACGATCGGATTCATCGCCGGCGCGATGTTCAATCACTACGTCTCGTTCCCGTTCATGATGGCGTTCTTCGCGAGCTTCAACACACCGGACCTCGCCTTCATGCCGAAGCTCGAAGACGTCTTCGGGCTGTACTCGAAGATGCTGATCGGCATGGGCATCGTCTTCCAGATGCCGGCAGTCGTGTTCTTCCTCGCGAAGATGAAGCTGGTGACGGCGCGGTTCCTGATGGCGCAGTTCAAGTACGCCTTCCTGGTGATCTTCATCATCGCCGCGGTGATTACGCCGACCGGCGACATGATGACCCAGACGATTTTCGCGGCGCCGATGGTCGGGCTGTACATCCTGAGTATCGTCATCGCATGGGTCGTCGGTCCAAAGCGCCTCCGCGCCGGTGAGGACGAAGTCAACTGACCGACGGGGCGGCACACGGACGCCGCCACCAACACCGCGAGTGCTATAGTCCGGTTATCGTTCACAGCCACACGTTGCGCGGTGTCGGCGCGCTGCCGATTCTCGCGGCGGCGCTTCTTGCGGCGGCCTGCAGCAGAGCCGAGGAGCGGCCGCGCGCGGTGCGGCCGCGCCTGACCGCGCGTCCGCCGGCGCCGAGTCTGATGTTCGTGAGCGTCGCCAGCGACGATACCTTCGAGCGGGTCGCGATCGGCAGCCTCGCCAATCCGCAGTCGGGCGCGTTCGTCAGCAACCTGTCGTGCAAGCGGGTGTACTTCGCGGCCGATCGCGGCATCTGCCTGACGACTGGCGGCGCGCCGGGCGCCGAGGGTCCTGTCACGACCTGGGCAGCCGACGTATTCGACCGCGACTTCACGCGCCTCCACCGCATTCCGCTCGACGGCCTGCCCAGCCGCGTTCGCGTCTCGCCCGACGGACGCCGCGCGGCGGCGACGATGTTCGTGTCGGGGCATTCGTACGCCTCGGGATTCTCGACCGAGACCGCGATCCTCGATCTCGTCGCCGGCGAGATCGTCGCCGACCTCGAAACGCTCGAGACCTGGCGCGACGGGCGGTTCGTCTGGGCCGAGGACTTCAACTTCTGGGGCGTGACGTTCGCCAGCGACAGCGACACGTTCTACGCCACGCTCGACACCGAAGGTATCAGCTACCTCGTCAAAGGCAGCGTCGATCAGGGCGTCATGCGGGTCCTGCATCCGCGCGTCGAGTGCCCGTCCCTGTCGCCGGACAACAAACGAATCGCGTTCAAGAAGCGAATCGGCAAGCGTGAGCTCGGGTGGTGGCAGCTTGCGGTGCTCGACCTCGACTCGATGACCGAGACGCTCGTGCACCGCGAGACGCGTAGCGTCGACGATCAGGTCGAGTGGCTCGACAACGAGCGTGTGGCGTACTACCTGTCGATGGATCAGGTGACGCCTGGCGTCTGGGCGGTCCGTGTCGACAACAGCGCAGCACCGCAGCTGATCCTCGCCGACGCGTACTCGCCCGCCGTGATCCATCGCTGACACAACGACGGCGCGCCCGAGCGGCGATTCACGACGTCTTACTTCACGACCACCTGAACCGACTGATGGAGCGGCTGGCGCGTTCCGGTGTCGCCGATCGTCGCCGTCAGCGCCACGGTCACCTCGTAGGTGCCTGGTCTCGAGGTGACGATTCCCGTGACGCTCTGATTGGCAAGCGGTTCGTCCTTCTTGACGACGACGCTCGTTTGAGCCGTCCGCGCCGCGGCCGAGCCTTCGAAGAAGCCGATGGTGACCGTTCCCTCGTACTTCGTCTCGCCGCCGGCGGCGTGATAGTAGAAGTGGAGATCCGAGAAGGATTGCTCGGCGGGACGACTTGCGACGATGGTGCAATCGTTGCGCGGATCCGACTGGCAGACGAAGTCACGATCAGGATTCTCACCGTCGCCGCTCATGAAGACCCACGACACGTACGGCGTGCCTCGCGCCGCATCCGGCGGTTTCGGCACGCGGGCGCCGCAGGATGAGGTGAGCGCGGCGGCAACGGCGAGACCGATTACGACGCGCCGGCCGCGATGATACGCGAGGGGAGCCGGGGACTGGGAGCCGGGGACTGGGGCTGGTTGACGCTCGGCTGAAGCCTTCGCGCCACGAAGTCGAGCCGACCTGCCAGACCCACCTGACCTGCCCCGGCCTGCCCGACCTAATACGCCTTGGCGAACCAGGCCTCGTACCGCGCCGGATTGTCGCAGCGGATGCATTTTCCTGACGGCGTGCTGCCGCTCATCGGCATGTTGCGAATCGTCGCCTGCGTCTCGGCCTTGATCTGCGCCTCGCACTCGGCCGACCCGCACCACGGCGCGATGACGAACCCGGGGCGGCCTTCCATGATCTGCTTGAACTCGGCGTAGTCGCTGGTGCGGTGCGTATGCTCGTCCCGAAACTGCGTCGCCCGCGCGAAGAGACTGGTCTGCACGTCGTCGAGCAGTTGCAGCAGCCGCGACGGCAGACCCTCCATCGGCACGCTGTGTTTCTCGCGCGTGTCGCGCCGCGCGACGAGCACCGCCGACTTCTCGATGTCTTTCGGTCCGATCTCGACGCGCAGGGGGACGCCGCGCATCTCCCATTCCGAGAATTTCCAGCCGGGCCGCTCGTCGCGCTCGTCGAGCGTGACGCGGATGCCGGCGCCGGCCAGCTCGCGCTGGATCTCGAGCGCCCTGGGCAGCACGGTGTCACGCCAGTTGTCGCGACCAATCGGAACGATGACCACCTGATACGGTGCGATTCTCGGCGGCAGCACCAGGCCGCTGTCATCGCCGTGCACCATGATCGCCGCACCGACGAGCCGCGTGGTCATTCCCCACGAGGTGCCCCAGACGTGCTGGACCGACCTGTCCCGCGCCTGAAAGGTGATGTCGAACGCCTTGGCGAAATTCTGCCCGAGGTTGTGCGACGTGCCGGCCTGCAGCGCGCGGCCGTCGCCCATCAGCGCTTCGATCGAGTAGGTGCGCAGCGCGCCGGCGAATTTTTCGCTCTCGCTCTTGCGCCCCTCGACGACCGGGACTGCCATCTCGGTTTCGAGAACATCCTTGTAGAGGTGGAGAATCTCGAGCGTCTCGTCCTCGGCCTCGGCTTCGGTCTCGTGCGCCGTATGACCTTCCTGCCAGAGAAACTCGGTCGTGCGCAGGAACGGCCGCGTCACCTTCTCCCACCGCACGACGTTCGCCCACTGATTGATGAGGATCGGCAGATCGCGCCAGCCCTGAATCCATTTCGCGTACATCGTGCCGATGATCGCTTCCGACGTCGGCCGCACGACGAGCTTCTCTTCGAGCTCCTCGCCGCCGCCGTGCGTGACGTAGGCGACCTGCGGCGCGAACCCTTCCACATGCTCCGCTTCCTTCGTCAGCAGGCTGTTCGGGATGAACAGTGGAAAGTACGCATTGACGTGGCCGGTGGCCTTGATTCGCGCATCGAGCGCTTTCTGAATCAGCTCCCAGATCGCGTAGCCGTAGGGGCGGATCACCATGCAGCCCTTGACCGGCGAGTAATCCGCGAGCTCGGCTTTGCGCACGACGTCCAGATACCACTGTGAAAAATCCTGCGAGCGCGCGGTAATTTCGGTGACGAACGCGTCTTTGGCCTGCTGGGCCTTCTCTTGTTTAGCCATGGTGTTGGTCGACGAGGTGGACCTTCCAGTGTAG
>DATFXR010000447.1:0-51692 GCA_035315685.1 Vicinamibacterales bacterium | reverse complement strand
CCCCGCCACGAACGCAGTCACGCCACAGCCCGCCGCGCTGCGCCGAACAAAGACTCAGCACACGGATTCGTTGCCGCCGCCGCCGTCCGAGCCAGTCGAGCGCCCCGGCGCCACCACGCAATTCGGCACGGCCTTCATGTTGGCCCTTCAGCGGCACGACTTCGCTGACGCGGCGCGGCAGGCGGACGCGTGGCTTGCCTACGACACGAGCGATCCAGCCCTGCTGGATGGTCTGACTTACCAGCTGCTCGTTGCCGGCGCGACGGAGCAAGCGACGGACCTGTTGCTGCAAGGCTATCCATTCGCCAACCGCGCGCCGGCCGAACGAGACATGTTGCTGCAACGACTGATCATCCTGATCGAACAGCAGCCTGCCGCGCTGCCCGCTGAACGACTGTCCCCGCTTCGGCGACCGCTCGACACGCCGTCGATGCGCAGCCGTCAGGCGGTGTTATGGGAGCGCCTCAACGATTGCGCAGCGGTTCGCGCCGTACTCGCAGACAGCTCGCCTGAGTATGGATATGACGATTGGCTGCGCCTCGGCGACTGCTCGAGCGGAGCAGATCCGGCGCTGGCCGAACGGGCATACATGATGGCGCACGAGCTACGGCCGGGCGGCCGCGCGTCGCGTGCGCTTGGCTACCAGGCGCACGCCACCGGCCATTTCGACATCGCGCTCGACGCGTGGCGAAGTGTCGGGCCTCAGCAGCTTGCGGCCGACGAGCTGCTCGCCGCCGTCTCCACCGCGGTTGCCGCTGGCGCGATCGACCAGGCCGCGAAATGGCTCGACGTCTATCGCGGTCGCGGCGATACGTTGAACCATCGCTACTGGTCGCTGCTGGCAGACACGACGCTGCGCAGTGATCCGACCGCTGCGGCTGACGCGCTCAGACGCGCAATCGACCTGCAGCCCGAGACTGACGACTACCGGCGGCTCGCGTCCGTCGAACAGGATTCCGCACTGCAGGTGCGCTGGCTCGAACGTGCCGCAGCGCTCGATCCCGACGACCCTGGTGTTCAGGCGCAGCTCGGATATGCCTATTCACGCAATGGATGGGTCGTGTCCGCAGTCACCGCCTTCGAGCGCGCCGCCGCGCTGGCGCCAGACGACAGCGATATGCAGCGTGCGTTGGGATTCGCGTACTGGCGCGCCGGGCTCGCTACCGGCGCTGAGCGCGCTCTGGAGAATGCGTGGCGGGCCGATCCCACGAACCAGGAAGTCGCGCAGCAACTCGTCTACGTTCATCAGCGGCTGAAGCACAACCAGGAGGCACGCGAATACGCCGAACATGTCCTGGACGCGTATGCAGCGTCAGAGGCCGCGACCGGTGCTGTGCGAGTGTCTGCCGATCAGCGGTTCGGGTTCCAGCGTACACACGAGGATCTGGGTCGCCGGGTGACCGTCACGGTTGATGGGTGGAGCGGAACGAGTATCGGCACCGGCACGAGCGGGTCGCAGGCAGGCAGCCGCTACCAGAGCTACGCGCAAGCCGAAGCGGACGTTCGTCTCGGTAGCCCGCCGATCCGCGACGGCTCGACTGTATCCGCGTATGTGCGTGTACTCGCAGACGGCGGCGAGCTGTTTTCGGCGCTGCCCTCGCAGAATGCGGTGCTCGGCGTCGGCTTGCGCTGGAAGCCATGGCGGAACCAGATCGTCTATTTTGCGGCCGAGAGCCAGAACGGCCTGGCCGATCACAGCCGCCGAGACGTGCTCCTGCGAGCGAGCGCGTCGTTTTTCAATGGCGGACGCGCTGGTGACGATTGGCACGCATCGGGGAACGGATGGTTCTCACGCAACCTCTACTTCGATGTCGCGCAGTACGTGGAAACCAATCACAGTGCCGTGACCGCCGATTATCGAACCAGCTATCACCGCAAGCTGTCGACCGGCCAGACCGTCGAACCCTACGGCCATCTGCAGATCAATGGTGCAAAGGACGTCGCGTTCGAACGTGATCTGCGGGTCGGCGTCGGCGTCCGCTGGAATATCTGGTACGGCGCCACGCAGTACGACGCGGCGCCCCACAAGGTTTCGCTCGGCGTCGAATTTCAGCAGGCCCTCCAGACCTACCTGCCCGATCACAATGGCCTGTTCGTGGCGCTCGGCACGCGGTGGTAAGCAACCGAGACCGAGCGGCTCCGTTTTCGCGCCAATTCTGACGCGCATCACGCTGGTCGCACTCTCCGGCTTGGCCGTGGCGAGCTCTGCTCGCGATCGTCAAGCCCCACGCTGATCCGCTGGCACCGGCGCGGATTTCGTCTGTTTTGCAACTGGAAATCGCGCGCGCCCAGGCGTCCCCCTATTCCACCGCGCGGCGAGTCTCGGTCGCCAGCGCGTCGAGCGCAGGCGCCTCGCCGGCGTCAGGGGCCTGCACCCGCGAATCAAGGGCCACGACGGAGGCGCCGATCGGTGAAAGTCCCCCCTTTGCCTGATACCGCGACAGTATCGATCACCGATACGATAGACGAGCTTACGGATCCGCACGGTACCCATGACCTGTCAGCCCGATCGTCGAATTTCGAACATTGCACGCTTCTTCTCCGCCCGCTGCCTGCAGCGTGGGAACGTTCCGATCGGAGCTGTTGCCGGGGTCTTGTTCGCGCTGATGGCTCCTCCTGTCGCGACCGCGCAAGAGGCACTGATGTCGACGACGGCGGCCCCGCTCGGCTCGGGCACAGCAGCGTCTCGACTCAACCTTGACACGGTCAAGCCCCGGTCGGCTACCGATCACAGTCTGGCGTTGCCTTCGCTCTCCTTGATTGACGACGGAAGCGGCCCCCGTGCGACGAGCCTCGTGCTACAGCTGCCAGACGTCGATCTCGGCGAGATGTCGGTCGCGTCCAGCCTCGGCGACCAGCGCCTCCCGACTGTCTTTCGCGCCGGCGCGCTGGCTGGCCCGGCACTGGCATCGCCCGTGCGTGGACTGACGTTCACGACCACCGGTAGCGCGCCGTTGAATTTCTCGTTCGGGCAGATGAATGTTCCGGCCCCGGGCAAACCGCCGTCCTCGCCGGCTTTCGCCGCCGCGGCCGTCAGCTTCGCACCGAGCAGCCGGCTCTCTGTGACGCCTCAGGTCCTGATTCCAGGCGGCTCGCCCGTTGCGCAGAAAGATGTCGAAATGGCCATCCGGGCGAACGTGATCGGCAATCTCGCAGTGTCGACGGACGTTGGCATGGCCGGGACGGCCGACACTTCCTGGGCGCCGCTGGCGTCGGCTCGTCTCGTCAGCCAGTGGCCCCGAGGCGGAATCGAGACCACCGTGCTGCGCGGCGCCGCGGCGCCCGGGACTGCGCCGAACGCGGCGCTCGTGTCGTCACGGGATCGCGAGGCGGCGCAGGCACAGGTGCAGCCGCTGCCGGACCTCACGGTTGCGGCGCTCACGAGCGTCTCGCGCCCTTCGTCGCGCCCCGATGCGGATGACACGACACTGGGATCGCTCCGCATCGCATACGACGGGCTGCGGAGCGGGCAGGTGGCCGCGGTTCGGCAGCGGGAGGCGACGGCCTCGCGGGAGTCGGACATCACCTCGCTCGAGTGGTGCCAGCGAGGTCCGGGCCGCGTGACCGTCCGCTACGTGCATCGGAGCGCATCGGACTCAGCGTTGGCCGAGACCTCAGAAAGCTCGTCTCGCGTCGAACTGGACCTTCCAGTGCTGGCGCCCCGCTGCGCGGGCTGTCCGGACCTGCGTGCCGCGCTCACGGCGGGCTCCGTTTCGCAGACGGACTCCGGCGTGACCTCCAAGGTCAGCGGCCGGCTTCCGCTGGTCGACGAAACGACGCTCACCGGCGAAACCGAGCTCGGGCTCACGGGCGGAGACCGGCAAGTGTTGCGCGCACTGCGTCTGACTACCGAGATGCCGGTTGTCTCGACGACACGTCTCCAACTTTCCTACGCCTACCGCACCGGCAGACAATTCCCGCTCGGCCAGGTGTTCGAGGCGCGCATCCTGCGGCGAGTCAGCCTGGGCTGGTAGCGAATCGTCGCAACTCGAGATGTCGCGCGTCGTGCGCGAAACGCTCGTGATTGATCGCCTTGCCCGGACGTTGCCCTTCACTCCAACCCGTATCGTCTCATGCGCACATAGAGTTGCGCGCGGGTGAGACCGAGTGCGGCGGCAGCCTTCGACTTGTTGAAGCGCGCGTTCTGCAGCGCCTGCTCGATCAGCGTGCGTTCCATCGCGCTCAGATCGCCGACCGACGTCGGCGATGACGGCGGGCCCGCGAGAGCCGGCTCCGGCACGCCCTTCGGCAGCGCCTCGCGGGCTCCGGCAGGCACCGACGCCGGCGGCGCCGCGACGGTCAGCGCGAGATGCTCGTCAGTGATCAGCCCGCCGTCGCAGAGAATCGCGGCGCGTTCGAGGACATTGCGCAGTTCGCGGACGTTGCCCGGCCAGTGATAGTCCAGCAGCAGTTTCCGCGCATCGCGTGAGATGCCCGCTGGCGGCCGCCCCAGGCTGCGGCCGTACTCGGTGAGAAACGCATCGCTCAGCGGGAGCACGTCGTCTTTGCGCTCTCTCAGCGGCGGCAGCTGAATTGCGAACACGTTGAGCCGGTAGAAGAGATCCTCCCGAAACTGCCCGCGGCTCATCGCCTGCTGCAGATCCCGATTTGTCGCGGCAACGATGCGGGCGTCGGTGCGCAGCACGCGCGTCCCGCCGAGCCGCTGGAACTCGCGCTCCTGCAGCACGCGCAGGAATTTCGCCTGTACCTGCGGGCTCATCTCGCCGACCTCGTCGAGGAACAGCGTTCCCCCGGCCGCCTGCTCGAGCTGACCCGGCTTGCTCTGCGTCGCGCCGGTGAACGCGCCGCGCTCGTATCCGAACAGCTCCGCTTCGAGCAACTGTTCGGGGAGTGCGGCGCAGTTGAGGGCGATGAACGGGCCTTCGCGCCGCGACGACGCGCGGTGCACGAAGCGCGCGGCGACTTCCTTCCCTGTGCCCGATTCGCCCAGCAGCAGGACCGTCGTGTCCGTCGCCGCCACCTGCGTGGCCTGCGTGAGCACGCGCCGCCACGATGCCGAGTCCCCGAGGACACGTCGATAACCGGTGCGCGTATCGAGCTCCTCGGTGAGCGCGCGGACGCGCGACTCGAGCTTGGCCGCGCGGGCGTCAGCGGTGTCGGCCCGCTGCGACGCTTCGTTGCGCCGCTCGCGGAGGAAGCTGAGCGCGAGGCGATCCGCGATGCGGCGCGCGACCGGAATGTCGGCGGTCGAGTAGCGCGACGGCGTGAACGACAGGAACGAGACGCCAGCCACGTACTCGCCGTCGAGCCGGATCGGCACGCGCAACGCCGCGCGAAACCCCCGCGTCGTCGCCTCCAGATTCCGCTGGTCGGGATGCGCCTGGAGATCGTCGATGAGATCGAATTCCCAGTCGCGGTTGGCGATCATCTGCGGCGGCACGTCGACGACCGCGGGCCAGGACGCGCGCTCGGAGGATACGCTGGCGTAGACGCGCGCTCGTGCGCCGCCCGGCAGCAGCGCCGTCAGCACCAGCGCGTCGTGCGTCAGCACTTTCTGCGTCACCGTCGAGACCCGGTCGAAGACCTCGGCCAGCTCGCCCGCGCCGGTCACCGACGCCAGCAGCTCGTCGAGCAGGTCGCTCTTCTCGGCGCGGGCGCGGAGCTCCTCGTTTCGCCGCGCTTCCTCGGCGAGGCGCTGGTGCGACAGCGCCAGCGCGATGTGATCCGCAATGCGTCGTGCCACCATCACGTCGTCGCGCGAGAACCTGGCCTTCGCCCGCGAAAAGAAATTCACCGACGCGGCGAGCCGTCCTTCGAACCGGACGGGCAGGCTCAGCACCGACTGGAAGCCGGCGGCGGCCGAGGCTGACAGCCCGCGCCCCTGCCAGGTCGACAAATCGTCGACGATGAAGAAATCCCACGGCTCCGTCAGCAGCCTCGGCTCGGTCGTCGGGCTCTCGGCCGGCAGCTGCAGATCGCCGAATCCGCTGAGCGCGTAGTTGCGCGCCCGCGCGGGATCGACGGTCATCTCCCGGATCACCATGCCGTCGTGCGGCAGGACCTTCTGGGCGATCTCGGACACGCGATCGAAGACCTCGCGAATGTCGAGCACGCCTGACAGCGTCTGCAACAGGTCCTCGAGCATCTCGAGGTTCGCGGCGCGCTCGCGCAGCGCTTCGGCGCGCCGCGCCTCGTCGGCAAGACGTTGATGTGACAGCGCGAGCGCCACGTAGTCGGCGATGCGTCGTGCGATCACCAGATCGGTTGCCGTGTAGGGCTTCAGCTCGCGCGAGGTGAAGTTCAGCGCGCCGAGGATGCGGTCCTCGAGCCGGATCGCCACGCGGATCGACGATCGGCCGCCGCCGGTGGCCGCCTCCTCGCCGCGTTCGACCGGATGCGTCCGGAGATCGTCGACGATTCGGTACAGCCAGGCGCGGGTCTGGACCGGCGGATACGGTATCGGCCCGCCGCGGGCGCGAATCGGAGCCTCTACCGACTGAACATAGACCTCGACGCGGGTGAGGTATTCGTTGAAGACTCCCAGTGCCGCGAGATCGTGCCGCAGCGCACCCTTGGCGATCGCCGACAGCCGATCGAAAATCTCGCGGACGTCGAGCACCTGAAACAAGGTGGGCAACATGCGATCGACCATCTCGAGCCGCCGCAAGAGCTCGAGCTCTTCATGCGCCGTGGGCGCGCGGGTCAGAAAATCGACGACGTGCTGCGCGAGCTGGCCGACACCCGACCGCTGGGCTGGTGTGACATCGCTCGAATCCCCGACCGCGACGACGAGGAGCGCGGGTTCATCGAGGCCCGGCACCGGCTGCGTCACGATGTGGCGGACTGCGAGCTCCCGACGAAGGTCGTCCGGCACGCCGAAATGCAAGACCCGCGTTTCGAAGAGGCCGCCAGGATCGACTGCAAGCTCTGTCGCCGCAAATCGAACGAGCCCCTCGAGATCACGCCGCGGTCGAACCGGTTCAGGGACATCCGCGGCGCTCGCCTGAAATGCGGTCGCGCCGAACGCGTCGGCATAGGTGAGCACGACGTGCGTCGCGCCATCCGAGCGCACCACGCCAAGGCCGCGCGTAGGCATCAGACGCGCCGCCGCGTCGAGCAGCGTCCGCACGCCGTCGGCCAACGCGTCGTCGCCGGTCATGATTTGCGTTGAGTCTTACACGATTTGGATCGGTTCGGACATGGTTCAGTGTGAAGATGAGCCGTGCTGAGTGAAAGCAATATTCGATACGAGGGCTGGCGCGTCACGGCGGCGTCCGGCGTCAGCGTGTTCTTCGTCTCACTGCTGGTCTTTACGCTGCCGATCTTTCTCAAGCCTCTGGCCGAGGAGTTCTCGTGGTCGCGGCAAACGATCTCCACCGCATTCGCGGTAGCTGCCACCATGTCCGCCGTCTGGGCGCCGCCGCTCGGGTACCTTGCCGATCGCCTCGGCCCCGGACGGATCATGGTGCCCTGCATGGCGCTCTTCGGCCTGGCGTTCACAGCGCTGTCGGCGCTGACGCCACGCCTGTGGCATTTGTACATCCTCTTCGCCGTCATGGGAACGTTCGGAACCGGCGCGTCGCCGGTCGTCTACGCGCGCGCCGTCACCAGCTGGTTCGATGAGCGCCGCGGCGTCGCGCTGGCGGCGGCGCTGTCAGGGCGATCCCTCGGCGGCATCGTGCATCCGACGGCGGCGGCGGCGCTGATCCCGATCGTCGGCTGGCGCGGTACATGCGTGACGTTCGGCGGGCTCGTACTCGCGATCGGCCTGCCGATCGTCAGCAGATTCATCCGGGAGCGTCCGTCAGTCGAGGCGCGAATCGCCGATGGCCGGCAACCGGCCGCCGGGACGTCCATCACGAACGGGATGCGCTCGCGAGTGTTCTGGATGCTCGTCATCGTGCTTGTCGGCACCGCGGCAGCGCACAATGGAGCAGTCGTCCACATGGCGGTGCTGCTGACGGATCGTGGCGTATCCGCGAGCCGCGCCGCGGCGGCTGTGTCGGCGACCGGGGCCGCCAGCGTGATTGGCCGGCTTGCGGCGGGCTGGCTGCTCGATCGGTTCTTCGCGGCACGGGTGTCATTCGCGCTCATTGCCGCCTCCGCGTGCGGCACCTTTCTCCTCGCTCGCGCCGACTCGTTCGCGAGCGGAACAGCCGCGGCGGTGCTGCTTGGAATCGGAATCGGCGGCGAGTCCGACGTCGCGCCGTACTTGCTCTCGCGGTACTTCGGATTGCGGTCGTTCTCGACGCTGTACGGCCTGACCTGGATCGCCACGGCCGGCGCCGCGGCGGCCGGCCCGATTCTGATGGGCCGCGCCTTCGATGCAACCGGCTCGTACGAAGCGCTTCTGATCCGTTTCGCGATCCTGACGCTGGGCGTTGCCTTGCTGATGTTGACGCTGCCTCGGTATCAGCAGGCTCAAACAGAGCCGGCGGCGGTCTGACTCGGGCTCATGCCAGACCATCGGCCTGGACAGCGGCGCCGCGCTCTCTGATCGCGTCGAGGCTCAACGATCCAGCACCGGTACGCACCAACTGGCACGCGCAGGCGAGCAGTACGAGATTGCGCGCGAACTGGAACAACTGCAGGCGGAACGTCGCCGCATCGGGCGCCGCCCAGAAGTTGTGCATGAACAACGTAACGGGAACCAGGAAGACGACGAGCAGGCAGCCGCCGACTCTTGCGCGATAGCCGAACAGCACGCTGAGTCCACCGAGCAGCGCAATCAAGCCGGAGATCGGCACGAGCACCGTCGCCATCGGGACGCCGTGCGCTGCGGCCAGCGCGATCTTCGCCGGAGTGAAGTGGCCCGCCGATGCCAGCATGAAGATCACTGCAAACAGCTGCCGTCCGATGAGCACGAGGTAGGAGAATTCTGCGGAGCGGAGATCCGTCTTCGACACGTGGTGACTCCTTCCTGGTCGCAACGCCAGGACCAGCGCGCGCGGAGGCGTCGGCATCGTGCGCCCCGGGATCTCGGAGTTGTCACATCCGCGCGCAGCGAATCAACGGCCGGGGCACGGCCGCTGCCACCGCGAAGCACACCGCCAGCGGATACCGGGCCACAAATGGCACGGTGCCGAGAACGAAGAGCACCAGACTGCCGTCGATCAGCGCGGTACGTTGCCGTGCATGACCAACCACAGAAAACCCAAAATGCCGAGCACGCTTAACAGGGCTTTCATCGCGCGCCGCTCCTTCCAATTCCGAGGGCGAGGCACGGGGATCCTGCGTGGACGCGCGCGTGGATCCGATATGCGCAGACGATAACTGACTTGGGAATGTGACCCTAGTCCACTAAGGTGGTAGGAACTCGATGCGTTGGTGCGGCTTGCGTCGGCAGTATTCCGACCATGGTGGCGAATCGCCACGCGGGTGTGCGCATTTCAGGTTGAACGGAGGCGCGCTCGCCTTGTCGACGATATCGACACTCGTCGGTAAAGTCGCCGTATCGATCCGCTCATCGAACGGGATGTGCGGCCGTTGGCGGCGGCGCAGTCCTTCATACTCGAACCTCCGGCCCGGTGCCTGGCGGCTCGTCCCATGCCCGCACAACATCGTCCGCCGCCTTGCGGAGGATTTCCGTGACACGGTTGAGCGCCGGATGCTCGGGTCCCTTCCGCCAGGCGCGCTTGTAGACGGCGGTCGCGAGCTGCGCGAACGCGCCGTTGAGCTCGCCCATCGAGCCGCCGGCGAAATCGCGCACCGCTTCGCGGACGCGCTCGAAAATATCGTCGATCACGTCGCGGTTTTCCGCCAGGAAACGCTCGCCGGCGGCGGTGATGTGGTACACGCGCTTACCGTCGGTTTCCACGGCGCGGACATACCCTTGATCCTCGAGTAGCTGGAGCGTGGGGTAGATCGTTCCGGCCGACGGTGTGTAGCATCCCCACATCTTCTCTTCGAGGGCCTTGATGATCTCGTAGCCGTGCCGTGGCTGTTCTTTGAGAAGCCGCAGGATCACGTACTTCATATCGCCGGACTCGAAGATCTGGGTGCGCCGCCGTCGCCCGCCGGGACCTGCCCACGCCTTCCAGTGCGATCCCCAGTTGCTGCGCGCGAACTCGGCTCCGAAGAAGTCGCCGAAGCCCCAGTCGTCACCGTATTTCATCGCGCTCCCTTCAGCTATATCTTGCGCAAGACTGTAAGATATATCGTGAGACATGTCAAGGCGGCGCGAGCGCTGACTCCAGAAACCGCGTGAGCCATCCGCGGGGAGCCGGTCGAGGGGGCAACGCGTAGCAGCCGTAACCGTCCACCGTACAATTCGTGCTCGATTCGCCGTCGAAACCAACGAGTTCGATATCACTTGCGGACGGTCACGTTCGACAACTTGACGAGATCCGGGCTCGCGTCCTCAGTGACGATCGTATTGTCCTGCTCGACGCGGATTTTCGTCGCCGGCACGAGGTCGCCGGTGCCGGCCCCCGACGAAGGCAAATCGAGCAGCACGAGCCCGAGATCGAATCCTGGCCGCGTCGCCGGCGCGGCGCGACCGGCGCCGTCGAGCACAATCGGTGATCCGGTGACGACGGTGATCAGCCGCCGGTCGCCAGTCGAGACGGCGTAGGCATACTTGATCGGCGTGCTGTGCGTGCCGATCTGCAGCGATCCGATCGCGGGACGCCTGGCGAGGAGATCCCGGCCGGCAGTGCCGCCCTTCAGCGCCTTCAGCAGCGACTCGCGCTCGGCGTCAGTCGAAAACTTGTCGACGACGATCGTCAGCGGAGCAGTCGCCGCGCCGCCGCTCGCGTTCTTGACCGCGGCCGTGGCGGCGAACCGCTCGCTCGCCTCGACGGGCGCCTGATGGAGCACGCCGATAAATCCCAGCAGGCACACGAATCGTGGATCAAAGGACATGACGCGGATGATACTCGCATCGGCACGCTCACCGCTGGCCGCGCAGCTACGCGAGCCGCGCACAACGGCTCGATTCCGCTCCGCTGCGGCTATGATCGGCCACGTCTCGCGGGAGGTGCAGTCATGCGAAGCGCGAAGCGAATCGGGTTCCTCGTCGCCCTGGGCCTCGCCGTAGCACCGGCTTTGCGATCGACGCTGTTCGCGCAGGTCCCTCCGAACCCGTATCGCATCGTCGAGGGATGGGCGCAGTTGCCGAGCGGCAGGGCGATGGGCGCCGTAGGCAAGGTGGCGATGGATCCCGACGGCCGCCACATCTGGGCAATCGTGCGATGCGATCGCCTCGAAGATCCCGCCCGCTTCGGGGACGAATGCCGCGACTCGAAGACCGATCCAATCCTCCAGTTCGGCACCGACGGCAAGGTCGTCAAGAGCTTCGGCGGCGGCATGTTCATCTGGCCGCACGGTCTCGACGTCGATCGGAACGGCAACGTCTGGGTCACCGATGCGGTCGCCGAGAACCGGACGCCGAAGGGCGACAGGCGCGGGCAGGTGGTGGTCAAGTTCAGTCCCGACGGCAAGGTGCTGATGACGCTGGGCACGCAGGGGCAGGCGGGTAGCGGTCCCGATCACCTGACGTCGCCGAGCGATGTCGTCGTGGCCCCGGCCGGCGACATCTTCGTCGCCGACGGCCACAACGACGCCGGCAACAACCGCGTCGTAAAGTTCTCGCCGGATGGAAAATTCGTCAAGGCGTGGGGCAAGACCGGCTGGGCGCCCGGCGAGTTCCACGCGCTGCATGCCATCGCGATGGACTCGAGGGGGCGCATCTTCGTCGGCGACCGCGGCAACAATCGGATCCAGATCTTCGACCAGGACGGCAAATCGCTGACGACGCCCTGGACCCAGTTCGGCAAACCGAGTGGCATCGCGTTCGACGGCAAGGATCAGATCTACGTCGCCGACTCGGAGTCCGACGATGTGCAGAACCCGGGATGGGAGGAGGGCATCAGGATTGGCGACGCGAAGACCGGCTGGATGAACGCCTTCATCATGTATCCGTGGGGCGATCCGCGGCAGACGGCCGGAGACGGCGCGGAATTCGTCGCGGTCGATCGCGACGGGAACATCTACGCCGGCGAGCCGCGGCCCAAACGGCTTCAGAAATACGTGAGAGTGCGGCCGTAGCCGGCGCGGCGCGCCGGCACGAGTGCCAACCATCGTCCGCGGACACGGTTCATCGGATGTGAAGACGCATACCCGACGGCGGTGGTAAGCTGCGCCCTTCAGAGGAGGTGCGGCATGCAACGGAAGATTCCGGGGCTTGCACCGCTCACAGTCGCCGGCTGCCTGATGGCTGCCGCGGCGGGGGCACAGGTTGTGAAGCAGGACGTTCCTGGCATCCGGAACTTCGCCAAGGTCGAATCGACCGTGGCGTGCGCCGGCGCTATCACTCCCGCCGCGATCCCGGAAATCAAGAAAATGGGATACGCGTCGATCATCAACCTCCGCCTCGCGACCGAGGAGGGGGCCGACATCGACGGGAACATCGCCGCGGCGAAGGCAGCCGGCATTCCCTACTACCACATTCCATTCAGTGGCGCGTCGCCAGATCCCGCTGTCGTCGACACGTTCCTGAAGACGATCACTGCGCCGGGCGTTCAGCCGGCGTTCATTCATTGAGCGGGCGGTGGAAGAGCCGCCGGGATGTGGCTCATGAAACGTGCAGTCGTCGATGGCTGGGACACCGACAAAGCGTTGGAAGAAGCGACCGCGCTCGGGCTGACGAATGAAACGCTGAAGAAGTTCTTCCTTGCGCAGATTCAGCAGCGCAAACGTTGATGGCGCACCGCGCACGCCGACCTGCGGCACCGGATCACGAGGCGACAGCATTCACCCGGTGCCGCACTGCATCAAACCTCCGTCGTGACGGGCATGCTCAGAGGCACCGGTCTGCCCTCGCCAGGTAACCCTGAGGTCGCAAGCGCCTGGTCGCGGCCGTCGACGTCCTCTTCCGCGAAAGAGAACAAAAGTCAGCCCCGGCGGCGACTGTGATCCAGAAGCGCGCGCCGGCCACGCTTTCGAGCGGACCGCGGCTTGCGTAGGGCGACAAATCGCCACCAGACGGCTGTGACCTCTGAGAATCACCTCGGGCCTGCGTCTTCGCTCTCGAACCGTGTCCGGCGGGTCGCGCTGCGCGTTTTGTGCTGCATCGGCGTCGCGGCGGGGACCGCGCCCAACACGGCGCAGAGCACGACGCCGGTTCAAGCAGGCGATCAGATCGCGGGAACGTTCGGCGATGCGAGCGGGCATTCGGGCCAGTCGCATCTCGTGTATGCCGCGAACGCCCGCGTCTGGTGGTTGTTTACGCTGACGTCGGCGGCTGATACGCACGGTGGCACGACTCATCTCGTGAAGGCGTATCACTCGTCCGGTGCGGACCTCGCGACGTCCACGTGGGCTGCCGCCGAGGACAGCCCTTCGCCGTCCGCGTGCGGCGGCTGCTTCATGGGCAGCGGGCGCGCGCTCGGCGTGGCGTACATCAACAACGCACCGACCGATGTCATCCACGCCGAAATCGCCATGGCGTCCGACGGCGCCAACGGTCTGACCGGCCACATCCGAGCGACCGTGACGGCGACGTCGATCACCTGGGGAACGTGGGGATATCACGACGAACCGGCCGCAACGTGGACCTTGCCCCGGGCAGTGACCCTTGGTGTTTCGACCGGCAAGGACATCCATTCGGCGGGTCCGATCCTGCAACAGGAGGTGGACGCCAACGCGAGAAGGTCGAACAACGCCGACACCGGCACGACGTGGACCAATGGGTTCTCGAACGTTTCGGTGATCGACAACAGCATGATCAACGCGAACAACTCGCTGACGTTCGCGCCGCTGGCGAACAACGCGATGCTGGCTGTGTATGACAACGGTGGCGGCCAGTCGCCCTGCTACAACTGCGGCGGAAACGGTGTCCCCGAGCCGAATCTCTCCAACCTGAATTACAAGAAATCGAATCCGGACGGCTCGTGGCCATCGGTTCCCATCGGGAGCCAGGGCCTCGGCGACGGCGTGGTCTTCACGAGTGACGCAACGATCGATCAGAACGATTGGGCGCTCGTCGCAGTGAACCCTGCGACGATCTACGTCTTCCGCCAGACAGCCGCCGGTACGAGCGTCGACGCCACCGCGTACAACCCAGCGGCCAACGCGTGGTCGAGCCCGCCGGTGTCACCGCCGGCCTTTGGATCGGGACAGCGGGCCAAGAGCGGTGCCGGACTCTTTGGCGCGACCGACGGCGCTCGCATCTGGCTCTTCGTCGTCAACACCGACGTCGCCAATTCGATCCTGTACTGCAAGTACGACGGCACGGTGTGGACGCCGTGGACGAACGTGCCGGGCACAGGGAGTGGGACACATTCGCGCGGATTCATCTCAGGGTTCCCGGTCGCCGCCTCGGGGCAAATCGGTTTGATCTGGACCGAAGGCACGAATCCCTACACCGTGTTTACGACGTCTTTGCCGACGCCGACGGGGCCCTCGACACCGACTGCGACCTTGACCGTGTTGCCCGACTCGATCACTCAAGGCCAGTCGGCGACGCTGACGTGGAATACGACGAACGCGACGACGGTGACGCTCGATCAGGGAATCGGCAGCGTGGCCGCTTCAGGTACTCGTCTCGTGTCGCCTTCGACGACTACGACGTACACACTAACCGCAGTCAATTCGGTCAACGCCGCAACGTCCACGGCCACAATCACGGTCAATCCGCCGCCGTGCACTTTCACGCTGGACGCGACGAGCGCGACGCCGAGTGCGGCAGCGGGGAGCGGGACCGTCGGCGTGACGGCGTCGATCAACACGTGCGGCTGGACAGCGACGAGCAACGCACCGACGTGGTTGACGGTGACCTCCGGATCGAGTGGGACCGGCAATGGCACGGTCGGCTTCGCGGTCTCGGCAAACCTGACGACGACGCCGCGGACCGGGACGCTGACGATCGCGGGGCAGACGTTCACGGTGACGCAAGCCGGTGCGACCTGCAGCTTCACGCTGGACGCGACGAGCGCGACACCGAGTGCGGCGGCGGGGAACGGGACCGTCGGCGTGACGGCGTCGGTCAACACGTGCGGCTGGACGGCGACGAGCAACGCGCCGACGTGGTTGACGGTGACGTCGGGCAGCAGTGGCACGGGCAACGGGACGGTGGCCTACGCGGTCGCGGCGAATCTGACGACGACACCGCGGACCGGGACGCTGACGATCGCGGGGCAGGTCATGAGCATTACGCAACCGGGGACCCCGAGTGTCGGGACCGTCCTCATTGACTTCAACGGCGATGGCGTCGCCGACACCTGGACCTACGACCCGACGACCGGCGAATGGTCGATCACCGTGACCGGCATCGGCGTGGTCGCCGCCGGATCGTGGCCGCCGGGCCTTGCCGTCCAGGCGGTCGACCTCGATGGCAACGGGCTGACAGACCTGTTTGGCTATAGCGCGATCGCAGGGACGTGGCTGAAAGCGGTGAACACCGGGCACAACAGCTTCACGACCTCGACCGGGACATGGTGGCCGGGATGGCAGGTGTCGCTGCTCGATCTCGACGGGCGCGGGCAATACAGCGTGTTTCTCGACGTTGACGGCGGCTTGATGACGCCGCTCGCGACCGGGATCGCCGGCGAATCGAAGACGCGACCGTGGCTGACGCCGGACAGGCTGCGCCTCTATTTCGGCTCCACGCGTGCGAGCGCCGGCACGCGTCGCGAGATCTTCACCGCGACGCGCGACGCCGCGACCGGTGCGTTCGGAACGCCGGTGCCAGTCATGGAACTGAACCTTCCAACGTCGAACGCGGCGGCCCCGTCGCTGACACCCGACGAGCTCACGATCGTCTTCGAATCGGATCGTGCCGGTGGCCTCGGTGGAGACGACATCTGGCTGGCGACCCGATCCACGCCAACGGGAACGTTCTCCGCTCCTCAGCCGCTCTCCGGCATCAACTCGTCCTCGCGCGACGGCAGCCCCGAGCTGAGCCGCGACGGACTCTCGCTGTTCTTCGAGTCGGATCGCGCCGGCGGAGCGGGCAATCTGGATATCTGGGTCGCGACCCGCGGCGCACCAGGACTCGCGTTTGCCAGCGCGGCGAATTTCCGGGCGCTCAACTCGAGCGGCGTGGAGAGTCATCCCGCTTTGAGTGCAGACACGCAGACGCTGTATTTCGTATCCGATCGCGCAGGTGGCGAGTCGACGGCCAACATCTGGCGCGTGCGCGTGCGCTGTGACGCGGCGAGGGCAATGCGGAAGTCCTTTACGACGAGCGGCGGTTCGAACTCGATCGAATTGACCGACGGCTCGGGTTGTTGGTGGGTGGCGCAGACAACGAGCCCCTGGATCACGATGACGGAGCCCGCGAGCGGGAGCGGCTCCGGTACCGTGATGATGACAGTTGCCGCCAACGAAGGGGAAGCGCGCACGGGTCTGATCTCCATCGGCGGACAGACGATCACCGTCTCGCAGCAGGCCGTCGCGCCGCCGCCCTCGGCACCGCCGACCTCGCCGCCGCCGCCTCCGGCGCCACCCTCGCCGCCCGCACCGGCTCCGGCGCCAAGCACGTCGCCGCCGCCAGCATCTTCGCCCGCGCCGCCGTCGGAGCCGCCGCCTTCGCAGCAGCCGACGCCGCCGACGAACCTCGACACGCCTCTCAATCTGCGGGCGAGCGTCAGCGGATCCACTGTCGTACTGACGTGGGATTCTCCTTTGGCGGGCACGCCGCCGAACTACTTGATTGAGGCAGGATCGCGTCCAGGCGCGAGCGACCTCGCGCAAGTCGTCGTCGCCGACCGCTCGCTCACAGCTTCCGAGGTGGGGAGTGGCGTCTACATGGTGCGCGTTCGCAGCCTGTATGCCGACCATGCGAGCGGCGCATCGAACGAGATCGCCGTCGTCGTCGGCGGCGGGTGCAGCCGCGCGCCGGACGCGCCGACAGGACTGGTGTATTCCGTGAGCGGCTCGACGGTCACACTCGCGTGGAATGCGGTGCCGGGCGCGGTCATCTCATATGTGGTGGTCGCCGGCTACTCACCGGGTGCGGCCAACGCGGCGAATTCCGACACCGGCAGCAGCTATACGACATTGGTCGCCACGGGCGTCGGGAACGGCACCTATTACGTGAGGCTGCACGCGCGCAACGCGTGCGGCGTCAGCGGACCGTCCAACGAAGTCGCGGTTGTCGTGCCGTAGCGCCGCGATGGCTCCGAACTTCTTGCTCGTGGCGACAGGCTCACGGCAGACCACGGCCGATTAGAATGAACATTTCCAGCACGGACTCATCGTCGCCAGCGGAAGGGTAGAAATCAACGGGGCGCATTCTTGGCGAGCGTCAAGCGCGAACATCACGATCGGATCCTCGATCAGTTCAGCCGGCAAGCGGCGCCCTTTGCGGCTTCGCCACAGATCCGCAACGAGGACGCGCTCAATCGGATCGTCGCGATGGCTGCGCCGGCGCCGGACGACGTCGTGCTCGACGTCGCATGCGGACCCGGGCTGCTCGCCTGCGCGTTTGCCCGCGTGACCCGCCACGTCACCGGCATCGACGCGACGCCGAAGATGCTCGAGCAGGCGAGAGCCTTGCAGCAAGCGGAAGGTCTCGAAAACCTGACATGGCATCAGGGCGACGTGCTGCCACTGCCATACGCGGATGCAAGCTTTTCGATCGTCAGCGCGCGGTTTGCGTTCCACCATTTTCTTGATCCGCTCGCGGTGCTGAGGGAAATGCGCCGCGTCTGCCGCGGCGGCGGGCGCGTCGTGGTGGCCGACAGCGCGCCCGAGTTGGGAAAGGCGGACGCCTTCAATCGGATGGAACGGCTTCGCGATCCTTCTCACGTCCGCGCGCTCTCGCCGGAAGAGCTCGTGGACCTGTTCGCAGCTGCTGGTCTGCCGGAGCCCCGCCTGCAGCGCGATCTGCTGCCCTACGAGCTCGAGAGCCTCCTCGCGCGCTCATTTCCGAAAGACGGCGACGCCGATCGGATCCGGCAGCTGTTCGACGAATCGCTGCAGAGCGACAACCTCGGTGTCGCTGCGGTTCGAGAGGATGGAAAGATCCGGTTCTCTTTTCCGACGGCGATCGTGGCGTCCACGCTGCCAGTGTCATGACCACCTAGCGCGAAGGCCCCGGCATGGGCGCGTCACTGGCGCGTCGAGGTGGTCGATCTCGGACTGGCCGCGTACTCCTTGCTGAACCCGTTACGTCCGTTGGTCACCGTGAACGAGCCATCCGCTCGCGCGGAGACCTTGATCCAGTAAGCGGTTCCGTTGTGTGCCGGCGGCGGAGGCGCATTCGATCCGGGCGGCGGAGCCGGGATCGGTGCTACGGGCATGGCGGCCGACGGTTCGTCCAGCACGTTTGCGATGAACATGCCGGCGACCGTGTACTCCTGACCGCTCAGCTGTGAGAAATGCATCTGCCAAAGATCCTCGAGGCCCGGCGAGGAATGCACTGTCTTCATGACTTCGGGTTGTCCGCCCTTGCGCGTGCCATTGTTCATGATGGCGACGCGCGGACGAAGGGCGTGAACGAGCACCTCCGAATTCGATGTATCCACGCCGTGGTGCAGACCGAGCAGCACATCAACCGTCCCGATGCGATTGCTCGGGCACATCAACTCGAATTCCTTGTTTTTTGTCAGATCGCCCAGATGGACCGTCCGAAACCTTCCGAACGTCACGTATGTTCCGACCGACATCGGGTCTTCGGCGTTGTTCTCTCCAGGCTTGAAGCTCGAACAGTAGCGATTCGCGGCGCCCGCTCCCGGCAACGCGTCCTTGATCGTCATGCCAGCGGAAGTCACGACGAGGACATCCACGCCTGCGACGGAAATCCTGCTGCCGGGTCTCGCGACGGTATGCGTCGCTTTGGCGTAGAGCTGCGGATATGTCTTGTCCAGAAACTCATCGGTGGCCGGGGCCGGTTGAACGTTCGCGCCGTGATCGACGAAGTGTTGGATGGGAATGCGCGCCGCGAGTTCAGCCATCCCGCCAAAGTGATCACCGTGCCAGTGGGTGGTAATCAGGGTGTCGACCCGCGTCATGCCAGCCGCGCGGGCAGCCGCCAGGATGCGCTCGGCATCGCGAACAGCCGCCGTGCCGCCATTCCCCGTGTCGATGAGCAGTGATTCGCCGGATGGCGCCACGAACAGCGTGGCATTTCCGCCTTCCACGTCGACGACGTAGATGTCGAGCGTCTTCGAGGGCACAGTTTGCGCTTGGGTAAGCGCGACGCCGAGGGCGAGCGCCGAAAAGAGTGCGGCCGACGTGCGCATCATGGTTCCTGCTTTCGTGGGCCGCGACGATCAGTCCAGGCTGACGTGTCCTTCAGTGTTCAGGACGCACAATTCAGGCGCTGGCAGTGATCATACCCCCTGAGTCGCTCGACTGCCTCCACCAGGGCGCCGGGCGCGAACGGCTTGGCAAGATGCAGGTGAAACCCGGCCTCGCGCGCCTGCAGGCACTCGTCCTGCCGTGCGCACGCGGTGACGGCGGCGGCCGGTATGTGTGCAACCAACGGATCGGGGTGTGCGCGAATACGCCGGATCATCGAATAGCCGTCTTCCTCGGGCATGGCCAGATCGGCGAGAAGGACGTCGATCCGGGTGTCGCTGTTCATGAGAGTGGCGATCACGTCCTTGGCCGACTCCACCACCGTCACTGTTGCGCCGCTGTTGTCAAGGGCTGCCGATATGAGCTCACGCACATCGGGCTCGTCATCGACGACCAGCACGTGAATTCCCATCAGCCGCCGCGCCGCACCCACCGGCACCTCGGTTCGGTCTGCATCTGACGACGACGATTGCTCCGGCACTGACGCCGCGACGACGGGAAGCGTGACGGTGAAGGTCGCGCCCATGTCCTTGCCGGCGCTCGTTGCGACGATCTGACCGTGGAGCACCTCGACCAACCGGCGGACGATGAAGAGGCCCAACCCGAGTCCGCCGACGCTTCGCGTCGTCGTGTTGTTGCCTTGACGAAATCGCTCGAAGATGTGCGGCAGCACGTCCGGCTCGATCCCGCAGCCGGTATCGCTCACCCGAACCTGGACCTCGCCGTCGTCGAGCGCGCCCGCCACGGTCACGCGGCCGCCGGCCGGCGTGAACTTCAGCGCATTGGTCAGCAGGTTCCCGAAGACCTGTTCGAGCCGGTGCGGGTCGGCCACGACGCGCGCGCGCGGGAGATCGTCCGTCTGGAGCTCGATGCCGCGTTGCGCCGCGGTCGGCAACATCGCCTCGACGGCACCGCGGACGATGTCCGCCAGCTCGAGCTGCTGGAGATCGAGAGAGACACGCCCGGCGACCATCCGCGACACTTCGAGGAGGTCGTCGATCAGGCGCGCCTGCCGCGTGGCGTTACTGACGATCGCGTCGGTCGCGCGCTGCACGCGCGACGCGTCGAGCGATCCGTCCCGAAGCATGGTGCCCCAGCCGAGGATGGCGTTGAGCGGCGTGCGAAGCTCGTGAGAGACGATCGACAAGAAGTCGTCTTTGGCGCGGTTGGCCGTCTCGGCGTCGACGCGCGCGCGCTGTGTCGTTTCGTAGAGCCGCGCGCGATCGATGGCTTGCGCAGCATGGTGGGCGACCGACGTCAAGAGCGCCTGGTAGTCCGGATCGAAGTTGACCGGGACGGTGAAGTGAAACGACAGGACGCCGATCGGCAGGTTGTCGACCAGCAGCGGCAACGACGCTGCCGAGGTGAATCCGCCATCAGCGGCCGTCGCGGCGGATCGCGGGTACTGCTGCTGCCATTCCGCGAAGGAACGCACGAACACCGCGTGGCGGGAGGCCACCGCAGCCGTCGTGCAGAGGCCTGATTCCGCCGAGAATCGGCGCGACGCCTCGACGACTGGTGGCGGGTATTCTTCTGCGTAGAGGGTTTCGAACGCATCGTCGTCGACGCACAGCGCGACCGCGCCCGCGGCGGCACCGACGACGCCGCGGCCCTGGCGGACCACGGTTCTGGCAACCGCGTCGAGGGTCACTGCCTCAGACAGCGCCGCGCTGAGACTGTACAAGCGATGCGTGCGCGCGGCCAGCGTACGATATCGTGCCTCGCTTTCCTGGTGCGCCGCTTCGGCGCGGCGTCGTTCGCGGATCTCGGCCTCCGCGCGCACGCGGTAGGCTTCGCCGTCGGCCCGCGCCTGTTCCGCGCGGTCGTACGCACGTGCTCGTTCGAGAGCTTGTGCGGTGAGGTGACCGGTTTCGAGCAAGCACTGACACTCCCGGCTCTCGAACACACGAGGCTCGTTGAAGCCGAGCGCGACAACCCCCAACGTGCGGCCTGACACTGCGAGCGGGATCATCACCAGCACTTCATGCTGTGTCAGAAGCGTCGGCGTGTCTGACGCTGCGTTCGGGTGGGTCTGAGACATGGCGACGACCTCGCCGCGCCGGAGTGACGTCGCGACGGCGCCGCCGGACGTCAGGTCGATTCGCCCGGCAATCGCGTTCTCGTACCCGAACGCTTGCACGACCTCTGCATCGCCGCCCTCGGCAGGGATCAGGGCGACCGCGCCCGTGCTGGCGCCCATCTCGCGCATGAGCACTGACGCCGAGGCGCTGGCCACCTCTGCCGCCGTGCGCGCGGCCGCCTCGGTTGTTGCCAGCGTTTCGACAACCGTCGCCCTGCGAAGCAGCCATTCCACCTCGATCCGCTGACGCCGTTCGTCGCGCGCGTACCCGCGGAGCCGACGCATCATCATGCAGACGAGAAGCGTCGTGAGCACCACGAGCCCAACGGCCACGATGTCGGCCGGCTTGTTCGCATCGACGACCGATGAGAGACCGACGGACGACGCGCGAACGACGAAGGGGACGATTGCGGCCAGTGCCCCGGGGCCGAAACCGCCGAACCAGGCGGCGCCTACCACCGCCGGCAGCACGAAGAACAAACTTGTCTCGCCGACGAGCGAACCCAGGCGCGCCTGAACAATCGCAGTCGCCACGCCCAACCCCAGCGCCAGCCCGTACCGCCGGGCGATGTTTTGCGCGCGAGTGACTGTCATCGTCATCTGCCCTCCACGGCCGAACGACACGTCCAATGGTTCGCTTTGAACACCGTCGGGATCACTGACGGGGCGATCGATCGCCGCTGACCGGTTCAGACTGGCTGTGGTTGGCGGTGTCGCGAGAACTCTGCCACGGTCGCGTTAGGCGCAAAGCCCCTGATCCGCGGCCCGAAATGCCGAGCCGACACACCGCTGAGCAAACGGCGATCCGAAAAACAGCTCAGGCCAAATGAGCTCCGCCGGCCAATTGCAGCATTCCGATGGTGACGCCACGCGATGGAGTGTCAGATTGAGTACGACCCTGCGTGTAAGTATCCCGGACAAACCGGCGTGTAGATTCTTCCTCGCGCGCGCTTACAGCCGAGCGCAGTAGCAGGTCGCCGCTCGAGCAATGAGCCACGGCGAACGTCTCCGTGCGATCGAGCGGCGCTCGCAGGACGCGTGCGTGCGAGAAGAGTGCGTAGTCGGATCGCCGTACCCGTGGCCGCACGACCCCGCTTCGATCACGCTGGTATCGGCGTTGCTCCAGTCGCAATGTTCACGACAACACGCTGGGTCGGTTCATTCGAGTGAATGTGCCGCCTGCGATCCGCCAACACGTTTTTGATGCCGGATTTCTATAACGCCGACGTCGATCAGACCGGCGAATGCGCCATAGCGCTGAGTGGACATCAGAACAAAAAAGACGGACCGCACGATCGTGATGTGTTGCGCGACTCGACCGAATTACAACGATGTTCGGCGAAGGAGGACACATGGCAGGAACCGGGTTCGGACTCAATACACCATTCAACGCTCCCATCCCATCCTCGATCCCCTGGGGACTCTCTCCGCATAGCGGCATCAGCGTCAATCCATTCATGGTTCCTCAGTTGACGGGGTCATCCGTACTGCCGTTCCAGCAGGGCAACGTGTTCAACCCCTACGCGACAGTTCCACTCCAGCAGATTCAGCAACTGCTGCAGATCGTTCCGCAGCAGCTTCAGCAGCTCTTGCAGTTGGAATATCTGCAGCAGCATCAGCTGCAGCAGCTGCAGCAGGTTCTGCAGTTTCTTCCCACGCAGCTCGCCCAGCTGCAGCAGCTGACTCAGTTCGTCCCGCAGCACTACCAGCAGATCCAGCAGCCGTTTGGCGCAGCTGGTCTCCCACCCGTCACGCCCTGGGGCGTCTCACCGCAGATCGGTGCGCAACCGAACTATGTGATGTGAACACTGTCGGGGTGAAATTGACCTGCGGTCGTCTGGCGAGGCGACCGCAGGTTCTGAACGTGTGATGTCGCGTATGAGAAAGGGACAGCACGATGACAGAACCATTCTTTGGAGTCGGGCCACAAGTGTGGCCTGCGATGCCAGCGCCAGGCTTTGGCTATTTCCCGCAGATCCCAGGAAACCGCTCGCCGATAATCGCGAACCCGTCACCCATCGATCCTGCATCATCCGTGAGTGGAGGCTGGCCTGTCGTCGCGTCGGTGCCCAGCAGTGCCATGGCGGTGCAGGCGACGCCCGACTTCGCGACCGGGGGGATTACGCCGCAGGCCCTGCTCGCGGCCGTCGCCGTGCGGCGTGGACAGCCGATGGGTCCAAGCAACGATCAGGAAATCGAGGACTTCATCTGCGACGCGCTCGATCTGCTGCCGAGTGCCAACGACGTCGAAGTGCGTTGTGACGGCGGCCGAGCCACGCTGACCGGGTCGGTTGCGTACAAGCGTCTGAAGCGCGACGCCGGCGAAATCGCGTGGGCGATTCCAAGCGTGAACGACGTGCAGAACAACATCACGATCGCAGCGCGACGGCGGTCGCGTGCGCCAGGCCGCGACGCCGACATGGGAACGGCGAGCGGAAGCGGAGTCGGAGTCGGAGTCGGTCGCAAGCAGGCGTGATCGCGCGAGTGGCGCGGCCAGCGCGTCCGACATCTCGCTGCGCGCTTCCGTCGCGGTGTTCGCCACCGCGGCGATCCGTGGAACGGCCGCTGGCTGCGTCGCTTCGACTCTGATGGTCCTCGGCGCTTCGTAAACGCCCGCCTGGAAGAGCGCTTCCTCCCCCTGCGAGCTGGACGAGCGGGAGTACGCCGCATACGCCAGCCGCGCACCGACGCTCGTCCGGTTCCCGTTCTGAGAATGTCGGCCCATTCCTGGAGTCGGCCGCCCAGCCGGTCGTCCGAACGCGACGGCCATGGAACAGGCCGTAGAGCGTCTACGTCTTACGCCTTGAGGCTTCTCGATACGCGGGGCCTGCATTCCGTGTGAGGGGACCACGCGCACCGACCTTTCGGACGGCGTTCTCGGTACGTTTCCTGCCGTGGCGTGGCTCGAGAGCGATCCGCGTCCGTTGGACTGGAACGGGCCGGCGAATCGGCGTTTTAGGCGTTTTCGCGACCAGAATCTGCAGCGGCCGATCATCGAGCTCTTCGAGCACGTGGCCCGCCGACAGCCGGACCGCATCGCAGTCAGGGAAGCGAACGCAACTCTCACCTTTGGTGAATTGTGGGAGGGGGTGTCCGGCCTCGCCGAAACGCTGGCGGCCGGCACAGCGGCAGGCGACCTGATCGCCATCCTGTTGCCGGTATGTCCGCTGTTTCCGCTCGCAATGCTGGCGTGCCTCGCCGCAGGGCGCCCGTTTGTCGCCCTCGACATCCACCATCCGCCGGACTGGCTCAGCCAAATGCTGCGGGAGGCACGCCCGACCGTGATCGTCACGACCGAGGCGGGTATTCGGAGTGTCGACGCTCGGATGTCAACGACGCGCGTGATCCACCTGATGGGCTTGCCCCGATCCGCGTCGAAGGGCTGGCGACCGGCCGACATGAATGTCGATGAACCCGCGTGCGTCCTGTTCACGTCCGGTAGCACGGGGCGGCCAAAGAGCGTCGTAAATAGTCAGCGAAACCTGCTCCAGCGCGCGGCGCAATCGATCAATGCCGCGCACATCAACGCTGCGGACCGACTGCTGACCCTCACTCAAGCCGGCACGATCGTCGCCGTCCGGGACGTCATCACCGCGTTGCTGGCAGGAGCGAGCATTCACCTTCTCGATCCGCGTGGCGCGGGGGCACGCGAGATCTTGAACATGATCCGCAGAGAGGCGATCAGCATCCTGTTCGCGTTTCCGGCTCTTCTTCGATCTATCGTCGCCGCGAGGGAGGGCCAAGCGAGCGCTTCACTGCGGCTCGTGCGTGTCGGCGGAGACACGACGGTGTGGAGCGACGTCGAGACGCTGCGCGGATGGCTTGCACCCGCGGCCGCAATCCAGGTCGTCTACGCGGCGACGGAAGCGCCGATGATGCAATGGTTCGTGGACGACACATGCAGGCGTGAGGATGCGCGCATTCCCATTGGCTATCCGTTGCCTGGCAACCGTCTCGCGTTAGTCGACGAAGAGGATCGTGCCACGCCGCCAGGGGACGTCGGCGAGCTCATCGTCGGAAGCCAATACGTTTCGCTGGGCAGTTGGGTCGAGGGCCGGCTTGCGGACGAGAACATTGAAGCGGACGGCGGTCGCGGCGGGCGGATTTTTCGTACCGGCGACCTCGTTCGCCAGCGGCCCGACGGGTTGATGGAGCGAATCGGCCGCAAGGACAGGCAGGTCAAGATACGCGGCTTCCGCGTCGATCTCGATGGCGTCGAAGCCATGCTGCGCGAGCACGAATTCGTTCGAGATGTCGCCGTGATCGGTCGGCCGAACAGCGGCGATGGAACGTTGACGCTCGTCGCATACGTGTGCGCGCGCGACGGAGCGCCTGCCGGCCTGCTCGGCGAATTGAAGGCGTTGACGGGCTCCGCGGCGCCGGCGATGCGCCCGGCGCGGTTCTATCTTGAACCCTCGATCCCGCGGCTGGCGAACTCGAAACTGGATGTTCGCGCGCTCGCTGCGCTGGACGAAGCCCGCGTACAACGGGAACGTGCCGCGATCAATGACGCGACGCTCCCCACGATCGCCCTCGACGATCACGTCTCGCAGACAGTGGCTGGCGTTTGGCAAGAGGTGCTGCTCCTACCGGTTCGAAGCACCGCGGATCATTTCTTCGACAGCGGCGGCGATTCGCTGAAGGCCATCACCTTCGTGCTCGAGCTCGAGCGGGTGCTGGGGTTCGAGATCTCGCTCACGCTGCTGAGCGAGGCGCCGAGGTTCGGCCAGCTTTGCCAGGCGCTGCGAGAGCGGCGCGCACCCGGCTCCACGCCTCTGGTCACTCTCAAGGCGGGAACCAGTCTGCCGCCCGTTTTCTTCATCCATGGCGTCGGCGGCAATCTCGTCGAAATCCTGCCGACGGCGCGCCTCATGACCTACGGTGGCGCCGTGATCGGGATTCGAGCGCGTGGTGCAGTGCGCGGAGAAAGACCGCACATGAGCGTCGAGGGGATGGCCGCGGACTATTTGAAGGAAATCAAGCGGCGACAGCCGAGCGGTCCGTACTACCTGTGCGGCTACTCATCCGGCGGACTTGCAGCGTTCGAGATTGCCAGGTGCTTGTCCGAGTCTGGCGACGAAGTTGGTTTGGTCGGGCTGTTCGACACGACGATGAGTCCGATGCGATGGCGACTGGAGACCTGGTTGGCGCTGGGCGCTCGGCGAATGGCACTCCTCGGCGCCGCTTTGCGCGCCTTGTCGATTCGCACGTGGCTCGCCAGGCTGCGCACGTCAACCGTGCAACTGTGCGCGTGGCGGTCCTGCGTCGGACCCGCGCCTTCGCTTGGAATCCGGGTAGCGGCGAGCGCGCTCATCGCCTCCGCAAGGTATCACCCAGGGTTTTATCGCGGTGAGCTGACGCTGTTTTCGCCAGCAGGACGCGAGCCTGGTCTCCCCTCGCTCGAATCTGTGTGGCGCAGGCATGCTCGAGCAGTTGTCGTCGTCGAAACGCCAGGAACCCACTTGACGATGCTCTCGCCGCGTCATGCAGAGACGACCGCTGCTTGCGTGACACGGTGTCTGCCTGCTGGCTCTCTCGCACTCATGAGTGGCCACGGCGCGTGAACGAGCTGCAGCAGCCAGGGTCCTGATGAATCTTCAGATGGGAACCCTCCGGCGAGTCGCGAACGACTTGCAGATCCATCCCAACCTCCGCGACGCACGCAGCGCACGCCTGGTGTTGATCGCAACAGATTGCTGGGACCAGACCAACGGCATCACGACGCTGTATCGAGCTGTGATTCGCTCTCTGGACGAACAATTCCCGGGATGCTGTCGGCTGTTGATCGTGCATCCGACCGATCACGCATGTGACCGATCGATTGGCGACGGTCACAGGGTGATCGGAATGGCGCCGCGGTTCCGATTCCACCTACCACAGTATCCGGAGCTCGTCACGGGATATGTCAGGCACACGGACTTCAGAAACCTTGAATCCATGTACGGGCATGTCGACCTGGTCCACATTGCGACGCAGGGCTTTCTGGGCTTGTCAGCGATGCGCTACGCCGTCAGATATCGAAAGCCGTCCGTCGGCTTTTACCATACCAATTGGCCCGCTTACGTAAGCGAGTATCTGCCGTCCCTGATTCCGTTACCGCTGAGAGTCGTCCTGGCACGACGGATCGCCCGTGGGTGGGACCGGCTGATCTACGGACGATGCCATTTTCTCATCGCCCATACTGCCAGAACCCAGCAATGCCTCGGCAGCGCGCTGAAGCGGAAGCTTCTCTACGCCTCGGCGTTCGCCGATGTTCGGCGGTTTGCGACCGCCGACGCGACACGCTCGAGCGTTCAAGACTCGCATCGGATTGTATTCGGGTTCGTTGGCAGAATCGCAAAGGAGAAAAATCTCTCCCGAATCGTGAGTTGTGCCGACACGATGAAGCGTCTCGGCTGTCGGTTGGTGATTGTTGGCGATGGACCAGAGCGAGCACGCTTCGCGCGAGCGCGCGCCGAGTTTGTCGGCTACAAGCACGGCGACGATCTCGTGGCGATGTACCGAGCCATACATTTTCTGCTGATACCAACACGCAGCGATACGCTCGGCCTGGTTCTGCTCGAGGCCGCAGCCTGCGGAACTCCAGCCGTCGCACTGCGAGGGACACCCGCGGCAGATCTGATATCGTCTTACGGATCCGGCGTCGTCGTCGACGAGTTCGACGACGGTGTATTCCAGTACCTTCACGAGCTGGCGCGATCGGAGCAGTTCAACCAGTTGCGAGCTCGCGCAAAGGCAATGGCGGCCGACCATGACGTCTCGATCGGTACGTCAATCCTGCTTAGAACGTGGCTCGATGCTTGCCGCGCAACATCGTCAGGCGACGGCCGGCCGGGTGAGGCGGCCCGAGCCCCGGCCTAGCCTAGAAGCTTGCGCTCCAGACGCGGCCGCCGGCCGTGATCATCGCGACACCCGTTGCTCGCGCAACGAGCGTGCGATCTTCCACGAGAACGAAGATGGCCATCGCTTCACCAGCGGCCCACGAACGCGCAGGTCAATTGGCCGCAGGCGACGCGCCCCTGAGCGATTGCCACGCCCGCGCAAGTACGTCAGCTGCCTGCGCAATATCGTCGTCGGTGGTCCCGCGCCCGAGCGTGAGACGCACGGAACCGACGGCCTCGGCGGCCGGTATGCCCATCGCGAGAATCACGGCCGAGGCCGAGTCCCGCCCGTCATGACAGGCTGACCCTGTCGAGGCGGCGATCTCTGGTGCAGCGGCGAGCAACGCGGGCCCCGAAACAGACGGGAAGCGGATGTTCAAAGTATTCGGCAGGCGGTCCAGAATGTGCCCGTTGAGCGCGAGGCCGGGCACGTGCTCGCGGAGCAGCCTCCACAATTCATCGCGGAGCCGACGGACGCGCGCGGTCCACGCGGCCATATCGCGGCACGCGATCTCGCAGGCGACCCCAAGTCCAACGATCGCTGCGACGTTCTCGGTCCCGGGCCGGATGCCGCGCTCGTGGCCGGCACCGAGTACCAACGCCGCGAGCGGCGTGCCGCGGCGGACGAACAGAGCCCCCACACCCTTCGGCGCGTAGAGCTTGTGACCAGCGACTGACAGCAGGTCGACACCCAGCGCGTCGACACTCACCGGAATCTTGCCGATCGATTGAGCGGCATCAGTGTGAACGATCGCTCCGCAGCCACGAGCGAGTCGCGCGATGTCCGCGATCGGCTGGACGACGCCGGTCTCGTTGTTCGTATGCATGACCGTCACGATGGCCGTGTTACCAGTCGCAAGCGCCGTTTCCACGTCCTGGATCTGCACGCGGCCGTCACCTGTCACGCCAACCCGTGACACTCGGTAGCCGTGACGCTCCAGCCATCGGCAGGGGTTCGCGGTTGCCGGATGTTCGATCACCGACGTAATGACGTGCCGGAGGTCGCGCCGCGCCTCGGCCACACCGCGGATGGCGAGATTGTTCGCCTCCGTGCCGCCAGACGTGAAAACGATCTCGTCAGCCGAGCAGCCCAGGATCGCCGCGACTCGCTGTCGCGACTCGTCCACGGCGGTGCGAGCTCGGCGACCGATCGCATGTTCACTCGACGGATTGCCGAAGTGCTCGCGTAGATACGGGAGCATCGCGTCAACCACTTCGGGAAGCACTGGCGTCGTGGCGTTGTGATCGAGGTACACGGGCATCGAGGTCCTCTTTCGCGCCGAGCTCCACGTCGCTCGCTGATGCGCTGCGGCAGCGCTCGAAGGCGGTGGCGTAAACCGTAACGGGCTCCCGAAGGTCCTGCCAGTGTAGCCCGGTTCATCCGGCGCTCGCTCAATCGCCGCTTCGTCGCTCGTCGTCTTCTACAGATGCGGCGACGACGCGGCCGCCGGCCAGACGCGCTGCGGATTCGGAATCGTGCGTCGGCAGGTAGACCGTCGGACGCTGCTTGGAAAGGCGGCGGATCGCGCCGAGCGTCCTCCCGGCCAATTCGTCGTCGGCGCAGACACCGTCGACCTGGCCGGCGAGCATCAGTTCCTCGCTATACGACGCATCTCCGGCCAGGAAGTACGTGATGCCCCCAGCCGCCACTGCCACTGACAGGTGATCGGGCGTGTGTCCGGGAGTCGCCACCGCGACGACGTCACCGGCCTGCGTCAGGCGCTTGCTCGCCGCGAACGGGCCGAAGGTTCCGGCGGTGAGATCGAGCGGGACCGGATCGAACCACGAGGGCCACCGATGCGGCAGGTATCCGCGCGCGCGGCCCATCCATCCGCGTGCGTTGCGAAGTTCACCGCGAGACACGAGAATCTCGCTCCGAGGGAAGTGCGCGAGGCCGCCATCATGATCGATGTGGAGGTGCGTGAGCACGACCTGTTTCACATCGTGTGGCCCGATGCCGAGAGCGCGCAGCTGCGGCCCGATCTCCTGATCCGGCTCGATCCGGAACGCCACCTCCCATCGGCGGTACGGATGCAGGGCGCTTTCGAGCAAGTGTGTTCCCTGGCCCGTATCCACCACGATCACCCCTTCCGGGTGCTCGATGACCCAGGCGTAGGTCGGAAGCCACTCCGTCCAGTCGCGATCGGCGAATATCGCGAGCCGTCGTCGCAGCCCGCGTCCTCGCCCCTGGACCTGCGCGCTCTTGATACGGACCGAGCCGGTCTGGATCGCGCGGATGTTCATACGTTCCTCGCGATCGATCGCACGACGTCCGGCCGATCGAAATGAACCATGTGCCCGGCATTGGGGACACGGACGGCGGTGCAGGCGGGGGCTGCAATCGCCGCTGGCAATCGCTCTGCCATCTCCGCGGACGTCAGCGCGTCCTGCTCGCCGAATACGCAATGAACCGGCACTGCCACACGGGATGGATTGTCAAACAGATTGAGTGGGACGATTTCGGGCAGCATGCGGCGCAGCACCAGTGTCATGTTGCGAAGCGCCTTGACGGTGCCGACGACTCCGTAGGCGCCGACCATCCCGATCAGCGTCTGCCGCACCTGTGCGCGGAACGTCTTCCCGTATTCGATCGTGCCGAGATCGGCCAGTAAACGGGCGCGCGCCTGGAACGCGGCGGGATCCACGTACGGCGGCGGCTGCAGTTTCGCCACGCGCCGGCTCAAGCGGTTGCCATCACGGCGCGCTTGCTCCCGAAGAAACATGGCGGCGACCTCGTCACTGCGGGTGGTCTGCAGGTCAGGTGAAACACCGAGGATCGCTTTGACGCGCGCGGATTCATGCTCGGCGGCTCGCAGGGCCAGCGTGGCGCCGATCGAAATGCCCAGCATCGTGACCCGCTGCTTCGTCTCGCCGTGGAACCATGCCAGCACGGTCCGTAGATCGTCGATCTGTTGCTGCCAGGACACGCCGCTCGCGTCCGTCTTTGCCGCGTCCCCACATCCTCGTTGATCCCAGTACAAGACGAGGAAGTCCTCTTCCAGTTTCAGCAGGCGCTGAAACCTCGGGACTTCGTGCAGCAGCGGCAACGCCGGGCCGCCCTGGACGACGAGCAATGGCGGGAGTCCGGTGCGTGCGGCGCAGAGGCGAACGCGCTGACGCGAACCGGCGACGTCGAGCGTGAGCGTTCGATCGATGGCGAGCGGTGTTGTGATTCGCATGGTTGTCGAGAGCTCCTCGATGCGTGTCTCGGGCAGAGCAGGGCGAACGCCCGCCCCCGATCGATCGGTCCTTTCCACGTCATCCATCCGTTAGCGCATGCTAACTATCACGGCAAAAAAATTTCGCCGATGAGTCCGCGGCGCACCGAACATCGCATGTGGGCCACGCGGCCGACGGATAGTGTCGGTGATCGAAAACGGCAACATCGCCCTCACGGTGTCGAAAGTTAGCACATGCTAACTCGCGCGTCAAGGGTGCCGCCGAGCCGCCAGCCGACCGATGCTCGCTTGGCCGTGCCTGCGCCAGTTGGCGGTCGAAGACGGCAAAGTCCGCAACGCGCGCGCCGAAAGCCGTTTGAACCAGATCGCGCAGATCAGAGTCTGGAATCGTGAGCAGCCGGACAGTACAGCGAACCTGGCCGTGGCACTGTTCAAGATCGAGCGGCTGGCTGACGCCCTGGCGGAGGGCGAGTTCCATGACATGCGGAGCCGAGCACCGGCTCATCCGCCGCAAGTTCAACCGCACCAACGCGTTCCGCTTGCTGACGGCTGCTGCATCACGTTACGTAGAATCAGTGCACGTTGGCCGACATCAGCGGGAGAAAATGATGCGGTCATAGAGGGCGCGCCGCTCGGCGGCGCGATCATGCGGTCGACCCAGTGGCTGATATCTTCATCAGCTATGCGACGGAAGATCGTCCGCGCGCGCAGGCGCTGGCGGAGGCGCTCGAGTCGCGCGGGTGGTCTGTCTGGTGGGACCGGAAAGTTCCCGTCGGCCAACGCTTCGACACGGTGATCGAGGATGCCATAGCGGCCGCACGCTGCGTCATCGTCCTCTGGTCTCGCACGTCGGTCGCCTCGCGCTGGGTGAGGAGCGAAGCGTCCGATGGAGAGCGTCGCGGCATTCTCGTCCCAGTGTTTCTCGAATCCGTCGAAGCGCCGCTGGCGTTCCGCCTGATGAACGGAGCGAACCTATCGGACTGGCAGCCCGGCGCGTCGCATCCCGAGCTGGACAAACTCACGGAACGGATCGACGAGATCCTTGGGCACGCCGGACGCGAAGAGAAACCAGTCATCGCTCCGAGCGTTCTCGTCCGGACGCCGGTGGTGCCGAATCGCCGGGTGATCCGCCTGCGATGGGTACTCGCGGTGGTCGCGGTCATCCTGCTCGCGGCGGGTGCCTACTCAGCCTACGTCGTGGGCGCGACGATCATCGACATCGTCCGCCGCAACTGGCCGGGCCCGATCGCGGGAAAAGTCTTCCAAGCCCAGGAGTTGGGACTGCACATCTTGTTCCTCCCGCCGGAACGGGCCCAACCGCTTGGCCTTGCATCCGGCGCCGTCGTCTGGCGCGTTGAGAGTGGCCCGGCACAAGCCGCGGGACTCCAGACCGGCGATGTTATCGCTGCGATCAACGGGCAGAAGATTGCGAGCGAAGACGACCTGCGGCGCGCGATCAAAGCGATCGGACCTGGCAAGTCCCGGTACTCAATCAGACGCGCTGATCAGACGTTGACAATAGAGATCGACTGCCCAACCTGCAAGGTCACCTGACGCGACGATATCGTGCCAAACTCTGTGAAGCGGCTCTCGACAATCGTGTCGTTCACAGTCATATCAGAACGCCCAGTTCTGCGTGTGAGACGACGAGATGCTTGTCATCGGTCCGACACGCCGATGTTGCCAGTGGTTGCCGCCCGAGCATAAATTCCCGGTTCTGAGAACCGACCGGATCGCGGCTTGGAATGGTCCACACGAAGATGGATGGTGATTCCCAATGGCAATCGCATTCTTCAATCGGAACATCTCTGACGAGTGCCATCAGAAGATGAAAGACTTCGTCTCGGCGGGCGACGATGTGATCTGGGTCGCGTTTCCGCCTGGCGGAGGCAATCGCTGGAGCATCGTCGCGAAGAGCGGTGCGTACTTCAACCGCAATATTCCCGACGAATGCCATCAGAAGATGCACGATCTCTCGCAGAACGGAGCCAGGATCGTCCGCGTCGCATTCCCTCCGCAAGGCGGCTGGAGCGTCGTCAACAACCAGGGCGCGTACTTCAACCGGAACGTCCCCGACGAGTGCCATCAGAAGATGGGAGAACTGTCCCAGAACGGCGCCAAGATCGTTTCCGTGGCGTTTCCGCCCCAGGGCGGCAACAGCTGGAGCATCGTCAATGACCGCGGCGCCTATTTCAACCGAAACATACCCGACGAGTGTCATCAGAAGATGGGTGAGCTGTCGCAGAATGGCGCGAAGATCATCTGCGTCGCGTTTCCGCAACAAGGTGGCAACAGCTGGAGCATCGTCAACGACAAAGGTGCTTACTTCAATCGCAACGTTCCAGATGAACTGCACATGCTGATGGGCTATTACAGCGAGGTCTACGGGCCAATCCACACCGTTGCCTTCGACATGGACGGCAGCGGCTGGTCGATGACGGCGGCCGCCGTCCTCGCTGAAAAGGTGTGCGATGCGACGCGCTGTGTGTTGATCAACGACGTCTACAAGAACATCATGGCGCGGCTCGACGGCAAGGTCGTCGGTTATGCCTGCACGGTTGGGAGCGCCTCGATTGGAGCATACTCGCACGGCGAAGCGCGGACGAACGCGAACGCGCCGTCGCGAATGTTTCTGCCTTCGACCAAGATTCCAGTGGCAAGCGTCAGCAAGGTCGTGACTGCGCTCGCGGCAATCCGGGTGTTGGCGAAGAACCACGTGAGTCTCGATTCAGGTATTGGTGGGCATCTGCCGGGCGACTGGCACCTGGATCCCCATGTGGCCGCGATCACGTTTCGTCAATTGCTTGGGCAGCGAAGCGGAATCAAGGACTACGGCAACAACGATCAGTCGTATGCAACCTTGAAGACTTTCTTCACGCAGTCGGTCGACGCCACCAAGAACACGCCGTGCCAGCCCGCGAGCGTTGTCAATCCGATGAACCCGATCAATGCCAACAACCACGATTGGTGCTACAGCAACTACAACTTCGGCATCTTCCGTGTGTTGCTGCCATGGATCGACGGATTCGTGGATGATCCGCCAAACCGCGCCGCAAAACTGGCTGCAGCGTACATCAAGCTTGTCGAGAAACATGTCTTCGAACCTGTCGGCGCGATCGGAGTCGATGCCAAGCCGCCGGCTGCCGGACCGCAGGCCACCGGCTATGCCTTCTCGTACAAATATCCCGGCACGACGAGCGGCGTGGATTGGGGTGATGACAGTCTTGGCGTCGGCGCTGCTGGTTGGTATCTCGCGATCGATGACATTGCCAGGGTCCTCTACAGCCTGAACCAGAACGACGGTCGCATTCTCACGTCGGACCAGTGGCAGGACATGCAGTCGACGCAGCTGGGATGGGACACCCTCACCGATGGCAGTGGTTACCGCTGGGTCGAGAAGAATGGTGGTTGGGGCTCCAATGGCACGACCATCAGCACGTCGATCGCGCTGTTCGGTCCCGGTGTGTTCGGCGCCCTGTTCATGAATTCGGATGTGCTGGGCGCGGGTCTGCAAAACAACTGGCAGTGGTGCAAGAAATGCCAGGAAATAACCTTTGCTGGAAACGCAAGTTTGGGAGATTGTCCAGCCGGCGGATTACACGATCATACCGGCAGCCGTAACTACTGTATTGCCATGAACGCACCAGTTCCCCCGGGCAGCCAGGGCAATTGGCGCTGGTGCAACAAATGTCAGGGGCTTTCGTTTGCCGGCAGCCCGTCGCTGGGCAATTGTTCTGGAGGCGGGCAGCACGATCATACCGGCAGCGGAAACTACGTGCTGCCGATAAGAACTGGTGCCGCTACAATTCCCCTGGACTATCAGGATAATTTTCGCTGGTGCCACAAGTGCCAGGTGCTTTCATGGGGAGGCGCAGCGTCTCCAGGTCCCTGTAAGGCCGGCGGCCAACACGATCACACCGGCAGTGGCAACTATATGTTGGGCTATGTGGTCGGCGCCGACACAGTGCTCTACGAAGCTTACATGAACGCATTGAAGCCAAAGACACCCTAGCGGTGAACGACGCCTCACAGTTCTACGGTGGCGGTACGAAGTAGTCGCCTTCGACTTTCGCGTCGAACAACTCGCCTTCGTGTTCCCAGCGGATGAGGGGCGTCACGCTCCGCTCTCCTCCGCTGACGAGGCGCAACCGGATTGCCGCGCCGTTGACCGCTGCCGTGTCGATCACAGCGAACGTCAGACGACCCGGGTGAACGCGGTTCCACCACAGCCACCGCCGAACGCTGTGTCTGGTGGCCTCGACGACCGTCCCGCGCACAGGGGTGTCTCGACGAATGACGACGAAGCCATTGACCACGACGTCCCGGTCTACCACCAATCGAACGGGATCGCCGACACGGCTGGTCTCGGAGGAGATGAACTGCAGCAGCTTGACGGGCACGCTCGTACCGTCCGGGATCGGCACGCCGTTAGCCGCGGTTACCACGGTATTGAACGCCAGTACGAGCGTCGTCACTGTGAACACGCACCCTCACGCTGAACGCCGCGAATCACTGATCGGTCCAGTGTAGCTGGACCGCGGCCGCCAGGCAGGGTCGGTTCGCCGGACGGTAGTCCTCCGGCGCTACAATCGTGCGTCGCCGATGACGTCAGGGTTGCCGATGGAACCGAACGCGCTCATGAGGACCCTTCTCGCGATTCCGGTCGCCGTCGCCGCCTTTGCCGCACAGGCTCCGCAAGTCGGTCTGATCGGTCCGCTGCCGGCCGCGGCTCCCGCTTCCACTTTCGACGTCACCGAGAAGACCATTGTCCAACTGCTCGCCGCGCAACGGATCGGGACCGTCACCTCCCACGATCTGGTCGAAAAGTACCTCGCACGCATCAAGGCGTACGACCAGGACGGTCCGCGCCTGGATGCGATGATCGCACTGAATCCGCGAGCGCTCGAGCAGGCTGACGCGCTCGACGCCGAACGGCGCGCCGGCCGCGTGCGCGGACCGCTCCACGGCATCCCGATCGTCGTGAAAGACAATTACGCGACGGCGGACATGCCGACGACCGCCGGTTCGCTCGCGCTGACCGGTTTCCAGACCGGTCGCGATGCGTTCATGGTGAAGAAGCTGCGCGACGCGGGCGCCGTCGTCATCGGCAAGACCAACCTCCACGAGCTCGCCTACGGCATCACCACGATCAGCTCCGCCGGGGGACAGACGCGCAATCCCTACGATCCCGCGCGCACGCCGGGCGGCTCGAGCGGTGGAACCGGGGCGGCGGTTGCCGCGAGTCTTGCGGCCGCCGGAATGGGAACCGATACCTGCGGGTCGATCAGAAATCCCTCGTCTTCGAACAGCCTGTGGGGGCTGCGGGGCACCATCGGCCTGTCGAGTCGCGACGGCATCGTCCCGCTCGCGCACAGCCAGGACATCGGCGGTCCGCTTGCCCGCACGGTCGGCGATCTGGTGCTGATGCTGGACGCCACCGTCGGCGTCGATCCGGCCGACTCGATCACGCGCGACAGCGAGGGCCACATTCCGCGCACCTACAGCGGATCGGTCGGTGACGCCGGACTCGGCGACGTGACCATCGGCATCCTCACGCCGCTGTTCGGCGGCGCGCCGGAAGACGAGGAAGTTGCGCGCATCGTCCGCGACGCCGTCCAGCAGATCCGAGCGCTTGGCGCCGGCATCGTCGACGTTCGCTATGACGGCCTCGACGAACTTCTCCGCGATAGCAGCGTCATCAACGCGGAGTTCAAGTTCGACCTGCAGGACTTCCTCGCCCGGTTTCCGTCAGCGCCGATGCACTCGCTTGCCGATATCCTCGCGAGCGGCAAATATCATCAGGCGGTTGAAGGCGTGTTGAAACGCGCCAACGACGTCGTGTCGCGAGACTCGGACAGCTACCGCGCGTCGCTGTCGAAGCGCCAGCAGGCGCGCGCCGCAATCCTCTCGCTGATGAACGAACGGAATATCACCGCGTTCGTGTACCCGACGCTGCGCCGCAAGCCCGCCGTGATCGGTCAGCCGCAGGGCGGCTCGAACTGTCAGCTGAGTGCGACGACCGGATTCCCGGCGATGAGTCTGCCCGCAGGATTCACGGCGGACGGACTGCCGGTAGGCATGGATCTCCTCGGGCAACCATGGAGCGAGCCGACGCTCCTCAGAGTCGCGTATGCGTACGAGCGCGCGTCGGCGCCGCGCAGGCCGCCGACGAGCACTCCGCCGCTCTCCGCGCGTTGAGCGGCTGAGGTGTGGCCGTGGGTGAAGGTTGCCGCTCGAATGTAGTGCCCAGGAACGAATGACGCTCACGCACAGCCATCCGCACCGTCGATCCTCCAGCGATCCCGTCATCGACTGGCTCTTCGACGCCGATCCGTCCATTCGCTGGCAGGGCATGCGCGACCTCACCGACACGCCCGCGGAGATCGTCGCGGCTGAGCGGTCGCGCGTCGCGTCGGAGGGATGGGGCGCGCGGCTGCTCGATCAACAGCGCCCCGACGGCAATTGGGGCGACGGCATCGCCACGCCGCTCTGGTGGTCGAACCTGTATACGCTGGTGTTCCTGCGTGACCTGGGGCTCGACCCGGCGAGCCCGCGGGCGCGAACCGCGATCGATCTCGTTCGCAGCACCGTCACCTGGGGCCCCGAGTTCGGAGACTCGCCCTTCTTCGAGGGTGAGGTCGAGCCGTGCATCAACGGCCGGGTCGTCGCGCTCGGCGCGTACTTCGGCGAGCGCAGCGATCGACTCGTCGATCGACTGCTGAGCGAACAGCTCAGCGACGGCGGCTGGAACTGCGAGGCCGAGCGCGGTTCGGTGCGCTCGTCGTTCCATACCACCATCTGCGTGCTCGAGGGGTTCCTCGCGTTCGAGCAGGCGTTCGGCGCTGCGGTGTCGGTGACCGACGCGCGAAGGCGCGCGCAGGAGTATCTCCTCGAGCGTCGTCTGCTCCGGCGGTTGTCGACCGGCGACATCATCGAGCCGACCTGGATGCTGTTCGCGTTTCCGCCGCTCTGGCACCACGACGTGCTACGCGCGCTCGATTACCTGTGCGCGGCCGGCGTGCAACCCGATGCGCGGATCGATGAGGCCGTCGCGAGCGTGATCGAGCGGCGCCAGAGCGACGGGCGCTGGCTGCTCGACGTGCGACACCGCGACACGCTTCACGAGGACATGGCCGGCACGGTCGGAGCGCCGAATCGTTGGATCACGTTGCGCGCGCTCCGAGTGCTCGACTGGTACGCCGGTCGGCAGTGAACGATTCTGTCTTCCACTTCACCGATCGAGTGTCTATCTGTCCTTCGTCGACCGCAATTCCTCGGTACGCTGGAAGCTGTGCAGCAGTTGCGGGTAGCCGTTCATCGCCAGTCACTCCATTCCGTCGACGCAATGTATCCTAGGCGCTCGCCTGGCTTTGCAGCGTGCCACCAACTGATCGCCTCACGCGCCGCGCGGTGCCGGACTCTGAAGAAGGAGCCTCCACCAGGGGCGACGTGCAGCGTCAGCCGCCACATTCTGCTGGCGACCCGATTCCCTCGAACTGCGCCGTCATCCAGATACATGTGGTGGAGCTCAAGCAACTCTTCAACTCGATCGATCCATCTCCGTTCCATCAAAGAGACCTCGACCCGAATGCCGAGGAATTCATCGTTGGCTGGGCGCAGGAAGAGCCAGCCGATGCACAGTTGGCCCTGGTCGTTTATCTCGATCGTCCCGCCGGCCTTCAGGAAGAGCCCGCCATACTTCGTGATGCGGTCCGCGAATTCTTCGGTCAACGCGCCGCTGCGGCACGCCGCCGTCTTCATCAGCTGTTCAAGATTGGCCGCACCAGCCTCGTGATCGGCGTGACGTTCCTGGCCGTGTCGCTGCTCCTCGGAAACGTCGTCGCCAGATTCCTCGGAGAGCGCCCCGTCGGCGACATCGTTCGGGAAAGCCTGCTGATCGGTGGCTGGGTGGCGATGTGGCGGCCGATGGAGGTGTTTCTCTACGACTGGTGGCCGATCCGAGCCGACGCACGGCTTGCAGACCGGCTCAGCGCGATGCCCGTTCGGATTTCGTACCAGACTGACGGCCACTCGGAGGCATGGCGAACCGACTGGCCGGTTGCATCGCCGCCGGCGAAGCCGAGGACGTCGCCGGAACGGCCATCCGGCGACGCCGCACAGGCCGGTGCGGACGAACCCGGCGGTGAGCGATCCGAGGCGTGATGCCGTCGTTAGAGTGACCGGGCACTCTCGCACGTCGCGCGTGCGTTTGATGGTGAGACGAGTATGGACCTGGACCGCCGCTCACTCCTTCAGGTTATGTGCCGACCGTTTACTTCATCGCTACTCCGTGCGGCCGCGCCGGTCCGGTCGCGAACGCAGTGTTGAAATCCACGTCGAAGCGCGGATCAAGCGAGAGGTGGTTCTTGAACACCTTGACGACATGCACATGGTGGTCGCCCTCGAAATGGATCTTCCCGAAATCGTCCTCATTGAGGAAGTAATCGCTGACGACCAGTCGCTTGTCGTCGTCGGTGAGCGCAATCATGTGCGGCCCGGCGTCCGCGCCGAGATTGACGATACCGGTCTGAACGGGATGCTCCGGGTCGCTCACATCGAGCATGCCGACCTGACCGGCCTGGAAGGACGCGAAGATCAACCGGTCGCCCGACTGCGGCATGGCGAGCAGCTGCGTCATCCCGCCCCGCACGGGCACCTCGACGTGAGGCACGATGTTCTCGCAGTCGAAGACGACCTGTGATGTTCCGTTCGTGGTGTCGACCAGATACACCAGGCCATCGAACATTCCTGCCGTGAACGCGCGGCCGAGCGGGTCGTTGGGAATGAGCTTGACGTCCATGGTCCCGATCGCGCTCGGGATCACGATGGTGCGGACAATCGATCGCTGCTGAAGATCCCACACACGGATACTGCCGCGGAGCAGCGGATCGCCAGGGACCACGTTCAACGAGCTGTCGGGCATCATGAAGTCCGACGTCACCATCAGGTTCCGCTCCGGACGGGCCGAGATGCCGTGCGGATTGAAGTCGTGCTCCGGCGGATTCACGGGCCACTCGCCGACCAGGCGGAGGTCGCCGTCGAACTCGGCGACGCGACCGGGGACACCGCCGGTGTGGGAACCCATTTGCGTCACTAGAAATCCGCCTTCGGTCAGCGGCAGGAAATCGTCGGTGATGTTCGAGAGCGTGCCGCTCGTCGAGAACAGGAATCTCGGATGCCGCGGCTGCGAGACATCGAAGAAGAAGATGCTGTTCTGACCGCGCAGCAGCGCCAGCAGACCGCCGCACGCCAGAAGATTCTTGACCGCCGAGAGATGGCAATGGTGTGGCTCGTTGCCGGAACTGCCTGGCCCGGGAACGGGAACCGTCCTGATGACCTGCCCGTACTGAGGCGAGTCCTCGTCGAAGTCGATGACCGCAAGGAAGTCCGGAGCGACGCGTGCCTGGTCACCTGACCAGACATAGAGCGTGTCCGGTTTGTGTTCATCACCGGATTCATTCCCGGCATATGGCGTCCCGGCGAGAGCCACAACGAGTGCGGCCAGCGTCCACATCTGGCGCGTGGTGCTGGGGTTGCGATAAGTTTTCATGGCGCTCCTCGTCCTGCTGTTGCCGAGGCGCTCGGTTCGACCGGCCGCCTCGGCGCCTACGTTGGAATCGGTTGTGGAGCACCAGTGATAGGCGCGACAGGCGCCTCAATCAATTCCCGTGGAATTCCCCGGAGGTGAAATATCGATTCCCGGGTCATCCGCATCAATGGAACGTCCGCAGAGGTTCCAGATGCTGCAAGTGGGTCGCGCCTCTTGGAATTCGGCCTGCCGGAGTGTCGGCGCCGACAGGTCAGGGACGAGGTTGGCTGGAGAGAGTGATACTCGGCGCCAGGTGAGGACCCGTATCGAGTGTCGCAGACCCGACCTTCCGCACCAGTGCTTCGAAACGCGGATCGCCCCGGAGCACGTCGAAATCCGGCTCCACGTTCAGACTGACCAGATCGGAGCAATGTCGTTCCGCGCACGTCTCGAGTAGCGCGATCGACTCGCTGGTCTCGCCAATCTGCGCGTAGCAGCGGGCCGCCGTCTCGAGCAATCCGTTCTTCCGGTACGTCTCTCCGCACCCGCGGAGGAGAGCGTTGAACCCGTCACGTTCGTAGGTGCGTTCGATGATCGCGGCCTGTTCCGGATTGGACACCGATTGGCGGAGTGCCACGGCTTCCTTGAACAGACCCTTGTGGCGCAGCGAACCCTCCAGCCAGAACAGGGCCACTCCGAAGGTCGGATCGAGCTCGAGAGTCTTCCGCGCCTGGACGATCGCCTCATCGTAACGGCGAGCCCAGTACAGCGCCCGCGTCAGGTTCGCGTTCACGATCAGCGACAGGGGGTCAAGCTGGCGGGCCCGCTCCTGTTCTGCGACCGCCTCGTCGTGCCGGCCCAGCAGCGACAGGTAACCGGCATGCCAGTTTCGGCCCAGCGAGTCACTTGCATTCAGCTCGAGCCCGCGCCGAAACTCGCGCTCGGCACCTGCCCAATCCCAGTCGTACCAGGTGTGCGCCGTCGCCAGCGCGTAATGCGCGCTTGCCAACCGGTCATCCAGTTGGAGCGCGTTCGCCGCGGCGGCCTTTCCGCGCGTGAGCGCTTCGTCGGTTGGGATCGCGCCGTACGTGCCCGCGACGAGATAGGCGTCCGCGAGGCCTGAATACGCGGGCGCGAATGCAGGGTCGGTCTCGATCGCGCGGTTGAAGTGCTCGATCGCCTGCTGCCAGCCCCGGCTCGTGTACTCGTGAAAGGCATACCGCCCCTTCAGATACTGACCGTACGCCTCGGGATTCACGATCCGTGCGCGATCGAGCGGCGTCACGAAGGCATTGATCCGCCGGGCGATATCGGTTGCCAGCACGCGCTGGAGATCGAGAATTTCGCTGACGTCGCGTTCGTAGGTATCGGCCCACAAATGCATGTCGGTGGAGACCTGGATCAACTGCGCCGTGATCCGCACGTGATTGCCGGCGTGCGTCACGGTGCCTTCCACCACGGCGTCCACGTTCAGCTCCCTCCCGATCTCCTTGATGCTCTTTTTCGTCTCCCGGTAGCGGATCACCGACGTCCGCGAGGCGACCCGCACGGTGCCGGTCTTTGCCAGATCGGTGATCAACGCGTCGGTCAGTCCGTCGGCAAAGTACTGTTGTTCGGGGTCGCGCGAAAGGTTTTCCAGCGGGATGACCGCAAGCGCGGAAATCGCCGGAGCCGCGTTCCACCGGCCGATCGCCCACTGCCGGACTTCTCCAAGGCCGGCGCCGACCGCGATGCCGAGTCCGGCGGCCAGCACGACCGACAACGGCAGCCAGCGGCGAACGCGTGCCGCGGGCGCCGCACTCGGCGCACTCGGCGCACTCGGCTGCGGTGCGGTTCCGGCATCGTCGTCGATGCGGGTCACGGCGGCGATGAACCGGTAGCCTTTGCGCGGCAGCGTCTCGATGAAGCGCGGCTGCTCCGCCGAATCCCCCAGTGCGTCCCTGAGATGATTGACGATCTTGTTCAGGCCGCGATCGAAATCGACGAACGTGTCCGTCCCCCACAGCCGGCGTGACAGCTCTTCGCGGGTGACGAGCTCGCCTGGCTGCTCCAGCAGCGCCAGCAGGAGTTGGAACGCTTGATCGCGGAGGGGCGTTCGACGGCCGCCGTGCGAGAGTTCCCCCGTACGAGCGTCGACAGTAAATGCCCCGAATTGGTAGACCCGCGCGGTCTGGACGCCATTCGCCATCGGCCGCACTCTGGCGAGTGCGCGAGTGTATCACCCGGCGGGAACGACAATTTCACGGCATCTGACGCCTCATGGATGAGCCAGTTGCGACGAGCACGTTTCTGGCGATGCATCAACGATGCGCATCCGATAGCAGGTATATCTGCATCGGTCCGTAGGTGTGGTCTTTGATCACGCAGGTCAATTGCGGATGGCGTCTCTTCTTGAATGCTTCGAAGCCGACGTGCAGCTGATGATTGGGACTGTCAGGGCGTGCGGCCTCGGTCATCAGATCGTCGATATGACGATCGACGAGGATGACACCTGGATTGAGTCGATCGAGCGCCTCGTCCAGACTGATTGGATCACCCGAATAGAGGGGGTTTGTCGCATAGATCGGCAGCAGCCACGAGCGGTAGCGGTACTGACGCAGCCCGATCCAGTAGCGCTGAAACCCCAGCACCACCGAATCGGCCGGAATACAACCAGCCACTTCCGATTCGTACCAGTCGTACGGTGTGACCTGTCTGGCATGCGCCTGGCTCCGGGCGACGTGGACTCCTCCGTCCAGGAGGATCAACCCCAGGAGCGTCGCGAGCGCGACACGAGCGAGGAAGCGTCCGCGATCCCACAGCCACGTTCCCAGCCAGGCGAGCAGCAGCGCCGCGATCGGCCACAACGCGATCATATAGGTGAGGCTTTTCACCTTCAGAAAGACGACGAACAGCGACAGTTGCACGAGAAACGCGACGGCAAGCGATCGGACGGCGCTCGCGGACGCGTCACCCGCACGATACAGCGCCACGGCCACGGCCGCGGGGGTGCCGATCAGCACCGTCCATGCACCGACTCGCGTGACTGGGAGCGTACGTATCGACCGCACCGCCCAGTTGAGCGAAATCGGTCCGTTTCCGTACACGATGTTCTCGATATAGAAGCGAGGGTCGAAGAGGTTGAAGCGAGCAGCGTCCGTCCGCATCTGGCCGATGAAATCCGACCAACCGGTCGCAATGTAAGCCACCCATACGAACGACGGCGCTGCGAAGCCCGCAAGGATCAGCCAGAGGCCCCGTTCATCGAGAAAACGAGACCCGCGCTTGACGGTCAACAGCACCGCGAACACTGGCAGCCAGAACAGCCCGTAGAGATGACTCAAGGTCGCCAGGCCGGTGAAGAGACCGGCCAGCACGTACCACGAGCCGCGGCGGTCGCGCTCGGCGTGGTTGAACGAAAACAACGCCAGCAATGCGAACACAGGAACGGCAATGTCGTAGCGGTTGATGCGTGCGCGATCGAGGAGGAGAATGCCGGTACTGTCGCCGCCGTCCGTCATCCGCAACGCGATCATCAGGACCACGGCGAGCGTGCCAACCCGATCGCCGCCGAGTTGTCGTCCGACCGCGAAGACGGCACTCAACAACAGCAGGCCGCAGGCAACTGGCAGCGCACGCATCTGCGCTACGCCGACGCCGAACAGCCGAAACAGTCCTGCCTGCATCAACGGGAACAGCGGCATCTGCTCGAAGAGATGGCGCTCCATCCCGTAATAGCCGGTGAACAGATCCGATCCCAGCACGCCTTCTGTTGCCAGCTTGTACGGCGCCGCGGCAATCCAGGGCTCGTCTTCACCGATCGGCGGAAACACGGTCAGGCGGGGAACCGTCGCCAGGAGATACGCGATCAGCCCGAGCAGGACGATAGCGAGCGGCCAACGCGTCATAATCCCCACCGCCCGGTCCCTCGACAGACGCTGGTCCGTCGCGATGCGGCACGATGATGTCCGCGCAGATTCTAAAGCTACTGGACGGGCTCGCGAACTGATCAGTCAATCGGACGCTGCAGGTCCCTTCTGAACAGCTCCCACCTGTCAGCCAGGACATCGTGCCGGAGGATACACAGCTCTCCGCTGGTGGTGCGCACCTTGAAGTAGCGGTGATCGGGCGCAAGCCATTGATCGACGACGGCGTCGATGTCGAACGTGCGCTCGTGCAGCCGAAAGCGCCGCGGTGTCTGCTCGCCGCGATAACCGGCGTAGCACTCGACGGCGACCTGAAACAACTCCATCTGCGTCGAATCGTTCGCGCTGCGTCTCGCAGCAGCCATTCGAGATTGGATCCGGACGACGACCACCGAGGTCGTCACGGCTCATTGCGAGAACGTGTGGCTCCTTTGTCTCGCGAGAGAATCACGGCGCCGATGCGCCGACGAACCATGACGCCCGACGTTCGACCTTCCACATGAAAGTTCTACGTATTGTTTACGAACTCCGGATGAGCTTTAGTCCAAAGAGCGCGATACCATCCGCCATTGTTCGTTTCTACACCTCAGGAGGATGACATGTCTCGACGAATCTTTCTCAACTTCGCGCTAGCCACCTGCGTCGCGCTGGTATGCGCCGGCATCGTCGGCTCCGCCGCCGGAATCCGGACCGTCAGCATCATGGATCAATGCGACCCGGCGACGTTCAACGCCGCGGTCGGACCGGGGACGTGTACGGGCAATAGCGGCGGCGTGCCGTTCGACGTGTTCCTCTCGGAGGTGAGCAAGACGCAGCAGGCGGGGCCGTGGCACTTCGCACCCGGCGTCGTTCACATGCGCGACGGCGAAGCGCTGCAGGCCAGGAACAACGGCGGCGAGATGCACACGTTCACCGAAGTTCAGCAGTTCGGCGGTGGCTTCGTCGACCTGCTCAACGAGCTGTCAGGCAATCTGGTGCCAGCACCCGAGTGCAATCCCGAAAAGAACGCCGAGATCCAGTTCGTCGCGCCCGGCCAGAAGACCGATCCGGACCTCGAAGAGCCAGGCGTTCACCATTACCAGTGCTGCATTCATCCCTGGATGAGAACTGACATCATCGTTCGTTGAGCGCCGGCCCGAGCGGTCGCCGCCGCGGTCAGATTCGCGGCGGCGCACCTTCGTTCAATTCGGCTCACGTCCGCATCCTTCCGCTTCGGCGTCAACCTCGCCATTCAGACAATTCCCGCCTCTCACAGTTGAGACGCCCCTCGACACCGCGTCGATGCCACGACCATCGGATGGCGTCGTGTCGCCCTCTGTCAACGGTTTTCGATATCTCAAGTGGGGGCGGCCAGGCCACCGCACGGCCGTGCCCGGACACCGGGAATCGTCGAACGGAAAGAGAAAAGAAGGAGAGACCAATGCCCGAAGTCATGACCGCGCCGACGCGTGCTCCTCGAGCGCCGCGCAACGGCGTCAACACGCCGGTCTTGATGGCCACCGTCAACGCCGTCAAAGAGACGCCAGCGCTCGGCACGTTCCAGTTTCGTGTCACGAATCGATGGGTGGGCGGCACCTACAGTGAGTCGCGCATCGAGTCGTTCAGCGGAGCGGGTGGCGAACACACGCATCAGATCCAGTTCAGCTACGGCGCCGATCACCCGGCAGTGCTCGTCGGCGAGGACCGCGGCCCGACGCCGACCGAGTTCCTGCTGCACGCCCTCGCCGCCTGCATCACCGCCGGCATCGGCAACATCGCCGCCGCCCGCGGCGTGACGCTCACGTCGGTCGAGTCGCGCGTCGAAGGCGATATCGATCTGCAGGGAATCCTCGGTCTGTCGAGCGACGTTCGCAACGGCTACCAGCGGATCCGCATCAGCTTCACCATCGCTGGAGATGCCCCGCCGGAAAAACTGCGCGCGATCGTCGAGCAGTCGCGCGCGCGGTCGGCGGTGTTCGACGTCCTCACCAACGGCGTTCCGGTGGACGTCAGCATCACCACTCGCTAACCCCGTCACCGCCACGGTCAGAGCAGGCGCGACGGATCGAACGACCGTCTTCGCGGTTCGCGGCGCCGCGGAGACGTTCGGACTGCGTCCGTCGTCCGGAAATGGATGTTGCCGTGAAAGTTGATGTCGTCATCGTCGGAGCGCGCTGCGCGGGAGCGGCGACCGCCTTGCTGCTCGCGCGGGCCGGCGCTCGCGTCCTGCTGATCGACAGGGGCGCGTACGGCGCCGACGCGCTCTCGACGCACGCGCTCATGCGCGGTGCGGTGCTGGCGCTGCATCGCTGGGGCGTCCTGCCAGCGATCGTCTCCGCCGGGACGCCGCCGGTTCAGGCGACGACGTTCAGCTACAGCCAGCACGACCTCACCGTGCCAATAGAAGCGCGATTCGGCGTGAGCGCGCTGTATGCCCCGCGGCGCGCGCTGCTCGACCGGATCCTGGTCGATGCGGCCACGGACGCCGGAGCAGAGGTCAGCTACGATGTCCGACTCGACGATCTGATCGTCGACGATCGGGGGCGAGTGCGCGGGATCGTCGCCGCCTGGGGCGGCACGCGGCGGCACATCCAGGCGGACATCGTCGTCGGTGCCGACGGCCTCCATTCAACCGTTGCGCGGCGCGTCGGTGCGCGGGAACTCGCCGTCGGCCGGCACTCGGCCGGCGTCCTCTATAGCTACTGGCACGGGTTGCCGTCAGAGGGCTACTACTGGAAGTTCCGGCCGGGTGCGAGCATCGGCGCCATTCCCACGAACAACGGCGCGACGTGCGTATTCGCGTCCGTGCCGTCGCGACGTTTTCGCGACGAGGTTCGCGGTGACGCATCCGCCGCTTACCGGCGGTGGATCCGGGAGGTCTCGCCGTCATTCGACGCGCAGCTCGAAGACGCCGCACGCGTCGAACCGGTTCGCGGTTTCGGCGGTCACATCGGTTTCATGAGGGTCAGTGCCGGATCGGGCTGGTCGCTCGTCGGGGATGCCGGCTACTTCAAGGATCCGATCACGGCCCATGGCATCACCGACGCGTTGCGTGACGCGGAATTGCTGGCGCGCGCGATCCTGGACGGCACTGCCGCCGCATTCTCGAACTACGAGCGAACACGGCACGATCTGTCGCTGCGGCTGTTCGAGCTGTCGGACGAGATCGCGTCATTTGACTGGAGCGACGATCACGTGCAGTCGTTGCATCGCGCGTTCAGCGCGGAAATGTCGCGCGAGGTGCGCGCGCTTGCCGCCCTGCCACCATTGCCGTGCCTGGTGCCATCAGCGATCGGGCGGTCCGCGGTCTGACCGAGCCCGCCGCCAGCGCAGGCGCTCGAATTCAGGAGCATGCGCCCGTCAACCGCCGTTACCGGACGATGATCACCAGTTGCTGCGTGACCTGGTGGCCGTCGCGACCGGACGCGGTCAGTTGATAAGTGGTCGTGCGTGCCGGCGTTATGCGCAGACAGTTCAGCGTGCTCGTGGGGGGAACATCGCCCACCCCGGGTTCAACGCGTGCCTGGACCGCGTCGCTCACCGCATAGCACAGCCTGGTGGGCCCGCCTGCCGCGATCGAACCAGGTCGCGGAGAGAAGATGAGAATGCTCGCGCGGTCGGAGCCCGATGCCGGCAACGTCGGCGGAGTCAGCGGCTGATCGCTGGCGCGCGCATCCGGCTCCGGATCTGTGCGAAGAGCGCCCGGTGGATCGTGATCGGCTTCCAGGGTTCGCGACGCAGCCCGATCATCCGCGGGCGACTTCTGCGGCGGCGTGGGGGTCCCGAGGCTGCTCTGGAGGAGGCCACGGATGCTGGCAACGTTCCACCGCTGCCACGAGAGTCCGGCCCAATAGGCCAGCCCGCCCACGATCGTCGCAAGCGACAGCGTGAGCATCACTGCTCCCACACGGTTCGTGTTCGAACTGTCGGGGAGGAGCTGGATCTCGTCTCGAAGCGGCAGGAAATCGACGTCGATTCGATTGTCGAGCTGGCCCGCCGAGCGTTCGCGCGCCGACGAAGGCTCGCGAGCGGAAGAAGGCTCGCGTGCGGACTCGGGTACGCTCGTGGAATCGGGTTCGGGTGCGAGGACGAAACCGAGATTCCGCCGGCTGGCCGCTGCGGCATCGGTCTCGTCCAGCGCGTCGCGCAGCTTCGCGGCCTGGCTCAATGATGCGCGGGCCATGCCCGTCTCGCCAAGGCAGAACGCTCGCGTGCCGATTTCGTGCAGCACCCAGGCTTCGGCGGACCGATCGCCGGTCGCCTTCGCGGCGGCGAGACAATGCTCGAGCGTGACTGCCCAGGCGCCCCATCGCACGCCGACGATCAGGGCTCCCTCGAGAAGCCTGCCGATTCGCAGGACCTCTCCCCACCGCCGCGCCTCAGCCGCGCTCGCCAGCACGCGGACCAGCGCCTCTGATTCTTCCAGCAGGTTGCCCGGGCTACGCCGGTAGCGCTCGCACCACGCGGTGAAGTAGGTGATCGCGCGATTCACCCAGGGTTTCAGATCTTCTTTTCGACGGAGCTGGTCGCTGAAACCGGCGGCCAGTCGATGCCGCGAATCGCCGCTGACCAGGACACCGCGGCGGACGAGCGCCATCAGCGACGGCTCGACGTCGGTGACGTCGGCAATGCTCGAAATGTGCTGAACCCGCAGCGGCACGCCAGGCAGCGCGGTCAACGCCAGCAACGCGCGCCGCTGCTTCTCGTCGACCGACGCCATCAGCTCGGTCATCAGGTTCGCCGGCGTGATGTTCCGTGCGCAGACGTCGAGCGACATCTCCTGCTCGCGTGCGATGCCCGCAGCCTGGACGATGCGACGCGGATGCCCGCCGAACGCCGTACAGAGGCTCGCCGCTGCCGATCGCTCGCTGCCGTCCAGCGAGCGCTCCATTTCGCGTTCGACGAGCACCACGGCATCCTCGACGGGCAGCCCTGTCAGTGCGACGCTTCGCACTTCGCCCCACAGACACCGCTCACGCGTTGCCACGGCGAACACCGATCGAGGAGCGATATCAAGGACCTGTTCCAATTCGTGCTGCGGCAGCTGCACATCGTCGAGCAGGATCAACGCCTGCTTGTTCTGAAGGCCGCGCCGGAGCTCTGCTGCGGTCGGTTTACAGATCTCGTCGCTTTCGTAGAAAGCCTCGAAGAGCAACTGCTGGACGTCGGCCGACGTGTGATGGCGCGCCTGCACATAAACGATGCCGTCCACGAACGACCCCGTGTGCGGATGATGCGCGAGATGTCGAAGCAGGGCAGTTCTGCCAATTCCCGATTCGCCGCTCACCTCGACAGGAAGGCCCGCGTCGAGGGCCGAGAGCGCCGCTGCCATTTCGATCCCGCGACCGAACAGACCCCGGATCGATCTCGGGCGGAGCAGGACGGGCGTGGGTCGCGGGCGGATGTGAGCCCGTTCGGTCCGTGAAGCGTCGCGGACCACGGCACCGCAGAGCTCGCCGATCTGTAAGACATGGCGGCCAACCGCGATCTGGCCGGTAATCGCACCGTAGAGTGAGGGTTCGCTAACCGGTGGCTCTGCATCGCCACGTGACGCCGCCACGTGGTGATCAAGCTGGTCGTGGTTCAGCTTGATAGTCATCCTCCGCGGTTGCCGCTGGACGGCCGGGCTGTGTCGCTGCTGGATGTAATAGTTCACATCATACGATGAGGTTGCGCAAACAGGACAGCAGATAGATCTAAAAGAGACTGAGGACGTCGACAGCGTCGACCATCCAGGAGAATCTCAACCCGTGCTGCACTTCGACACAACGCAACTGCCGCCGGTGCCGTCTTCTGTCGCGCCCGACGGTTCGAGTGTCAGGCCGTTGCTCGAACTGAAGGCCGGTGGAATGGCTCACTTCGAGCTGGCGCCGGGTCAGACATCGAAGGCCGTCATTCATCGGACTGTCGAGGAAATCTGGTACTTCGTCTCAGGCCGTGGCGAGATGTGGCGTGAGCAGAACGGCGACGCACAGATCGTTGCAGTCTATCCCGGCGTGTGTCTGACGATTCCGCTGGGAACACGCTTCCAATTTCGATCGTTTGGTAGCGAAGCGCTCGCTGCGATTGGCGTCACCATGCCGGCCTGGCCCGGAGACGATGAAGCCATCCTCGTGAACGGCGAGTGGCCGCCGACGGTACGATGATGCATGCGCCTCGCCCACGCGCTCGTCGCCTGGACCCGAACAGACGCGCTGGTACGCGTCGAGACCGACGACTTCCTTAGCTCACGCCTCTGAGTGACGTTACCGCCGCCGCTATCCCGCGCGAACCGCAGCGGTTCGGCACGTCTTGTTGCCTCTCCGATGCCGCATTGTCATGCCGCCGTGATGATCCGCTTCTACATTGCCGGCGTCATCCGCGTGGCCTGAGAGCCTCGTCCTGGCGGAACGCCGATCGCTCTGGATGAGTCTCCAGCCTCGGTGTGCCCACGCGTGGACGGCTTCGATGTCGAAGGAGGTTCAATGAGCGTGCGACGTCACATCGGTGCGGCCGCGTCGACTGTCTGCGTCCTGGTGTGCGCGATGAGCGCCGCGCCGGCGGCACAGACGGTCACGTTCCGTCCTTACATTCAGCCGGGCGACAACGGCCCGTTCGGCGCGACCGATCAGATGATCGTCGCGTGGCAAACCAGCGAGACTCAGCCGAACGCTGCCGCCTACAGCGTTCAGTTCGGTCTGTCGCTTGCCCAGCTCAAGCCTGCAGGGATCACCGGCCGCGTCGTCGACGACTATCTGTCGGCCGACGCGCAATTCTCCGCGCTTGCGCTGCCGTTCAAGTACGGCGCACACGTGAACTACGCTGCAGTCCTCGCACCTCTCGACTACGCAACCACCTACGTCTATCGAGTGAGCGGCCCTGGCATGCCGGCGGGTGGATTCGTCGCGTCGTTCCACACGCGAAAGCGCGACGGCCACTTCGTGTTCCAGGTGC
>DATFXR010000446.1:0-14860 GCA_035315685.1 Vicinamibacterales bacterium | reverse complement strand
GGCGCTTCCACTCAGGATGCCCGCGCATCGCCTGCTGACGTGGTTCGGCATCGCGTCGCTCGTGGCGATCTCGGCGACGACGTTCTTCGTGGACGGCCTGCAGTACAGCGTCGTCTGGTTTCTGCCGTTCCTGGGCCTGATCTCGATCGCCTACGCGCGGCTGCGCCATGTCTGAGCCGCGGCCATTTCCTGTCGACGCGCTGCGCCGACGCTTTCCGGCGATCGAGCGCGCCGGCCGGTTCGTGTTCTTCGACAACGCCGCCGGTGCGCAGATCCCGTCCACGGTTCTCGACGCCGTCGCCGATCACCTCGTCGCCCGCAACGTTCAGCGCGGCGGGCCGTACCAGCAGTCGCGCGAAGTCGATGCGATGATCGTCCGCGCGCGCGAAAGCGTCGCGGCGTTCGTCAACGCACCGTCTGCGGATGAGATCGCGTTCGGCCTCAACGCGACGTCGTTCATTCGCGCGATCAGCCTCGCTGTCGGCCAGACGCTCGATCGACGTTCCGAGATCATCGTCAGCGATCTCGATCACGAGGCGAATGTCGCGACCTGGCTCGCGCTCGAGCGCGCGGGCGCACGCATCGTCTGGTGGAAGGCTCGCGTGGGCCGGGACGGTGCGTCGCTGGACCCCGCCGATCTCGAGCCGCTTCTGACCACGCGGACCAGGCTCGTCGCATGCACGATGGCGTCGAATGCGATCGGACGGGTCGTCGATATCGGCGCCGTTGCGCGCCGGGCGCACGCCGCGGGCGCCGAGGTGTTCGTCGACGCCGTGCATTTCTCGCCGCACGGATCGATCGACGTGCGGGCGCTCGACTGCGACTACCTGGTGTGCTCGGGATACAAGGTGTTCGCGCCACACATGGGGTTCGCGTGGTGCCGCCGCGAGGCGATCAACCGGCTGCCGACCTTCCGCGAGGAGTTCATTCCCGATGTGACGCCAGACAAGCTCGAGGCTGGAACGTACGTCTACGAGAACGTCGCGGGCATGAACGCCGCCGTTGCCTATCTCGAGGATGTCGGCAGGACCGTCGCCCCTCCTGCCCCTCCCGCCCAGTCGCGTGTCGAGACCATCCGCGCCGCGATGACGGCGATCTCGGATTACGAACGGACGTTGTCGCGGAAACTGCTCGACCAGCTCGAGCGCATCCCTGGCGTGACGGTGCACGGCGTCACGGCGCGCGAGCGTCTCGGCGAACGGATTCCGACCTTGTGCTTCACCGTCGCCGGCCGCACCGCGTCCGATGTCGCCGCGGGTCTTGCGGCCCGCGAGATTGGCGTGCGGAGCGGCCACATGTATTCGCCTCGGCTGATGGCGCGCCTCGGGCTGCCCGCCGCCGGCGCCGTGCGTGCCTCCCTGGTCCACTACAACACCGCAGCCGAGATCGAGCGGTTTGCCGCAGCGCTGCGAGAGCTCATCGAGACGACGCATGAATCCTGAAGAATTCCGATCGCGTTTTCCGATCCTGAACAGGCGCGTCTATGTGAACAGCTGCTCGCAAGGCGCGTTGTCGCTCGACGTGGAAGGAGCCGTCCGCTGCTACCTCGAATCGTGGCACGACGAAGGATCGCCGTGGGAACTCTGGGTCGAGCAGGTCGAGCGTCTGCGCGCGCGTTTCGCGGCATCGATCGGCGCGGGCGCCGACGAGGTCGCAGTGATGCCGAGCGCGTCGGCTGGCATCAACGCGATCGCCAGCGCTCTTGATTTCCACGGGCCCCGATCGCACGTCGTCGTCGGCGACTTCGAGTTCCCGACCATGGCGCAGGTGTGGCTGGCGCAGGAGCGTCGCGGGGCCACGATCCGCCGCGCCTGCGCGCCCGCGGCCACGCCGGATACGCTGCCGCTCGCGTCCTACGACGCCGTGATCGACGAGCGAACGCTGATCGTCCCGGCGACGCACGTCTGTTTCCGCAACGGCCACCGGACCGACATTGCCGGTCTCGCCCGGCTGGCCCACCGCCGTGGGGCGTACGTCCTGCTCGACGACTATCAGCGCACCGGTTCCGGCCCCATCGACGTGCACGCGCTGGACGTCGATTTCATGGTCACCGGCTGCCTCAAGTACCTGATTGGTGCGGCGGGCATCGGATTCCTGTACGTGCGGCGGGACCTGATCGAGCGCTTCGAGCCGACCGTTACCGGATGGTTCGGCCGCATCAATCCGTTTGCATTCCGGATCGACGCGCTCGACTGGCCATCAGGCGCGAATCGCTTCGAGAGCGGGACACCGGCGGTCCCGAACGCTTACGCCGCCCTTGCGGCGCTCGATCTGCTCGATCGCGTCGGTTACGACACCATCGGCCGGCAGGTCGATCGACTGACGGCCCGTTTTGCGGGCGCCGCGCGCGATGCGGGCTTCGCGGTGCGCACGCCGTTCGAGGTCGATCGCCGTGGCCCGCTGGTGGTCGTGCACACGCTCGATGCTCCTGCGCTCGTGCAGCGTCTGGCGGCACGCGGAATTGTCGCCTCGTGCCGCGGCAACGGGCTCCGCGTCAGCTTTCACGCGTACAACACGGACGCCGACGTCGATGCCGTGGCCGGTGCGCTGGAGGCAGAGGCTGCTCTCATCGTCGGGAGCGTTGCATCTTCATAAGGGCGTATACCGAAAGTTCATCGCCGAGCAGCACGTCCCCGCGTGTCCTTCACACATCCCGTCCCGGCCCGCGCGTTTCGCGTTGACAAACTCGCGCGCCCGGCCGACGCTTCTCCTTCTTCCCAGGCTCGTTGATCAGCGGATCGGCGGCACCCCTCACATCAGCAGCGAGGCGCTCATGACGGTAGTCATCCAGCTTCGCCGCGACACCGCGGCACAGTGGATCGCGATCAATCCGGTGCTCGCCGCCGGCGAGCCTGGCCTCGAATCGGACACCGGACGCATCAAGTTCGGTGACGGCTCGACCGCCTGGCGCGACCTCGCGTACTTCCTCGGCCACGTGGACGACACCGCCGATGCCAGCAAGCCGGTGAGCAGCGCGCAGGCGGGCGCGATCGCCGCGCGCCAGCCGCTCGACAGCGACCTGTCGGCCGTTGCCGCGCTCATGCCCGCCGCCGACGACCTGCTGCAGTACAAGGCGGGAGTGTGGAGCAACCGCACGCCAGACCAGGTCAAGATCGATCTCGCGTTGACGCCGGCGGACGTCGGCCTGGCAAGCGTGGACAACACCGCCGACGTGAACAAACCGGTGAGCGCGGCGCAGGCGACGCTCGTCGCCGGCGCGATCACCGATCACCGTGTCGATCCCGGCGCGCACCCGCACTACGTTCCGTATGCCGTTCACGTCGCGGCGATCGCGAACCTGCAGGCGCAGCTCGACGCGCTCACCGCCGGCGGATCCGCGCCGATGAACATCGCGCCGCCGTCGATCAGCGGTGATGCCGTCGTCGGATCAGTGCTCAGTGTCAGCACCGGTACATGGAGGAACCGTCCGACAGGATTCAAATATCAATGGCGCCTCGGCGCGAACAACATTCCGGACGCCGCGACGGCAACCTATGTCGCCACGGCAGTCGGCACCCTTACCTGCGCGGTGACCGCCGGGAACGGGTCCGGCGCGACGTCCGCGGTCAGTGCGCCGGTGACGGTTACGGCGGGCGGTGCCGCGCCGACGAACACGGAGCGTCCGACGATATCGGGTGTGCCGGCCGTCGGGAACACGCTGACCTGCTCGACTGGAACATGGACCAATTCGCCAGCCACTGTCGCCTATCAGTGGCTGCGTGGCGGAATGGCGGTTCCCGGCGCGACCGCGGCGGCGTACCAGACGGTCACGGCCGACGTCGGTCCGATCGCGTGCCGCGTCACCGCCGTCAATGCGATCGGCGCGGCGTCGATCACGTCGCCCCCGGTCACGGTGATCATCGCGCAGAACAGCTCGCCGAGTAATCCGGTGACGTCGGCCAGGGCCGGGATCCGCACGTTCGACGTCGGTCCGGGTCAGACTTATGAAGAGCCCGACACAGTGCCATGGGGCAGTCTCACCGCCGGCGACGTCGTCAACATCTACTATCGTGCGACGCCGTACGCCTGGAAAATCGGCCTGCGCGGACAGGGCACCGCGGCCAATCCGATCGTCGTCAACGGTGTCACCGACGCGAACGGCAACCGGCCGGTGTTTCAGTTCGCGGGTGCTCGCACCGCGAGCGGATCGAATCCGGGCGGCGCCGACAACGTGTTTACCAGCATCCCCGAATACGGCGAGAGCCTCGGTGGCATCGTCATCAAGCGCGGACCGGACGACGACTACTTCACCTACAAGCCGCAGTGGATCGAGATCCGGAATCTCGAGGTCACCGGCGCGAGCAACGCCACGACCTACACGACGCTGGCCGGTGGATCCGCGGCCTTCGGCGCCGCTGCTGGAATCTACGTACAGGTCGGACGCGACATCCTGATCGAGAACTGCGTCGCCACCGACAACGGCTTCGGCGTTTTTACGATGGCGAAGGACGAGCTCCTGAGCCAGGCGTGCGAGCGCGTGACGGTGCGCAGCTGCCGCGTCTTCGGTAATGGCATCGCCGGCTCGTGGTTCGAGCACAACTTCTACATGCAGTGCGCGAACCCGCTGATCGAGGGCAACTTCATCGGCCAGACGCGGTCCGGATCGCTCGGGTCTTCGTACAAGAGCCGCGCGAGCGGCGAGATCTTCCGCTACAACTACGTCGAAGCGTCCGCCCGGGCGTGCGATTGGGTGCATGCCGAAGAGCAATCGAGCGGCATCGCCGCGCAGGCAGATTACGGCACCGACTTCGCGTACGGCAACGTGATCGTCAACGACTTCAGCCTGCCGAACGGTGGTGCATATGCGCCGATTCACTACGGCGGCGACAACCAGGGCGAGCAGGAGCCTGGACAGCCGGTCTTCTCGCCGACGCTCGCTTACCGATCGCAGCTGTACTTTTTCCAGAACACGGTCATCAACCGCGATCGATCGGGTCAGACCTACCGCATCGTCGTCTTCGACGTGTCGATCGTGTCAGCGACCATCGATGCGTGGAACAACATCGTCGCCTGCGGCGGCGCGCAGAACTTCTCGTGGATGGCGTACGCAGGGACGCTGAACTTGCGCGGCATGAACCTCGCCTCTGGTGCCATTGCCCCGGCGCGTCCGGAAGCGACGACCGAGCAGTACTCGGTCAATCAGCTCGGGTGGCTGCTCACCAGCGACCCGCTGTTCTCGTCGGCGGCGGCGCACGACTACTCGATCCAGAGCGGATCACCGGCAATCGACATGTCAACCGCGGCCGCCGATCTTCCCGACAGCGTTCTGGTGGCGCACCCGATCGCCTATCAGCCGCGCATGCGGACGAACGGCCTCGCGCCGAGGCCGATGTTCGGATCGGCGTTCGACCTGGGCGCGTCCGAGTTCGATCCGAGCGCGGGCGGGAACCGGCCACCCGCGAACATCGTCCCGCCGGTGATCAGCGGGAGCCCGCACGTTGGCGTCACGCTGACCTGCTCCACCGGCACGTGGTCCGGATTGCCGGCGATGTACGAGTTCCGGTGGATTCGATCGGGCGTGCCCGTCGGCGGCGCGACCGGGTCGTCCCGTCTGCTCAGTCCTGACGACATCGGTTCGGTGACATGCGTCGTGATCGCCACCAACGCCAGCGGATCGACGGGGCAGATCTCCAACAGCGTCACCGTCTCAGCCGGCGTTGAGGCGCCGGTCAACATCCTGCTGCCCGCCATCAGCGGCACGCTGGTCGTTGGCGGATTGGTGGCGGCGTCGATCGGCACGTGGACGAACGCGCCGACGACGTATACGTATCACTGGACGCGTGCCGGTGCTGCGATTGCCGGCGCGACGAACGACACCTACAGGCTCGTTCCGGATGATCGATCCACCGACATCGCCGTCATCGTCACCGCCGGCAACGCCGCCGGATTTACGTCGGCCGCGAGCCTCGCGTCGCACGTCCCCGGCCCGTCGGCCGATCCGGATGCGAACGGCGTTTTCAACTTCTCGGCGCCGAACGGTCGGACGCTCGCCGCGTTGAGCGGCCGGTTCCAGCCGTCCGCGTACGCGGCGGACTTCGAGTGTCAGTCGGGCAGCCTGCAGTGTGTCGGCGGTACCGGCTTCTACGGGGCGGTCGTTCGCTACGAGAACGGTCAGGGCCCGAATCAGCAATCGACGCTGGTGCGCACGGGCGGAGTATTCCCGAACGGAGGAGAGCTTGGTGTCTGTGTGCAGGTGAGCGACGGACAGGGCGGCTACGGTGCATGGTTCTCCGAGGCCACGGTGCAACTGCGCCGTCAGTCGCCGGCGGATGTCAGTCCGATCTGCATCGATCAGGTTACGCACGACATCGACTGGTCCGCGGAGGCTACGCTGCGGATTCAGATCGCTGATGGCGTCGTCACGATTTTCGCGAATGGCAGCGCGCGAGTCAGGTACATCGACGAGGCACCGCTGACCGGCGGCTTCCCCGGCTTCTACATGGTACCCGGCGCGAACGCCGCCGCGCACGCAGCGACGTCATGGACCGACCGGTAATTGCGCGGTCACCGATTGCGGCGCGAGCGCGGCGCCGAACCGGCGCATCGCGTCGAGCGTCCTCCGCAGCGATTCCCGCGCAACTCGGCCGGCGATCGGTGCGACGACAGGGCGGACCAGCGCCGGTACGTCGCGACTGAGCGAAACGGACAGTACATCGACCAGAACGCCGCTGTCGACCTGACGATAGGTCCAGTACGAATTCAGCCGCCAGAGGAAGCCGCGGTCGGCGCCGCCGACTTCGCGAATCGACGTGGCGACGCTGCGGCTGGTCGCGAAAGACCCGCTGCGCTGTTCGAACGTCACCGTGTGTTCGGTGTCGTAGGTGACGGTGATGAACGCAGTGCGCTGCAGCTTCAGGTAGACGCGCAGCGAGTCTCCGGTCTTCGCCAGCACGCGCGACTCGAGGACGTCGTCCTGCGGTGGCGGCGTGCCGGGCGTCGTCAGCGCCTGGACGAGGAGTGGAACGGTCACGCCAGGAACGATCACCGACCCGGACCATTCGTGAACGAGGCCGCCAGCGACGCGCACTTCCCGGCCGTACACCCCCTCCGGGTCGCTCGCCGCCTGCGTCACATCACGTCGTGACTGCTCCAGATGCGCGATGTGTGCGTCCCAGTCGCGAATCGTCTCGGCTGACGGCTGCGCCCTCGCCGGCGCGGGCATGGCCGTGAGAACGACGCTCGCGGCGACCACGCCGCGCGTGAAGACGCATCGATCGGCGATCAGATAGTTGGCGACGCTCATCACGACCACCGCGAGCACATTGGCGGTCGTGGCGTCGAGGGCGAACACGCGCACCGCGATCGCGACGAACACGACGTTGACGGCCAGGCTCGTGGCACCGGTGGCCAGTTGATAGATCGCGAAGCGGCGCGCACGCGAGCGCGTCGAGTCGAAGCGGTCGCCCCACGTCCACCGTTCGTGCCAGAGAAAGTTGTGGAGCACTGCGAGCTCGACTCCGATCGCCGTCGCAACCTCCGCAGCGATCGACGCCCGCTGCGTCAGCAGGGCGACGATCGTCGTCTGGATGAGGAATCCGCCGGATGCGACCGCAAGGAACCCGAGCGGCCGGCGCGAGGCCGTGCCCGGTTGCCGGATCATGCGACCCTCGCCCGTGACGTCGCCGCCGCCGCCCCGCCCGCTCGAGGCAGCGGCTCCGCGCGGTGCAGCGCGCGCGTGTTTCCGATCGCTGCCGTCGCGAACGCGATCAGCAATCCAGTCGCTGCGGCGGCACCGCCGGCGTCGAACAGTCGCACTGACGGTCCGCCGAACAGCTGAATCCACGGCGAGGCCGCGGCTTTGATCGCGCCGATCGCCAGCACGATCCGCAACTCCGTCAGACCGAAGCCGGCGAATGACATGCGGAAGACGCCCGCCGCATGAGTCGTCAGGTACGACTCCGCCGAGACGAGCAGGTACGCGGCGAGCACGGCAAGCGCGAGCGCCGGGTGCATCAGGCCCGAGCACGCGACGCCGATCATCAGGAGCGTCGTGCCCGCCAGATCGATCACGTGATCGACGTAGTAGCCGAATCGCGGCCGCTCCTGGCGGCGGACGCGGGCGACGGTCCCATCGAGGCTGTCGCCCAGCCAGTTTGCGGCCAGTGCGACGACCACGCCTGCCGACGCCCATGGCGTCAAGCGCAGCGCCGCGAAACACAGTCCGGTTGCAGCCATCGCCGCGAAGCCGAGCGCCGACAGCGCGTCAGATGTAATCGCCGGCGGTAGCCGCGACGCGATCCAGACGAGCAGGCGCTTTTCGGCCGCGGCAGTCAGGCTGGTGTTCGTGCGAGTGTGAGCGGCGCTCCCGGTTGGCATTCATTGATCCCCCTCGCCGGGTAATGCGCAATCGGCACCGGGAGTGGCTCAACCGGTTCAGAAATGGAACCGCCGCTCGGAATGTCACTTTCGCGGCGTCAGCGCGTTCATCGCGCGCGGCGGGCCGATCCGGCGCGCCTCGATTCGAAGCACGTCCTTCGTCCACGTCTTGCCGCCGTCGCTGGACTGATCAGCGCGCCACGAGAACCGATCGCCCAGGATGTCGTAGTAGCGGATGCGCATGATCATCGCTTTCCCGGTATCGTCCTCGCCCTTCTGCTCCAGATGCACTTCGGTTCCGACGCGCATGCCCGAACCGACGTTCTGCAGGCCGCTGCCTTCGTCCATCCCGACGAGTTCCCACAGACCGAGCCTCGCGTTGTAGGCGCGCACCGTCGTCGTCACGTATACGGTCTTGCCCGCGGTGTCGAGGATCCGGAATTCGTCGAGGATCTGCCCCTCGGACAGACGGACGGCGCTCCACACACCGTGCCCCGTGCCGAACTCGCGGCTGGTCGACGTGAACTCCCAATCCCCGAGCAGGTAGTCGAAGTCGGCGTGATGGGCGTCGGAAGCCGCTTTCATCTCCGCCGCTGTCTTCGGGGCCGCCTGTCGGGCGGCGAGCGGCATCGCCAGCGAGAGTGCGACGCCAACCGTGCAGAACATCGCGCGCATGTGGACCTCCGGCGCGTACGATCGACGGATCGAGGATGCGTCGCAACAACGAAGACGTGAGCGGCGCGTACGGTGACGCGGGCGGTCGCAAGGATCGTCGCGCGAAGGCTTCAGGGCTGGCTGAAGCCTTCGGCAACGACGTCGACGCTAGAGGGCGCTGAGGTCTTTCTGCAGCTGCGCGAGGTCGAACCCTTCGGGCGACTTGCCTGACGCGAGCATCTCCGGCGAGAGGATGGCCCACGCCTCATCGCAGTACTTCCGGTAGAAGTCGGTCGTCATGTTCTGAATGCGTCCCCACGTCACGCACTCCAGCGTTTGGCGGTACGCGACGAACGGCACGTAGTGTCCTCCCTCGATGGTCGCACCGGGCACCACGCTCCACGGTTTGCCATGGTCGAACTGATCCATCGCCGAGTTCGGGAACTCGAAACCGATTCCGACAATGCCGAACAGGTAGAGCGCTTCGAGCAGCTGGTCCAGGTTGCCCACTTCGAGCGCGATGTACGCGCCGATCTTGTGCCGCGCGCCGTGCGCGTCGATCAGGCCGGTCTTCTGCCGGTACTTCAGCGCGTCGCGGACGTTCGTGCCCTTGTCCGTGGGATTGTCGCCGTTGTGATCGAGCGGCGCGTTCGGGTTGTAACCGGTGACCGCGCTGTAGTCATGAATCGCGTTCGCGCCGGTGAACGTCGCCGCGTTCCCGCCTTCGATCGTCCACAGCATCGTTTCGTGATCCCCGCCCGCGAAGACGCAGTCGCCTGCACCGGTGAACCCGGGCGCGACCGTATTGTCGGGCCCGTTGCCGAGCATCTGCCATCCCTTCGCGGCGACGAGCTTCTCGTGCCCGAAATGCTTCGGATGCGACGGCAACGGCGCAGAGGTCCGGTATGTCGCAAACTGGAGATCGCGGCTGTCATACGTGGCGGGCTTCTTCCCGAGCTTGTGTGTAGCGGTCAACGTCGTCGCCATCAGTCACCTCTCTCTTGTCTTCGTTCGTTCGCTGCGTCGACGCGGAGCAGCGCACGCGACCGCTCTGCTCGCTGAACAGCTGTGGTTCGCGTCCGTCGGCGCCCGTGGATCAGAATTCCGCGCGCGTAAAAAATCGAGATGACATCCGGAATCTTTACGAATCGCGGTCCGGGCGTTCGTGCCATGCACTTCAACGCGGCACCTGCCGCAGTCGAACAGCGCAGTCCGCGGCGCCGCGTCCTGGCACTGACCAACGAAGCTCATCGTCGGCTCGAGCCGCCGCGCCGTTGCGTGACGCATCAGCGGCAGTTCGCGATGTTCGAGGGCGGCAGCGGCCGGACGGAGCGCGACGTCTGCAGGCGAACGGGGATCGCTCGATGCGAACGGGCGACTCGCCGTTCGATCGCGGCCGGACGGAATACGAGCACGGCTAATGGAGACTGATATATTAGTCCGCCATGGCAACGGGCCCTGGCCCGTCCGCGGGAGGATGGCGATGAATCGGCGAACGTTCATCAGCTCGAGCACGATCGCAGCGACCGCCCTGTTCTTCGATCAGCGCAGCGTCGGGGCGCAGTCGGCACAGGCGACGCCGGGTGCGACGGTGGAGACGGCCGCCGGAAAAATCCGCGGGCTCGTGGTCGACAGGGTCCAGGCCTTCAAAGGTGTGCCGTTCGGTGCGTCGACGGCCGGGGCGCGGCGGTTTCTGCCGCCGGTCAAGGTCCAGCCCTGGACCGGCGTTCGCGAGGCGTTCGAAATCGGACTGCGCTGCCCGATTGTCGACAGCGTGCTCGTGCCCGAATGGACATCGCTCAACCTACGCGAGCCGCAGGGCGAGGATTGTCTCAACCTGAGTCTCTGGACGCCGGGCGCGACGAAAGGTGGCAAGCGGCCGGTGATGGTCTGGCTCCACGGCGGCGGCTACTCGGCCGGCTCGCCGAACATGCTGCCCTATGACGGCGCCAATCTCGCCCGCAAACACGACGTCGTCGTCGTTCGGGTGACTCACCGGTTGAACGTGTTCGGCTTCGCGTACCTCGCGGAGCTTGGCGGAGAGCAGTTCGCGGGCGCCAGCAACGTCGGAATGAAAGACGTCATCCTTGGCCTCGAATGGATCCGCGACAACATCGCGAACTTCGGCGGCGATCCGGGCAACGTCACGATCTTCGGACAGTCCGGCGGGGCCGGAAAAGTCAGCACGCTGCTTGGCATGCCTGCGGCGCAGGGACTCTTCCATCGGGCGATCGCGCAGAGCGGATCGGCGGTAACGAGCATGCCGGCGGGCGCCGCCACGCAGAGTACCGAAGCGTTGATGTCACGGTTGGGACTGAAAGGCAACCAGGTCGCGCAGCTGCAGAACATCCCCGTGCCGCAACTGCTCGACGCGCTGGTGCCCCGAAACGGCAGGGGCGAGAGCGCCGGCCAGGGCGGAGGTCGCGGCCGTGGCGCAGGCGGCGGCTTCAATGCTGCGCCGGTCGTCGACGGGACATCGCTGCCGCACAACGTGTTCGATCCGACGGCGTCGACGATTTCCCAGAACGTTCCGCTGCTGATCGGCTCGACGGAAACCGAAGTGACGTGGAACGTCAACACGGATTACACGGTGCCGCCCGATGATGCGGCGCTGCGCGACCGCCTGAAGCGGACGCTGCGCAGCGTGGACGATATCCACGCCGACCAGATCATTGCGACCTACCGCAAGGGACGGCCGAAGGCCGGCAATCTCGATCTCGCGCTGATCATCGAGACCGACGCCTCGCAGTTCAGGAGCGGCACTGACACGGAGGCGGAGCGGAAGGCGACGCTCGGCAAGGCGCCGGTCTATATGTACCGCTTCCAGTGGTACTCGCCGGTGAGCAACGGCCGCCTCCGGGCAATGCACTGCATGGACATCCCGTTCGTGTTCGAGAACGTGGACCTCAGCCGGAGCGTGGTCGGCGACGGCCAGGACCGGTACGCGCTCGCCGAGAAGATGAGCAGTGCCTGGGTCGCATTCGCGCGCAGCGGCAACCCGAACACGAAGCTGCTGCCGCCGTGGGATCCATTCACGGCGGACAAGCGTGCGACGATGATCTTCAACAACGAGTGCCGTGCGGTGAATGATCCGTACCGCGAGGAGCGCCTGGCAATCGTCGCGGCACAGGCGCCGCGGCGGTCCAATTAAGAATTTGGAAGTAAGAATTAAGAATTCGTCGATGGTTAAACGAGGGCGCGAATTCTTAATTCTTACTTCTTAATTCGTAATTGGTCTCCCGCGAACTAACCAAAATGCTGAATCTATGACCAATGTCACTTCAAGCCTGGCCCACGAGGCGTACAGAGTTGTCAGGCAGCGCATCATGCGCGGGGAGCTGTCGCTTGGCCAGGTGATTTCCCGGCGCAAGCTGGCGACCGAACTCGGCATGAGCTTCCTCCCGGTGTCCGAGGCGTTGCAGCGCCTCGAGGTGGAAGGCCTGCTCGAGAGCCGGCCGCGCGCGGGCACGCGCGTCCGCATCCCGACGCGCGACGAGGTCCGCGGCCACTTCGTCGTCCGCGAAGCGCTCGAGGTGCAGGCGGCGATGCTGTTCGCGAAGGAAGCCAAGCCGGCTGAAAAGCGCGCGCTCAGCAAGCTGGCGGCGCGCGTCGATGCGCTCGCGGCGCAGCCGACGCGGACGCTCGTCTACGCGATGCTCCATCACAAGCTGCACCGCCGCATTGCGGAATGCGCGCGCTGTCCCGCGCTGACCGAGGCGATCGAGCGGACACACGCGCTGGCGTCGATTTGGCTGGGCCTGCTGCGTCACCCGTCACCGAGCGATGCAACCAGCCGCCATCAGGACCTGCTCGAGGCGCTGTCGTCGAACGACGGCGAGCGCGCCGCCGCGGCGACGCGCGAGCACGTGACCGTCGGCCTCGACCGCACGCTCGAAGTGCTCGAGCCGTTCTTCCGCATGCGCCCGGCTCATCGTCAGACGTTCGTGCGCAGCGAACGCAAACAGCAACTCCAAGGAATTGTTCCGCCGCGCCGTCCTGCGTCGAAAGTGCGATATCAGGCCGTTTGACAACCCGAGGGTGACGGTTATACTCGCCGCACATTTGAGCTGACCCGTTTCGGTGCACGCGGTGTGGCTCTGGCCGAGGAGGATCGATGAAGCGCTCGCGGCGCGGTCTGATCGGCGGCTTTCTCGCGATGCTGCTTTCGAGCGCGACGGTGTACGCGCAGGCGGGATCGACGGCACAAATCAGCGGCGTGGTCAAGGACACCAGTGGCGGCGTGCTGCCCGGCGTCGAGGTCACCGCGACGCAAACCGACACCGGGCTCAAGCGATCGACGACGACTCAGGCCAACGGGTCGTACACGCTGCCGAACCTTCCGATCGGCCCGTACCGTCTCGACGCGAATCTGTCCGGCTTCAAGTCGTACGTACGCACGGGCCTCGTCCTGCAGGTGAACGACGCGCCGGTGATCAACCTCGAGCTGTCAGTGGGCGCGATCGAGGAATCGGTGCAGGTGCAGGCCGCATCGCCGCTCGTCGAAACGCGCAACACCGGCCTGGGCCACGTGATCGAGAACGAGCGCATCCTCGCGCTGCCGCTCAACGGCCGGAACCCGGTGGACCTGATCGCGCTCGCGGGGGCGGCCGTGCAGCCGGACGGCGCTGCAGGTCTCTCGTCGAGCCGCAGCATGCAGGGCGGCAAGCTGATCTCGATCGCCGGCGGCCAGTCGGCTGGCGTCGCCTATCTGCTCGACGGCGCCACGCACAACAACCCCTACGACAACGCCAACCTGCCGATGCCGTTCCCCGACGCGCTCCAGGAGTTCAAGGTCGAGACCAGCGCACTCAGCGCGCAGAACGGCATGCATTCCGGCGCGGCCGTCAACGCGGTCACGCGATCCGGCACGAACACCGTGCACGGCGATGCCTTCGAGTTTCTGCGCAATCACAACTTCAACGCGACGAACCCGTTCGCCGCGAAGAACCCCGACGGCTCTCGTCGCGACGACGGCCTGAACCGGAACCAGTACGGCGGCGTGCTCGGTGGCCCGATCCGCCGCGACAAGATGTTCTTCTTCGTCGGCTATCAGGGCACCAACACGCGGCAGACACCGTCGGACAACATCGCCTTCATTCCCACCGCGCAGATGCTCGCCGGCGACTGGTCGGCATTCGCCTCGCCGGCGTGCAACGGCGGCCGCACGCTGACGCTCCGTGCGCCGTTCGTCAACAACACCATCAGCCCCGCGCTCTACGACAAGGCGTCGCTGGCGATTGTCGGTCATGTGCCGACTACGACCGATCCGTGCGGCCGGACGAACTATCCGTCGCGGACCGAGATCGACGAAGGTCAGACCGTCGGCAAGCTCGATTACCAGTGGAGCGCGAACCACTCGGTGTTCGGCCGTTACATGGCGACGTCGTTCCGGCAACCGCCACCGTTCAGCCTGATCGACAACATCCTGACAACGACCGTCGGCGGGCGCGACAATCTGGCGCAGTCGGTCACCATCGGCGACAACTACATCCTCAATACGCACGCGGTGAATGCGTTCCGCTTCGCCTTCAATCGCACCGCCATTCACCGCACCAGCCAGGACTTCTTCTCGTATCCCGACATCGGGGTGAACACCTACAGCTACATGCCGCACTACCTGCTGCTCACGATGACGGGCGGCTTCAACCTCGGCGGCGGCACCGAGAGCGAATCGACGTTCGACACCAACACGCTGCAGTTCGGCGACGATCTGCAGATCATCAAAGGCGATCACCAGTTCGCGTTCGGCGGCAGCGCGGCGTACTGGAAATCGACGTCGCTGGCCAATGTCCGGAGTCCCGGCACGTTCAGCTTCGATGGCTCCGCTGTCGGCGCGGGCCTGGCCGATTTCATGGTCGGGCGGCCGAACCAGTTCACCGACGCGGGTCCG
>DATFXR010000445.1:0-2860 GCA_035315685.1 Vicinamibacterales bacterium | reverse complement strand
CGTGCTCCACAGGAAGAATGCCAGGCGCGAGGCGAGCTCGAGATCGCTCACCCGATAGGCGCCGCCTTGCGCGTGCGCCGGATCGCTTTCGATACGGAAGAGAAACTCCGGCGACACGAGCATGGCTTCGATCGCCGCCTGGATACCGCTCTCGAAGTCGGCGGACTCCGCGTTGTGGCGCGCGCGCTCGTAGAACCCGTAGAGCGGCTGAACGTCGTCATTCGTCACCGGCCGCCGGAAGGCACGGCGCGCAAGGGACGTGAGAATCGTCCGCGCGCAGGCCGCTTCCTGCGCAGGCCGCTCCGGACGACAGACGAAGATCGCACGCCGGCTCGCCGTCTCGCCGCGCGACGTTGGATTGAACGGCCCCGAGACGAGGAGCATCGAGACGTCCGGCGTTGCCGCGCGCACGTCGAATCGATGCAGTCGCGCACCGTCCAGCCGCAGATCCACGGGCGAGGGAATCTCGACAGCGGCGGCGCCAGCGTTTCCGCCCGGGCCATTGCCTGGCGGCGCTTCGCGTTCAGGCTTCAGGTTCTCCCGCGGCGATGTGACGCCGACGAGGTGAAGGCCAGCCTTGACGGGGAGCCGTATCTGATACGGATCGACTTCCGCCTCTTCGCCACCGGCCTGCTGCACGCCGAGAAAGCGCACCTTGAAGACGTACTCGGCGTCGAGCGGGAAGTAGTGGGACACGGTCATGCCGGCCCGCGAGTCGAACGGCAGATCGTCGTTCAATTGCTCGTTCCGGCTGCCTTTGTTCGGATCGCGTCGCGCCTGATAGATCTCCTCGATCGGCTTCAGCGTCTGATCGCCGACGGCGAGCCGGCTCACCTTGCGCGCCGCCGACATGTATTTCTCGAGCAGCGCCGGCGAGGTGGAGAGCACCGCGGCGATGTTGTCGAAGCCGTAACCGGAATCGTCCACCGGCAGCCAGTCGCCGGGGCGGACGTCCACGGCCAGGAGATCGCGAATGGCGTTGCTGTACTCGGCACGATTCAGCCGATGCACCGGTGCCCGGCCCGGGTTGGGATGCGCGGCCGCGGCGGCGTCGATCGTCGTTTCCAGATAGGTGACCAGCGCCGCAGCGCTCTTGGGATCGGGACGCGATCGAACCGCTGCCGGAGGCATCTCGCCGGAGCGCAGCTTCCGCGTCACTTTTTCCCAGACCGCGGCGTGGTTCGGCACGTCGGCGAGATCGAGGTTCTGCAGCGTCAGCCCTGCGGTCTTCAACCGATCGTTGTGGCAGGTGAGGCAGTATGTCGCGACCAGCGTCGTCGAGTCCGGCGCGGCGGCGCGCTGGTCGGTGATCGGTTGTGAAGCAGTTGCCTGGGCCGGCGCCGTCTGTGAGGCTCGCAGCGGCGCGGAAGCGGACAGATCGCGAGATCGAGCGCACACCGCACCCGCAGTGACGACACTCGCGGAGACGAGCCAGACCAGCGGAGCCCGCATCGGCACGACTGCGTAATTATACGGTCAACGGGCATGAAACCGATTACAATCCGCGCGACGCCCGGCGCAAAATGGGCGAGTTGGCCTGAATGGGAGACACCTTATGAACGGACGCCGCTTTCTTCTGAAAAGCCTTTTTCCGGGCGGACTGTTCGTCGGTTGCTTGCTCGTGTCAGCGTTTGTCACGCCGCAGCAGCCCCTGCTGTTCGCGGCGCCAGTCCTCCAGGCGCCCGCAGCACAGCCGCCAGCGCCAGGCGCTCCCCAAGCGCCGACGGTCACGTCGCCGGAGGTTCGCTCCGATCGCCGCGTGACGTTCCGCGTGTTCGCGCCCACCGCGCAAAAAGTAGAACTGCGCAGCCCGGGCGACATCCCCGGCGTCGGTGGACGCGGTGTCGCGCCGCCGCAGCTGACGAAGAACGGCGACGGCGTATGGGAAACGACATTGGGTCCCGTGCCGGCTGGCGCCTACCGATACGTGTTCACGGTCGACGGCGTCACCGTCGTCGACTCGCGCAATCCGATGACGAGCCAGACCAATACGACCGTGTACAGCCTCGCGGTCGTGCCGGGCTCCGACCTGTTCGATACGAAGAATCTGCCGCACGGCGCCGTCGCGTCGGTGCACTACAACTCGACGGCGCTGGGCGGCGTTCGCCGGGCGCACGTCTACACGCCGCCGGGATACGAGACGAGCCGCGATCGCTACCCGGTCTTCTACCTGCTGCATGGCGCGGGCGACGTGGACGACTCCTGGACGTCGGTGGGACGCGCAGGTTTCATCCTCGACAACCTGATCGCGGCGAACAAGGCGGTCCCGATGATCGTGGTGATGCCGGCCGGTCACGTCAACGGCGCCGGGGCGGCGCTCGGTGGAACCGTGCCCGCCGCCGCCGCGCAGGGCATGCCGGGCATCGGCAACGGACCAGATCCGTTCGCAAGCGATTTCCTCACCGATCTGCTGCCGTACATCGAGAAGAACTATCGCGTGCTCACCGACCGACAGAACCGCGCGATTGCGGGGCTCTCGATGGGCGGCAACCAGACGCTCAACATCGCGATCCCGAATCTGCAGAAGTTCGCTTACATCGGCGTGTTCAGTTCAGGGATCATCGAGGGCGGCCGCCGCGGTGCGCCGGGCGCGACCGAGGCAGCCGCGCCGGTCGGCGCGGCGTGGGAAAAGCAGAACGCCGCAGCGCTCGACAATGCGGCGACCAAGCGCGGACTCCGGCTCTTCTGGTTCAGCACCGGGAAAGAAGATTTCCTGATTTCGACGACCAAGGGAACGGTCGATCTATTCAAGAGGCACGGCTTCAACCCGGTGTTCATCGAGAGCGAGGGCGCGCACACGTGGCTGAACTGGCGCGACTATCTCTCGAAGTTCGCGCCGCAGTTGTTCCAGCCGGAGAAT
>DATFXR010000444.1:0-19018 GCA_035315685.1 Vicinamibacterales bacterium | reverse complement strand
CGATCCGTCCAGCGCGGCGCTGATCAGGCGAGGACGCCGCGTCGCGGACTATCTCCGCGCCGACTGCCTCGCGGTGTATGTGTCGAAAGGCAAGGACTTCGCCGGCTTGACCGCCGACGAACAGGAGAGTCTGCAGCGTCATCTCAACTTCGCGCGCGGCCTTCGTATCGAAACCCGAGTCCTCGAAGGCGCCCACGTGGCGGAGGCAATCGTGTCGTTCGCCCGCCTGCACGGCGTCACACAGATCTTCGTCACCCGCGAGAAGTCGAGCGCGCTGCAATCCTGGTTCGCATCGGCGTTCGTCCAGCGCATCGTCCATCTCGCGCGGGACATGCAGGTCACCGTCGTCGCCGACCGTTCGGCTCGCCGCGCGTAGCCGGCAGACCCGTCGGGATCTCGTGCACAAGTCGAGCGTTGAACGCACGTTTACGAGTGGCGCAGGGGCAACGGCCGGGCATAGACTGGCGCCATCGTCGAGCGGGACGCATTGGTCTGGCAACGAGCCGACAGCGTCGGCTCGAATCACCCTGGTGCAGAACTGGCTCGACGAACTCCAGCGCCGTGTGCCGCGGAAGTGAAGTGCTCCAGGATCGCGCCCGCGTGACTCTACGCGCCTTGTCCGAGCGCAGCGCGGTAGCACGCCTCGTACAGCGGCACCACCTCGTGCGCGCAGAAGGTCGCGCGGACATGGGCGGCGCTCGCCCGTCCGATCCGCATCCGCATGGCCTCGTCGCTCAGAAGATCGACGACGCGCGCGGTCATCAGATCCACGGCGTCCGGCGGACAAAGAAATCCGGTGACGCCGTCTTCGATCACCTCGGGCAGTCCGCCGACCCGGCTGGCGACGACCGGCACCTCGCATGCCATGGCTTCCAACGCGGCCAGGCCAAAGCTTTCCTGCGACGAAGGCAGCAGGAAGACGTCGGCTGATGACAACCACGACACGAGGTCGTGCTGCTCGCCGACGAACATCACCCGAGCCTGAAGCCCCGACGCCTCGACCTCGCGCTCGAGCGGCGGCCGATCGGGCCCGTCGCCGACCATGACGAGCACCGCGTCCAACTGCTCGAGCACGCGGCGGAACACGTCGACGACAATGCCGACTCGTTTCACCGGTCGAAAGTTCGAGACGTGGATCAACACGCGTCGGTTCGGGCGCGATCCGCAGATCCGTTCCCGCAGCGCGGGATCGGGCCGCCGCTGCCACTCCGAGCATTCCAGGAAATTCGGAATCACCCGGATATCGCGCGCGATGCCGAGCGAGCGGAACGTGTCGTCGCGCAGGCTGGCGGAGACGGCCGTGACGGCGTCGGCGTGCTCGATCGCGTAGCCGACGACCGTCTCGTAGCCGCTGCCGACCAGCGTGATGTCTGTGCCGTGCAGCGTCGCGACGGTACGCGGTGGCCGGCTGCCAGGGCCGCGCGCCAGCATCTCGCGCGCGAGATGCGCGGCGGTCGCGTGCGGGACCGCGTAGTGCGCATGCAGGATGTCGATCGGCTGGCTCCGTGCGAGCCTGACGATGGAGTTGGTCAACCCGAGGAGGTACTGGGGTTCGCGGAACAGCGGATAGTCCGGCATCTGGACCTGCACGAACGACAGCCCGGGCACATCCGATCGCCATCTGAACGGCCGCTCACGGCTGAGCACGTTCACGTCGTGGCCGCGCTCGGCCAATGCATGCGCCAGCTCGGTCGCGACCACACCACTGCCGCCGATCGACGCGTAGCAGAGGATCGCGATACGCACCCGTTCACCTCGATCGCTTGAGGAGCGTCTCGCGCTGCAGCGGTTCGCGCACCACGACGCCTTCTGCGAACGCCACGCCCGTCAACGCGCCGAACTGCGCGTCGCGGCTCTCGATCAGCCCGCGAAACGTGGATGCCGTCAGGCGCGTCGCGACAGCGTCACCGCCATCGGCGGCCGGTGCGAACTGACTGCGATAGCAGTCGAGGGCGGACCATTTCTTTTCGTACTGCGCAGAGACGTCCACGACGAAGGATGGTGCGACCGAGTCGTTGATGAAGTAGTAGCAGACCCACTCGGGCCGCCAGGGATCGCCATCGGCGGCATACCGGCGGAGTCCGCTCGCAAAGGCCGCGGAAGTCAAGACGTCGCTCGCGCGGACATGATCCGGATGACGATCGTGCCAGTGCGGGATCGCGATCGACAGCGGGCGGTGCCGACGGATGGTCTCGGCCGCAGAGCGCACCAGCTCCGGCGTGTTGACAATGCCGCCGTCGGGCCAGCCCAGATTCTCGCGGCACGCAAGGCCAAGCACTTTGGCCGCGGCCTCGGCTTCGATCCGCCGCCCCTGCGGTGTCCCGTTGCTCGACAGCTCGCCGGCTGTCAGGTCGATGATGCCGACCGTATACCCCTCGGTCGTGTGCCGCGCGATGACCCCGCCCAGGCCGATCTCCGCATCGTCGGGATGTGGACCGAACACGAGCAGATCCATGGGATGACATTATCCCCAGGCGGGCAACCTGGGACCGGCGACGGCGGGAATTCGCCGGGGTTCGCTGGAGGGCGTGTGGGTGCGGTCGTGAACGGGATGATGCAGCGGTAAATTTCTGACAGGCGTTCAGATGCGATTGTTTTTCGCTTGTACTGCGACTCGATCGCTGTTAGGGTGCATGACGTATGTTCCATCCATTACCGCGCGTCGATCGCTGGGAACCCTGGATTGAGCTCGGTCTGTTCGGACTGATGATCGCTGCCGCTGTCCTCTTTCAATGGCTGATGTAACGTCAGCTTTGTCTGCCGGACCGGCGGGGAGGGGCCACTCACTCGCGTGATCTTGCTCTCGAGTCTCGCGCGACCGTTGATCGTGGAGCCGCCGCCAGATTCCTGATGCGTACCACAGCACAAGAGCGCTCCGTCCCACGCGGGCGAAGAGGTGACTCGCAGGATACTTGGTGCTTGTAACCGCCGGGTAACGCCGATTCGGAAGCGCATTCGGAATTCATCACCGCCGTCGCGCCGGCGCGTCGCGCACCGCTCGCTCGATGGCGTTTGGAAGCTCGGTAGTCGCGAACTGCTTGAGTACGAACGCGAATGCTCCCATCTCGATGGCCCGCTGGCGAACGTCCGGATCGTCTGTGGCCGTGAGAATGACGACCTTGGTCTGGGGCGTCGCGTTCGTAATCTGGCAGCAGGCCTCGAGGCCGTTGAGCTCGGGCATCGCGAGGTCGAGCACCACGACGTCCGGCATCAGCCGTTGAGTGGCATCGACGACCGCAGTACCGACGGTTACCTCACCCACGACGTCGCAGGCCGGCTGCAACAGCCGTCGTAGCGCTTTGAGCAGCGCCGGGTGGTCGTCGGCCAGCAGCACACGTGGTCGCGCGGCCCCGGCCATGGCGCAAGCCTAATCGATTATCGGGATTCTGCTTTCATGGAGACGACACCGGGGAGATAATCGGCGCGTCGCGCTCGGCGCGCGCGGTTCGCGCGTCAGACGAGGCCGTGCCCGAGATCAGACCCGTGGCCGTCAACGATATCGCCAACTACCTGCCCGTTGGAGCTGTGCTCACAGCCAGTGAGTACGCGCTGCGCGAAACCGAGGCGCGCTTCCGCGAGCTGGCCGACAACATCAGCCAGTTTGCGTGGACAGCGGATCAAACCGGGTGGATCTACTGGTACAACAAACGCTGGCTCGACTATACCGGGACGACGCTCGACGAGATGCAGGGGTGGGGCTGGCAGAAGGTGCACCATCCCGATCACGTGGAACGTGTGGTCCGGCGTATCCGTGAGAGCTTCGAGAACGGGACGCCGTGGGAGGACACTTTTCCGTTGCGCGGCCGCGACGGCACGTATCGGTGGTTCCTGTCGCGCGCGCTGCCCATTCGCAATTCCGCCGGCGACGTGGTCCGCTGGTTCGGAACGAATACCGACGTCACCGATCAGATCGAGGCCGAGAAGGCGCTGCGCGAGCTCAACGAAACACTCGAACAGCGTGTGGAAGCCGAGACGCGGGAGCGGTTTCACGTCTGGAACGTCTCGGAAGACCTGCTCGTGGTCGCCGACTTGAACGGCAAGTACCTCAGCGTGAACCCGGCGTGGACGACAGTCCTCGGATGGTCGGAATCGGAGATGCTCGGCAAGAGTTCCCAGTGGCTTCTCCATCCGGAAGATCGGGAACGTACGCTCGCCGAAACCAACCGTGTTGCCGGTGGACGGAAGACGTTGCGGTTCGAAAACCGTTTTCGTCACAAGGATGGCTCGTATCGCTGGCTGTCATGGAAGGCCGTGCCGGATCAGGGACGGATCTACGGAACGGCGAGAGATGTCACCGAGCTCAAGGGCGCCGAGAGGCGGCTCGAGGAAGCAAGGCGCGAGCTCGCACAGGTGGCGCGGCGTACGACGCTGGCGGAAATGACCGCGTCGATCGCACACGAGATCAATCAGCCGCTCGCCGCGATTGTCATGAACGCGAACGCAGGCATGCGATCGCTGACCGGCGCGACGCCCGATCTCGACGGAGTCCGCGAGGTACTGACGGAGATCGTCAACGACGGTCATCGCGCCAGCGACATTCTCACCAGCGTCCGTGCCATGTTCCGCAAGGATCGTCACGAGGGCCTGCCGCTGAACATGAACGATCTCGTCCGCGATGTGCTCGCGCTCGCCCGCGGCGAGCTCGAGCATCATCGGATTGCGGTGCACACCGCGTTCTTCGAGGGCCTCGCCGACATCGTCGGCGAGCGTGTGCCGCTTCAGCAGGTGCTTCTCAACCTGATCATGAATGCCATCGAAGCGATGAGCTCGGTGACGGACCGCCCGCGCGAGCTGTCGATCACGACGCAGGTGGCCGATACGAACGGCGTGCTGATTGCCGTGGCCGACGTCGGAACCGGGATCGAGCCTCAGAACCTGCGCCGCATCTTCGAAGCATTCTTCACGACCAAGCCGCAGGGCATGGGGATGGGGCTCGCCATCTGTCGATCGATTATCGAGGCTCACGGCGGCCGGCTGTGGGCGGTGCCCGGCGTGCCCTACGGGTCGACGTTCAATATCGAGTTGTCGAAGGCGGTGTGAGTCGCAAAGCTGCGCCGCCCCACTGTCACCAGCAGTGTCCGGTAGTGGTCGAGATCGGGGACAACGAGGCCGGGCACCTTTGCGCGATCGTCCCAGCGCCGGAGCCGCACGGCGTCGAGCGCGAATGGACGATCGGCGAACTCCGACAAGGCTTCCCCCTGGAGCGGTCCTCCCTGGAGCGCCAGGCTCTGGCGCGATGCCGGTGACAGCCCGTTCAGATACTCGGGATCGGTCGCGCACAGGTATCGCTTCGCGTCCACGTGCAGTCGAACAGGCTCGGTAACCTCGGGTCCGAAGAACCGGCTGAGCCAGCGCTGCCCCACGACTTCATGCAGGCCGTCGACGCCGCTGTCCGCGAGCGACTCCGGACGCCCGTGCAGCAGGTGCCCGACGTCGTGGAGCAGCGCCGCGATCACCAGCGCCTCCGGCGCGCCGGCCCGCTCGGCGAGAGACGCACACTGCAGGGCGTGCTCGCGCTGCGTCACCGATTCGCCGAAGTACAGCTCGCCGCCGGATCTGGCGAAGAATTCTGTGACGGCGTCGGCGACGTCCTCCGCGCTCGTCGCACTGCACGCGACGGGGTCGGCATCGACACCAAGTTCCTGCATGACGTCGCCAATCGCCGTCACGAGCGCTTCGACGTCAGCGGGATAGAGCCGGCCGATCGTGCCGATGCGGAACGAGTCGATTCCCGCAACCTTGCCCGGATAGATCACGAAGTGGCGGTGCCGCAGCCGCTCGGAGAAGTCCTCGAACGTGAACAGCGGATCGCCCGGGCAGTGAAAGGCCGTGATGACGTCACTTTGAAGCGGCCGGGGAACGACCTCCGTGAATCCGAGGGCGCGCATGCCGGTCAACAGCCGTTCGTGGTTCGCGTGATAGCGGGCGGCGCGGCCGGCAACGCCGCCTTCGCGCTCGAGCTCCGTGAGCGCCCGATCGAGTGCCAGCACGACGTGCGTTGGCGGCGTGAAACGGAACTGGCCGTCGTGCTCGAAGCCGCGCCACTGGGCACCGAGATCGAGCACGACGCTGTGCGCCGGCGAAGCCGCCTGCAGCAGTTTGCGCCTCGCGATGACGAATGCGCACCCGGGCACGCCCTCGAGGCACTTGTTGGACGAGCACGCGAGCGCGTCGATGCCGTCGCGAACCATGTCGATCGGGATTGCGCCGAAGCTGCTCATCGCGTCGACCAGGAGCGTGCAGCCGGCGGCGTGTGCCACCGCGCCGATCTCGCGGATCGGGTTCAGCACGCCGGTCGTCGTTTCGCAGTGGACGACCGCGACGTGCGTGAAGCCGGGATGGCTCGTCAGCGCGCAGGCGACGTCCGCGGCCGCCATCGCACCGGCCGGCGAGCCACCAAGGGCGACGACGTCGATGCCTGATGCCTTCTCAATCTCGGTCATGCGGGCGCCGTACGCGCCGTTGTCGATCACGAGCAGCCTCGCGCCTGCGCGCGGGACAAACGTGCCGAGCATGGCTTCGACGGCGTAGGTGCCGCTGCCCTGGAGCAGGACCGCCTCGAAGCCGTCTGTGTCGGGGGCCGTGGCCAACTGGCGCAGGCGCTCCCGAACTCGCGCAACCACCTCGATGAACTCCCGGTCGCGCGATCCGACGTCGCGGAGCATCGAGTGTTTCACGGCCGCCGACGTGGTCAGCGGACCTGGCGTGAAGAGGAGAGGCGTCGAGCTGTCCCCCGGCGCTCGTTCGGCAACCGGCTGACCCTCGACGATCGGCAGCAAGTCGCGCAGCGAGGCGATCAAATGCGTGTGCGGCTGCCCCTCGAGCTCGCGCGGAGCACGGGAGCCACCGGTCAGGCCGATGACGAGTCCGCAGCCGGCTGCGGTCCCTTCCAGGAGATCGGCGGCCGCGTCACCGACTTTCGCGACGCGCGACGGGTCGGTGACGCCGGCGCGTCTCATCGCCTCCAGGACCATGTCGGGATGGGGACGGCCGCGCGCGACATCGTCCGACGACACGGTCAGGTCGAGCACGTCGGATCCCCAGCCCAGGCGGGCGACGACGAGGTCGGTGATCGTGCGGGCCAGTCCGGTGTCGAGCGCAACCTTCACGCCGGACTCGCGAAGGCGGCGCATCACGGCGCTGGCGCCCTCGGCCTCGCGAACGCCGGCGCCCAGCGCGATCGCATCGGCGAGGCTGCCGGGCCCGGCGTCGCCGTCGTAGACTGTCGTTCCTGCGATGTCGAACACGACGAGATCAACGCGCATCGCCATGTCCTCCTGAAAGCGTGATGGTCGAGTATCCGGGCACAGCCCCCAGACTATCGACTCGATGAACCGTTCTCGTAATCGAGAGTTTACGGCGGTGCAAACTCAGTCGGTCCTGCACACCGATGCCGCTGGTCAGACGGCCGAACGTGACCGCATGGCGTCTCCGCTGGCCAGCACTGGCGCGGCCGTTGCATTGCGGTCGCGACATGAACATTCCCGGCGCTCCATTCCGTTCTGACGGTTCGCTCAACGTCGTGGTCGAGACGCCGCGGGGTGCAGTCGCGAAATTCAAGTACGACGAAGAGACCGGTGTGATGATGCTGTCGCGCGCGCTCCCGCTGGGCATCGCCTACCCCTACGACTGGGGGTTCGTGCCATCGACCAAAGCGGCCGACGGCGATCCGCTCGACGCGATGGTGCTCTGGGATATCGCCAGCTATCCCGGCATCGTGGTGCCGTCTCGCATCATCGGCCTGCTGCGCGTCGAGCAGCGCAACCTGCGATCGGGCAACCGCGAACGCAACGACCGCCTCTTCGTGCTCCCAACCAAGGCGCCGCGCGTCGATCAGGTGCACAGCATTTTCGACTTCCCGCAGCGGGTCAGGACCGAGCTCGAGCGCTTCTTCGAGAACGTGGTCGCGTTCGAAGGCAAGGAGGTGCGGCTCCTCGGCTTCGACGGTCCCGAGGAAGGCGATCGCCTGGTCCGCGCGAGCGCGCAACCCTGAGCACGCTTCATACGATCAGCTGCGCTCGCTTCGCGGCTCGCGCGCGCGTTCTTCGGGCCGGAACACGACGCCGGTGCGCTCGCGGGCGAGCGACGCGTTGCGCCGCGCCTCCTCGTACAGCTGATGCTGCGCCCGCACTGGCGGCTCGTCGGCCGGCCGCTCGGGCCGGGTGTAGACGCCATCCGGGCCGAGGCGCCGCGCCTTGACGTTGTCGCGAAACATCATGCGCAGCGCGAAGAGGACCTTGGCCTTGTGGTCTGTCTGCTCGATCGGGAACATCAGCTCGACGCGCTTGTCGAGATTGCGGGTCATCCAGTCGGCGCTCGCCAGGAAGACGTCTTCGTCGCCGCCGTTGAGGAAATAGTAGATGCGCGAGTGCTCCAGGAAACGATCGACGATGGACACGACCTGGATGTTTTCGCTCAGGCCGGGAACCTCGGGACGCAGCGCGCAGATGCCGCGCACGTTGAGACGGATGCTCACGCCGTGCTGCGAGGCCGTGTACAGCGCGTCGATGATCTCCTGATCGATCAGCGCGTTCATCTTCGCCATGATCTCCGCTGGCTGGCCCGAGTCGGCCCGCCGCCGCTCGCGTTCGATCAGCTTCAGGAAGCGGCGTCGCAGCCCCGTCGGCGCCATCGTCAGCTGCTTCAGTCGCGGCGGATCCGAGTAACCGGTCAGCGCGCTGAAAACCGCCGTCGCGTCTTCGGCAATCGCCGGCGACGTCGTCAGCAGGCTGAAGTCGGTGTAGATCCGTGCGGTGCGCTCGTTGTAGTTGCCGGTGCCGAGGTGGACGTAGCGTTTGAGTCCCTGCGCGCTGCGGCGGACGATGAGGCACACCTTGGCGTGCGTCTTGTACCCGCGTACGCCGTAGATGACGTGCGCGCCGGCTTCTTCGAGCGCGCGCGCCCAGCGGATGTTGCGCTCCTCGTCGAAGCGGGCGGTCAGTTCGACGAGGACGGTCACCTGCTTGTTGTGCTCGGCGGCGCGCTGCAGCGCGGTGATGATCGGTGAGCCGACGCTGGTGCGATACAGCGTCTGCTTGATCGCGAGCACGTCGGGATCGTCGGCGGCCTGCGCGATGAGCGCGACCACCGGATCGTACGCTTCGTAGGGGTGGTGCAGGAGCAGCGGCCGCTCGTCGAGCAGCGAAAACAGGTCCGACTGATACACGTCGGCCAGCACGCTGACCGGCTGCTGCGGCGGATCGCGCAGCGCGTCGTAGCCGGGGAGATCGGTCAGCCCCATCAGCACGCGCACGTCGACCGGTCCGGGGGCCACGTAGACATCGTCAGGCTCGACGTCGAGCTGCCGACTCAGCGACGTGACGAGATCCATCGAGGCGTTCGCGCTGATCTCCAGCCGGCTGACGTCGCTGTGACGGCGCTGACGCAGTTCGCGTTCGACGCGCTCGAGCTGTGTGCGGCCGCCCTCGTCGTCTAGTTCCAGTTCGGCATCGCGCGCGAGGCGGATCACCGCCGATTCGAGGATCGTCTGACCGGGGAAGAGGAGCGACAGCTGCGCGCGGATGACTTCCTCGAGGAGGACGAAGGAACCCGGAACGTCGACGGCGACCAGCCGCGTGAGGCCGGCCGGCACCTGGACGATCGCCAGCCGGCACTCGCTCAGGCCCGGGACTCCCTCCAGGCGCAGCGCGAGGTTCAGGGTCAGCGACGACAGCAGCGGAAACGGCCGCGCCGAATCGATCGCCAGCGGCGTCAGCACCGGCAGGACGGCGTTGCGGAAATACTCCGCGAGCGTGAGCTGCTGATGGTGTTCGAGCTCGTTCCAGGAGAGGATGCGAATGCCCGCGGCGGCCAGGGCCGGCATGAGGTCGCCGAGCGTGAGCCGGTAGAGCGCGTCGACGATCGCGTGCGCGCGCGCAGCCACTCCCGCCAGCTGCTGCGACGGCGTCAGCCCGGTCAGATCGAGGAATCCCTGCTGGTCCGCGACGTCGTGGCGGAGGCCGGCGACGCGAACCATGAAGAACTCGTCGAGATTGGAGGCGACGATCGCGGCGAACTTCGCGCGTTCGAACAGCGGAGTCGTGGTATCGGCGGCCTCTTCCAGCACGCGCTCGTTGAACGCCAGCCAGGACAGCTCGCGGTTGATGTAGCGATCCGCGGCGGGTGTCGGCGCCACGGTCATGACTGGACCCCAGCCCGGCGGATCACGAGCTCCCGCCCGAAGGTGTCCGCGAACATGTCGGCGCGCGCGGTTGCGGCCAGTTGTTCCATGGTGAGGTCTCCCGTGCCGGTGATCTCGAGTACCCAGCCGCGCTCGCGCCGCACCAGCGTCAGACCCGTGACTTTCTGGAGGCGCTCGGCGTCCAGCGCGTTGGCGACGCGCAGGATCGACGCCAGCTTGTTGACGATCAGGCGATCCTGGCGATCCAGCGCGATGTAGGGCAGGTGGCTCGTGGTCGGCATTCCGCGCCGGTGATAGCGCGCGATGTTCGACACGACGGCCGTCTCCTCGTTCGAGAGGCCGAAGATTTGCGAGGCGGCAATCAGATACTGCGAATGCTTGTGGTGCGCACGCTGGCTGATGTGGATGCCGATGTCGTGGAGGATCGCCGCCACCTGGAGCAGCAGCCGCGCGCGCTCGTCCAGGCCGTGCTCGTCGCGGAAGGCGTCGAACAGCTGCACCGACAGCTCCGCGACGTGGCGGCCGTGCGCGCGATCGAAGCGGTGCTTGAGCCCGAGCGCGTCGGCGCCGGCCAGCACCTGCTGCTCGAAATCAATCGCGCTGGCCCGTCCGCCGGGATCGGCGGCGTCGAGCAGCAGCCCGGTTCTGAGCGACGCGTCCGACACCGTCAGCTTCCGCGCCGTCGTCTCGGACAGCATCGTCTTGTAGACGAGGAGCGCCGGTGCGAGCGTTGCCGCTTCGACGGCCGGCAGGCGGAACCGCTCGATGAGCGTGTCTTCGTCCATCCGCTCGATCTGATCGCAGAAGGCGAGAAACGCGTCGCGCGGAATGTCGCGCACGCCTTCGTCGTTGTCGCCCTCGAGAATCTGCGACGCGGCGAATCGCACGTCGCCGCCAATCGCGACCATGTAGGTCACGCGGTCGAGCGCGTAGTCGCGTTCGATCTCCTCGATGACGTTGGCGATCGATCGCTTGAGCAGGGAAATCTGCACGTCGTGGCTGAGCCGCTGCAGGTTGAGCTGCTGCCGCAGCCGGACCGCGCCGAGCGCATACACGGCGGAGCGGTTCGGCTGACCTTTGCGGAGCAGGGTGATGCTCGTACTGCCGCCGCCGACCTCGGTGAGCAGCGTCCAGGCGCCGCGCAGCGCCGCGCGCCGGCGGAGCGCCTGCTTGACCGCGAGGAACAACAGCCGGCTTTCTTCGGCCTCGTCCAGAATCTCGAACGCGATGCCGGTCTTGCCCTGAATGCGGTCGAGGAACACATCGACGTTGCGGGCTTCGCGGACCGCGCTGGTCGCGACGGCCCGGATCTCCCTGACGCCGTAGCCGTCGATGATCTGCCGGAAATTCTCGAGCGCCGACAGCGCCGCGTCGATCGTCTTCGAGCGAATCACGCCGGACGCGGAGAAACTGTCGCGGCCCAGCAGCACGCCGCGCGAGGCTTCCTCGATCGTTCGAATCGGCTGACCGCCGGCGATCTCCCCGATCACCAGCCGGATGGCGCTGGCGCCCATGTCGAGCACGGCCACCAGTTCGCGTGGCGGCGGCGCATTCTGGTCCTCTGTCACTGAGGTTCGGTCACTCACGGTCGGCGGATAAGCGACGGCAGCAAGGGCGGAGGCCCTCGATCCTCAGATGAACGTCGTCTTCGTGTCAACGGCCCTGTCAAAACGACCAGTGCAGCAGCTGCGGCGAGTCCGATCGCGCGGAGCACGACCGTTACACATGTAACGTCCAGGGTACGGCGCGTCGGATTTCGGCGGGCGTTAAGACATCGTCACGCTGCCGTCGCGACGTTGTAGTGGCGGCCCGCTAGTGTGGTGCCACCGCGATCACCGGGAGGACACGGACGATGTCGACGCGAGTGCCGCGTGTGGCGCTGTTCACCGACTCCTACTACGAGGCGAACGGCGTAGCGCGCACCGCCACCGGGCTCGAGGCGTTTGCCCGGCGTCACGAGCGGCCGATGCTGGTCGTGCACGGCGGAGCCGTGAACCAGACCGTCGAATCGGGCTCGGTGCTGCGGCTCGAGCTGCAGCGCTGGCCGCGCACCTCCTGTCCACTGGAACACGATCTCGGCTTCGATGTCGCGTTGTGGCGTCATGGGCGCCGGGTGACGCGGATGCTGCGCGCGTTCAGGCCCGACGTCGTGCACGTGACCGGGCCGAGCGACGTCGGATTGCTCGGCGCATGCCTGGCCAGCCGCCTCAACCTGCCGATCGTCGGATCGTGGCACACCAATCTGCACGAGTACGCGTCGCGCCGCTTCATGCGCTATGTGTCCCGCCTGAATCGATCGACGCGCACCACCATTGGCGCGTGCATCGAGCGGCACGCGCTGTCGATGACCCTGTGGTTCTATGCGCTGCCACGCGTGATCCTCGCGCCGAACCGCGAGTGGGCCGGCCTGCTCGGCACGCGGCTGCGCAAGCCGGTCTTCGTCATGACCCGCGGTGTCGACACCACGATGTTCTCGCCCCACAAGCGCAGCCGGACCGACACCGTCGTGAACATCGGCTACATTGGCCGGCTCTCGGCGGAGAAGAACGTACGCGCGCTCGCCGCGGTGGCCCGCGCGCTCGGCGACCGCGGCATCACAGACGTGCGCTTCACGATCGTCGGCGATGGCGCCGAGCGTGACTGGCTCCGGGAGCAGATGCCGGGCGCGATTTTCACCGGCGTGCTTCGTGGCGAGGCGCTGTCGGCCGCATACGCCGATCTGGACCTCTTCGTGTTTCCGTCGGAGACCGAGACGGTCGGCAACGTCGTGCTCGAGGCGATGGCGTCCGGAGTGCCGGTCGCCGCGATGGCGCAGGGCGGGCCGAAGTTCGTCGCCGGGTCATCTCGTGGCGCCGTCCTTGCCCGCACCGAGCATGAGCTCGTGGAGATCAGCGTGCGGCTCGTGCGTGATGCCGAGCGACGGCACGCGATGGCCGGCGCCGCGCGGCGCCACGCGCTCGATCGCTCGTGGGACAGCGTGTTCGACACCGTCTACCGTGCCTACGGCCTGGCGTCGGCGCTGGGCCTGCGTAGCATCGACAGCTGCGAGGACCCCGTGATCGCCATCGCCGAGCGGCAGTCGGCATGACCGACGGCGACGCTCGATCGGCAGGTCAGGGCGTGCGGCAGACGACAACCGACGAGACGCGCGGCACGTTCACCGATTCGGTCGAGATGGCGACGAGGTCGACTTCGCGCAGGAGCGCGTGAAGGTCGAGGTTCCAATAGACGCCCGACACGACGCGTGCCATCCGTCCCACCAGGCGGTCCACGCGCGATGCGCTCACGAATTCGAAGTGGTTGAGCAGGACGATCCGTCCATTCGGGCGGCAGACGCGCCGCGTCCGTGCTCGAGCGTCGCGCCGTAAACGACGTCGTAGAACGGCGCCAGACGCGCATACACCGACTGGACCGCCGATCGGTCCGTGGAGCGGTCCCGAGCGCTATCGGGTCTCAGGCGCGACACAGAAAAGGAGGCTATTCAGCATGACGTTCAGGGATGCGTTGGCCACACAGCGATGGGACGACCACCGCTACTACCATCACAACCGGATCAATCAGTCGCTGCACCTCGTCAGCGCGCTGAGCTTCATCGCCTCGTACGTGCTGCTGTTCACGAGTCCCGCGGCGGCGGTGCTCACCGGATGGCTCGTCGCGATGCCGACGCGGCAGATCGGACACTTCTTCTTCGAGCCGAAGGGGTACGACGAGGCGAACGGCGCGACACACGAGCACAAGGAGGACATCAAGGTCGGATACAACCTGCACCGGAAAGTGGTGCTGTTGTCGATCTGGGTGCTGTCGCCGCTCCTGCTCGCGCTGACGCCGAGGCTGTTCGGGCTGCTGCCCGCCGCTGAGACGTGGAATGGCCTCGCGAACAACGTCTCGATGGTCTGGCTCGGTGTCGGCGTCGGCGCATTGCTGTTCCGCGCGGGGCAGTTGTTTTTCCAGCAGAGCGTCCAGACCGGCATCGTCTGGCTGGTCAAGATCCTGACCGACCCGTTTCATGACGTGATGCTCTATCACCGGTCGCCGATCTATGTGTGGCGGGGCGAGCTGTTCGATCCGATCGTGATCGAATCGGCCCGGTGAGCGGGCCACGCCGGCCAGCGCAGGCGCGCGCGCAGCATTTCACCGAGTATCTGGCGGCTGATGCTCACATCGTCGCGCACGCCCGGGTGCCACCATCCGTCGGCGTGCATCATGCGGGCGGCGGCGACGAAGCGATCGGCGACGGCGGCGAAGTCGGCGTCGGAATAGTTGTGGCTGAAGACCAGGCGTCCGGTGCCGACCCAGCTGAGCGCCAGCCCGGTCGCACGAAGGTAGTACTGAAACATCCAGTTGTATCGCGACGGCCGTGTGTAGCACACGGTCCAGATCGAAACGATGTTCGCGACCTGCACCGGCAAGCCTTCTTGCGCCAGCGTGCCGTTGAGCGCGGCAGCGCGCTCGTTCCAGACAGCGTCAAGACGGCTGTACGACTGGCGATGCGCAGGTTCGTCCAGCCGCCGCAGGAACTCGTTCATCGCCCCCATCACGTACGGGTGCGAATTGAACGTGCCGCGCGCGAAGCAGATGTCGGAGGGCCGATCGTCGCGAAAGCGCTTCATGTAGCGCCCTTTGCCGCAGACGACGCCGACGGGAAGGCCGCCGCCGACGGTCTTGCCGTAGGTGACGAGGTCGGCGCCGACGCCGAAGTATTCCTGCGCTCCGCCGTAGGCGAGGCGGAAGCCCACGAACACCTCGTCGAGAATCAGCACGATCGATCGCTCGGTGCAGACGTTTCGAAGATCTCGCAGCCACTGTGTGTAGCGGTGACGATCGAACGAGGCTCGGCGCGCACTGGTCATCAGGGTTCCGTCTCCCGGCGCTGCGGCATTCGGGTGCAGCGCCTGGAGCGGGTTGACGAGCACGCAGGCGATATCCCGACGCTCGCGCAAGACCCGCAGCGTGCGGTCCGACATGTCCTCGAGCGTGTAGACGTCATGTACCCTGCGCGGGGTGCCCGGCCCCGGCTGCACGTCGTCCCACCAGCCGTGGTACGCGCCGGCGAAGCGGACGAGGCGCGGACGGCCGGTGTGATAGCGCGCCAGCCGGACCGCCTGCATCACCGCCTCGGTGCCGGACATGTGGAACGAGACCTCGTCCATCCCCGAGATCGCGCGCAGCCGCCGCACGTTCTCTTCGACCAGCGGATGGTACGAGCCGAGGAGCGGTCCCAGGTCTCGAACGCGCTGGACGCCGGCGTCGATGCACTCCTTGTAGAAGTCGTAGCCGAACAGGTTGACGCCGTACGATCCCGTGAGGTCGTAGGCCACGTGTCCGTCGATGTCGGTGAGGCGGACGCCGTCGGACTCACGAACGAATGCGCCCACTTTCAAGTGCCGGTTCACGTAGCTGCGATAGGGAAACGGAACGCGGTACGCGGCGGTGAACTGAAGATCCGGAATGAAGGGCGCGACCGCATCGGTCCGCTCGATGGTCTGGCCGGACTGCTGCGCCAGCGTCGTGGACAGCCGCGCAAACCCGGCCCGCCGCCGGGCCGCGACGGCAGGCGCCGCACCGTCGGATGCGAAGAAACGGTCCTCGTCGAATTCGTAGTACGGGACCAGCCGCGCCAGCCACCGGGCGATGCGTGCATGGCCCTGAAGCGATCGAGGTTTCGCGCGCGACAGCCGCAGCCGGGCGCGCACCCATGGAGCGGCAGCGAGCAGGGCGCCGGCGACCGCGGCGGTGAGCGTGTTCATGGTGAGCGTTGAATGCGCATCGCGTCGTTGATCGATCGCGTCTTCCAGAACGAGACGATCAATTTCGTGGTCACGAACCGGATTCCGCGCCGGCTGGCGACGCAGGTGATCGGCTGGTTCAGCCGCATCGAACGGCCGATCGTCCGCGACCTGTCGATCGCGACGTGGCAGCTGTTTGCCGGCGACCTGCGTCTAGACGAGGCCAGGAAGACGTGTTTCACGAGCATGCACGACTGCTTCGTCAGAGAACTCCGGGACGGCGTGCGACCGATCGATCGCGATCCGGGCGTGCTGATCAGCCCGTGCGACGCGATTGTCGGCGCGACCGGCGCGATCTGTGACAATCAGCTGCTTCAGGCGAAGGGAAGCGCCTACGCGATCGACGACCTGCTCGGAGGGGACGGCGCAGTCGCCGACGCCTATCGGCGCGGCCGCTACGTCACGCTGCGCCTCACCGCGGCGATGTATCACCGGTTTCACGCGCCGGCCGATTGCGAGATCGATGAGACGACCTACGTCTCCGGCGACGTGTGGAACGTGAACCCGGTGTCGCTGCAGCGCATCGCGCGCCTCTATTGCAAGAACGAACGCGCGATCATTCGCGCCCGGATCGACCGGTGCGACCAGCCGCTGCTGCTCGTCGCCGTCGGCGCCATCCTCGTCGCGAGCATTCACCTGAACTTCGTCGACGTTCCGCTGAACCTGCGATACCGCGGCCCGAATCGCATCCCCTGCCGCGCCACGTTCCGGAAGGGTGACGAGCTCGGCTACTTCCATCACGGTTCCACGATCGTCGTCATCGTGCCGGCCGGCTTCGAGATCTGCGAGACCGTGCGTGAGGGCGAATCGATTCGCATGGGTGAGCCGCTGCTCCGGCTGGCGTGAGCATACCGAAGCTGCGTAACGACGATGTGTCTTCGGCGTCGGCCGTTCGCTAGTCTTCGTTCGCGATCGAGACCCTGGCGGTATCCGAGCTGTCAGCGGGCACGACGATGCGAACGACGTGGCCCTCGTTGTCGGTGGCCTCGATGACGAGCGCTTTGACCGGACGATCGGTGTGGAGCAGCGCGCGCACGACGTCACTGCCGGCCGGGCAGTCGCGCAGCTCGAGTTGATGACCGTCAGCGAGCGTGGCGTAGATACGTAGATTCTTCACAGTCCCATCCGTCGCGATCGTCGGTTGCACCACGTGCGAATCGTTCGGCTTCTACCCAGAACGATATAGGGGTTCGCACGTAGTCATCAAACCCGCAGCATCAAAGCGACGCCAGAGTGCCACGAGTGCCGATGGCGTTCCAGTAAGGCGCGTGTGATGCGACGCCACGCTACAGAGTGATGTGAAAGAGAACCCAACTGATCGCGATCGAGATTCGTGACACGTGTGCCTAAGCGAAACGTTTTGTCTGGATCACCGCTTGCCCCTCCACGCCGCCGTTCGCCGATTTCAACGACCTGTCGGGCAATCGAGGAGGGGCCCGTGAATGTAAAAGATCGTGGGCGTGTTTCGAATCGTGTCACAGCGGCGTTCGCGGTACTACTCGTTTTCGCTTGGGCAGGGGCGATCGGTTATCGCGCGACTGCACAGGGATCCACGACACTCGGACCAGCGTTCGAGCGTCACGTGTTGACGCCGGCACTGCCGGAGTCGAATTTCGATCTCCGCCTGTTCAGCACAGCCGTCAAGACCGATGCGAACGGCGAGGTCATCACTAACGTGGACACGCCGGGACCGCGCCAGATGGTCGGCGCCGAAGATGCGGGCATGCGCGCCGGCATGCAGCGCTTCACCAAGATCCTGTTCTCGGCGCAGTACTCCACCGGCAGGCCCGGCCATCGCCTCGATCCGAACAACCCGATCGTCGAGAGCGGCGGCGAGCATTGGCCGTTCGTCAAGCAGCCGATGCGGAGCTGGCCGAACGCTGTCGCCGTCACCGCCGATGGCGCCAAGCTCTATGTCTCGCTCCCCGGCCGTGAAGGCTATCCGGATTCACGCGTCGCTGTCGTCAGCACCGCCACCCGGCGGGTGACCAGCTGGATCGAGTTGCGGCCGGCGGGACAGAAGAACCGCACGCGTCCCGACGGCGTGGCGATCTCGCCGCAGAACGCGGCGATCTTTCCCCGGCCGTACGTCGTCGTCACGAACGAGTACGCGAACTTCGCGAGCGTGATCGACACGGGAAACGACAGCGTGATCGGCGAATTCAACAGCGGCTTCTACGGCGAGGACCTGATCTTCAACGCGGCGGGCACGCGCCTGTACATCACCGATCGTTTCAACGATCAGGTGCGCGCGTTCGCCATCACGTCCGGATCGTCCGGACCGTTGTTCACCGAGATCGCCGAGATTCCAACCGGCAGCAACGATCTGGATCGCACCAACCCGCGCGATCTCACGATCAGCGCCGACGGCAAGACGCTGTACGTCGCCAACACGCTCGGTCACACGATTGCGGTGATCAACATTGCCGGCGACGCCAACAAGCTGGTCGGCACGATGCCGGTCGGGGGCCTCTCAACCGACGTCAAGGTCGCGGGCCGCTGGGGCATCGTCTCGGGGCACGAGACCAACAACTTCCTCAATCAGCCGGAGACCGGCCACGGCATGCCGAAGATGGTGAACGGCGCCGCGATCAGGAACAGCGGCGCGCCGCTCGGCTACCTGCCGGTGATGTCCGACGCGACCAAGGCGACGACCTTCGACGACATCGGCACCGAGCTGAACGTGTTCGACACCGCGACCAACACGTTCGCCTACCGTTACGTCGACTTCGAGCGCAACAAGTCGCTGCTGGTCAAGGCGGGCGAGGTCGTCGACCTCGGCGATTTCGATCCCGGCCAGCTGATCATCCGCGGCAGCGGCGCCGAGCAAATGACGGTGCGCGGCGATCTCCTGTTCGTCTCGCAGCTGCACTCCGACGAGATCGAGGTGTTCCGCGTCAACCAGAACCCGGCCGATCCGTCGCAGATCCTCACCGAGCTCGGGATGCAATTCACCGGCGGCATCACGCCCCAGGGCCTCGCTGTCTCACCGGACGGCCAGACGCTGTTCGTGGCCAACATGCAGACCGAGGACATCTCGTTCCTCGGCATCAACCCGGACGGCAGCCTGGTACGGCAGGGCGTGCTGCCG
>DATFXR010000443.1:0-5111 GCA_035315685.1 Vicinamibacterales bacterium | reverse complement strand
CGTCGGCAGGCCGAGGACGTCGATGTTGTCCTTGAACGCGATCGGAATCCCGTGGAACGGACCACGCACGCGGCCGGACGCGCGCTCCGCATCGAGCGCACGCGCTTCGGCAATCGCTCGTGGATTGAGCGCGAGCATCGCCCGCAGCGTCGGCCCGTTGCGATCGTAGCGCGACAGGCGCGTCAGGTACTCGCGGACCACGTCCTCTGACGTCGTCACGCCACGCGTCATCGCATCCTGAAGCTGTTCGACCGTTTTTTCGACGACCGTGAACGGTCCACGATCCGGCTGAAGCCGGACACCACCGCGATCACGGTCCGGCTGAAGCCGGACACTACCGGAATTGGGACCGGCGTCACGTGTTCCGATTGCGCTTTTCTCGGCGGTAGTGTCCGGTTTCAGCCGGACCGTCGACGTCTCGGCCCAATTGACGATCTGCGATCGCTGCAGCGGCGTGAGCCCGCGCAGATCCGGCGACGCGACGAGCGTGCGCGCCACGTCCGTGACGCGCCTGATTTCCGATCCGGGCACCGGGACGTTCGCCGCGCTGCCGGCCGGCGCCTCCGGCACGACGCCGTCGCGGATGCGCACCGATCCCGGCGTTTGTGCGTCGTAGACCTCGCTCAAGCCCTTGACGACGAACGTCATCAGCGCCCGGGTCTGGTGCGGCGGAACCGTGATCCTGAACACGTAGCCGATGTGCGCCGGATCGAAGCCCGGATACGCGTCTTCGAACGGGTTGGCGTACATGTCGCCCGCGCGAATGAACCGGCCGCGGGCCGTTCCAAGCACGTGCGCCGACGGACCGTGACCGGACGGCCCGCGCATCGGATCCGCGACGCGCCGTATGTTCTGCATCAGCGTCACGAAGGTATCTGCCGCGTCTACCTGCCGATCGCCGCTCGAGGTCGTCGCGATCGCCGCAAGGCCGCCTTCGTCGTAGGCGCCGACCGCGCCGCCCCAGGCGACCTCGACGATGCGCTCTTCGTCGGCGACGTTCGTGAACGCGTCGAAATACCGCAGGTAGTCGGTATCGTGCGGCGCGAAGACCGCGCGCGACACGACAACATCGCCGGCGACCACCGGCGTGATCGAGTCGAAGCGCGCGTCGCCGTCGGAGGCGAGGCCGAAATGCGTGAGGTAGCGGTTCTTCAGCAGCAGCGTCGAATTGGCGCGGCGAACCTGCAGCTTCAGATAACCGAAGCCGTTGAACGGCATCGCCCGGCCGCCGGTGGCGATGCCGCCGCTGTCCTGACTCCAGGGCGAGGTGTCCTGAATATCCCAGAACTGACCGTCGGCCGACGCCGCTCGAGTGACGGCCGCGGGCCGGCTACCGGCGCCGGCCAGGACGATGGCGAGACAGAATGCGATGAACGTCGCGGTCCGGAGCGGTAGTGCCTTCACAGCGCCGGATACTATCCGACGTCAGTGGCCGCCGTGAATCTCGTGCACGTAGTGCGCGCGCGACTCGACTTCGGCGAGCTTCGCCGCCGCGTACGCGGTCGCGTGCCGGAGGAGCACGTCGCGCTCGGCGGCCGGCAACTCGTGGATGCGCGCCGGATCGTGGCCACTCATACGGATGAAATCGTCCATCAGAAGCTGCTCGAGATGGGCCATCAAATCTTCCATCGGCCGGACGTCGGGATCGTGATGCATACGCCCATTATGCGCGCATGCGATAAGCAGCGGCTAAGGATAGAATCGCTGATATGAAGCGCGCCGTCATGGTCACCTTCGCCGTCGTCCTGACCGCTCTGTCCGTCGCTCCGCTGCAGGCGACCCGTCAGCCGCTGCGGGCCAGGCACGGGATGGTCGTGGCGATGGAGTCGATCGCGGCCGATGTCGGCGTGTCCGTCTTGCAGAAAGGCGGCAACGCCGTCGACGCCGCCGTCGCCGTCGGTTTTGCGATGGCCGTCACGCACCCGTTTGCCGGCAACATCGGCGGCGGCGGCTTCATGCTGATTCGGTTCGCCGATGGGCGGACGACGTTCATCGATTTCCGCGAGCGCGCGCCGGAGCAGGCGTCGCGCGACATGTATCTCGACGCGAAAGGCAATCTCACGCGCGACAGCATCGAGGGCTGGCGATCGTCGGGCGTGCCGGGCACCGTCCGCGGCTTCGAGATGGCGGTCACGAAGTACGGCACGCGCACCTGGGCCGAGAGTCTCGCGCCGGCGGTCGAGCTCGCGCGGAAGGGTTTCCCGGTGTCCTACGCGCTCTCGGAATCGCTGAAGGGATCGCGCAGCCTGGTCAGCTCGCCCGAATCGAAGCGGATCTTCCAGAAGGACGGCGCGTTCTTCGACGTCGGCGAAACACTCACGCAACCGGAGCTCGCGCAGACGCTCGAGCGGATTGCGAAGAACGGCCCGGGCGAATTCTACGAGGGCGAGACGGCGAAAAAATTCGCCGACGAGATGGCCAGGCACGGCGGCCTGATCACCCGGAACGATTTGCGGAACTACAAGGCGATCGAGCGCACGCCGCTCACCGGAAAATACAAGGAGTACACGGTCATCACCGCGCCGCCGTCGAGCTCGGGCGGCACCGCGATTCTCGAGATGATGGGTATTCTCGAGGGCACGAACTACGAAAAGACCGGCGCGGGATCGGCGTCTGCGATTCACTGGGCGGCCGAGGCGATGCGTCGCGCATACGCGGATCGCAACACCTACCTGGGCGATCCCGACTTCGTGAAAGTGCCGCTCAAGGGCTTGCTGGATCCCGCGTATCACGCGAAGCTGCGCGCTTCGATCGACGCTGAGCGCGCGACGCCCAGCGATCAGGTCAACCCGGGCCGTCCGGTTGGCAGCGAGCAGATGCAGACGACGCACTACACGGTCGTCGACGCGGAGGGCAACGCAGTCGCGGTCACCTACACGCTCAACGGCGGCTACGGCAACGGCATCACCGTGCCAGGACTGGGCTTCCTGCTGAACAACGAGATGGATGACTTCTCGGCCAAGCCGGGCTCGCCGAACATGTTCGGCCTGGTGCAGGGCGAGGCCAACGCGATCGCTCCGGGCAAGCGACCGTTGTCGTCGATGTCGCCGACGATCCTCGTCAGGAACGGCAAGCTGTTCATGACGGCCGGCGCACCCGGCGGTTCGCGGATTCCGACGGCAGTGCTCCAGGTCATCCTGAACGTCGTCGACTTCGGGATGAACGTGCAGGACGCCATCGACGCGCCGCGCTTCCATCATCAATGGCTGCCGGACAGGTTGTCCCTCGAGCGCGGCATCTCACCCGATACCGTCGCGCTGCTCGAGGCGCACGGCTACGACGTGGACTACGCGTCCGGCGTCGTCATCGCACAGGTCGCCGCCATCGTCAGCGACGGCGGGTGGCTGCAGGGTGGATCGGATGGACGGTCAGGGGCTGGGAAGGCGGCCGGGTACTGATCGCCGGCAATTAAGAATTGGGAATTAAGAATTAAGAATGCGTGACCGGGGGTCGCAGCGTGTCGCCGAATTCTTAATTCTTACTTTTTAATTCTTAATTCTTAATTCTTAATTTGCTCACTCCCCACATCCATGGTCGAGGTGAAGCCGTTGGTGCCTGAATGGCTCCACTTCGCTTTCTCGCTTGCATGCGTGTGTGACACCGACTTGTACTGCGTGTAGTCCTGGTAGGCCGGGTTTGGCAGGTTGCTGATCTTCACCGGCTTGCCGCCGAGGCCGGTCATCACGTCCATCTCCACGGCAGATTCAGGGCCCGAGAACGTCACTTTCTTCTCGGTGATGTCCATGGTAATCGGCGCCTTCGTGAAGGAGAGCATGCCGCGATGGAAGCCGGCGAAGGCGATCGGCAGCAGTGCTTCGACCGCCGCCATCTGCCTGTCGCTGACCTTGTCGCTGACGTAGATTTTCGACCAGTCGCGCATGGTGAACGTGACCAGAAGCGTGACGCCGGCGAGATCGACGTCCTCGTAGTGGCCCGTCTTGATCGCGATGACGCGGTTGCCTTCGCACGGGTTGCGATTCGGGTTGCCGCCGAAGTTGCACGGACACGAGATCGTGCAGCTGCAGCTTTCGGCCACCATAGCGGTGACGTGCCAGTTCGGCGCCGCCGCGCGTGGTACCGTGATGGCGGTGGCGACCAACAAGATAACGATAGACGCTCTTCGCATGCTCAGAGCGTCTATTGTGAGTGAGAATCTGTCAATGGCTGAGGGCTGATGGCTAATGGCTATGCCTGATGGCTAAGGTTGGTGGAATACCCCCACCGTTCAGCCATTAGCCATAGCCATAAGCCATGAGCCATCAGCCATTGACAGCCTTCACTGTTTTGGCCGCGGCTGAAACGTCGCGGGCCGGGCCTTCGCGATGTTCTTCTGTGGCACCGCCGCGCGATCGAGCGCCTGGAGCAGCTTCGACACGTAGGCCATGCTCTCGGCGCGCTCTTCACCGAGCACGTAGATCTCGTACAGCACGCCCTTGAAGGTCGCGAGCAGCGCCTTCAGCGCGTCCACGTGCAGCGGATCGTCGCCCGCGCCGAGCAGTTCGATGACGCGGAACAGCGTCGGCGGCAGCCCTTCGTGCTTCTGCGCAAGCGCGTGGAGGCTGGCGACGAAGTCGTCTTCCTGGACGCCCTCGACCTCGAGGGTCTTCCAGATCGCGCGGCGTGCGCAGGCGCTGCCGCCGACGCTGAACGCCATGTTCAGGCAGCCGTCCGCTTCCTCGAGCAGCTGCCGCACCGGTTCCGGTACGCGAGGATCGACGACGAGGAAGCGCGGCGCCGGCGTACGGTCGCCTTCGATTTCGATGGGTTCGGGCATGGTCGGCTCCACGTCTGTCTACAAAATGCTCGCCGCCCGATTGGTGTCAGATCGAAACGGATTTGCACGCGGGACCACGCGGCGCCCTTTCAAAACGCGCAGCGGACGCACAAAAGTGTCAAGCTGTGGGCCCGATGCCGTTCTCGAGACTCGAGCTTCCTCACCCGCTGATTCTGCTGCTCGCCGGCGTCGCCGCGGCGGCGGCGCTCACGTGGATCCTTCCGTCCGGCGCCTTCGATCGACGCGACGATCCAGCGACCGGCCGGCGGGTTGTCGTCGCCGGGACCTACCACGCCGTGGATCCCGCGCCGGTAGGGCCGTTCGCCGCAGCGGTTGC
>DATFXR010000442.1:0-2136 GCA_035315685.1 Vicinamibacterales bacterium | reverse complement strand
AGGCGCTCGGGATCGAGATCGAGACGCTCGCCGCGCGCGATGCGGATCTGCCAGCGGACGAGATCGACCCCGGTCACCATCTCGGTGATCGGATGCTCGACCTGCAGCCGCGTGTTCATCTCGAGGAAGAACGCGCCACCGCTCTCGTCGACGAGAAACTCGATCGTGCCGGCATTCGTATATCCGACCGCCTTCGCCACGGCGGCGGCGGCAGACGTGATGGCGCGCCGCAGCGCCGGCGATACTGCGAGCGACGGCGTCTCCTCGACGACCTTCTGATGCCGCCGCTGGATCGAGCACTCGCGTTCGACGAACGGCAGAACCATGCCGTGCTCGTCGGCGAGCAGCTGCACCTCGATGTGGCGCGGCTGCGCCAGACGGCGCTCGAAGTACACCGCCGCGTCACCGAATGCAGCACCTGCTTCCGAGCGCGCCGCCCGCACCGCATTTGGCAGGTCGGATGGATCGGTGACGGTGCGCATGCCTTTTCCGCCGCCACCCGCGACAGCCTTCACGAGCAGCGGATAGCCGATCCGCGCGGCGATCGTCGCGATGTCACGGTCGGGGACGTCTGCTGCGAGCGGCTCTTCCGTACCCGGCACCACGGGAACGCGCGCGCGTTTCGCCGCCGCGCGGGCGGCCGTCTTGTTGCCCATCGCCTCGATCGCCGCAGGCGTCGGGCCGATGAAGGTGATCCCGGCGTCGCCGACCGCGGCGGCAAAGTCTTCGTTCTCCGCCAGAAAGCCATAGCCCGGATGGACGCCATCGGCGCCCGACTTCCTCGCCACCTCGACGATCCGGTCGATGCGGAGATAGCTCTCACGCGGCGCGCTCGGCCCGATCGCGTACGCCTCGTCGGCGAGACGGACGTGCAGCGCGCTCCGGTCGCATTCCGAGTACACCGCAATCGGCGAGATCGCGAGCTCCCGGCAGGCCCGAATCACACGAACGGCGATCTCGCCGCGATTGGCAATGAGGATCTTCTTCACACGACTTCTAACAGACGATCGTGATACCCAGCATCGATAGTGTCCGCCATCAGGCGGACGGTGATCGATCAGGTCCGGCTGAAGCCGGACACTACCGCGATGGCGGACGACGTCCTGCCAGCGGACTATTCTATCGGAGCGCAGGCGGGCGTCGGTGGTGGGTGGCCTGCTCGTAGGCGTATGCGAGCTCGAGCAGACGAGGCTCGCTCCAGGCGCGGCCAAGGAACTGAAGGCCCGCAGGCAAGGTGTCGCCGCGCGTGTATCCCATCGGTACGGTGATCGCCGGGAAACCGGTGCTCGGCGAGAACAGCTGGTTGTTGTCGCCGCCCGGCGTATTCAGATCGCCGATGAGCCTCGGCGGATTGCTCCATGTCGGGTAGACGAGCGCGTCGAGCTGTTGTGAGTCCAGCAGCGAGACGACTGCGGTGCGCAGCTTCCCGCGAAACTCGTCGCGGCTCTGGCAGCCTGGCGAAACACCCGGCGTGTCGTCAGCCGCCAGTCCGCTCTCGAGCCGCGCCTGAATCGAGGGATGGAACTTGCGCGACTTGACGATCTCGGCGAGCGAGTGCAGGGGCGCCTTGTCGCCGAGCGCGGCGAGGTAGCGGTTGAGGTCGTATTTGAACTGATTGCAGCCGCCCTGCGAACGCCGCAAGGTATCGAGCCCGGCGACCTCGACCGGGTCGATCACCGCGGCGCCGAGATTGCGAAGCTCGCCGAGCGCGCCCTTGAACACCCCGTCGACTTCCCTGTCGAGGGTAGAGGTGTCGTAGGCCTGATGCAGGACGCCGAGGCGCGCACCCTTCAGGCCCTCCGCGCGCAGCGAGGCGGTGTAATTCGGCGGCACGTGGTCGCGGCCGAGCGCGGTGACCGGATCGGCCGGATCCGGACCAGCGATCACCTGCAGCACGGCGGCCGTGTCGGCGACCGTGCGCGTGACGGCGCCCGCGATGTCGGCGGCGAGGTTGAGCGGCACCACGCCTGCCCGGCTGACCAAACCCATCGTCGATCGAAGGCCAACCAGCGCCTGATGCGCGGCGGGGCCGCGAATCGAATCGCCGGTGTCGCTCGCGAGCCCGATCAGGCCGAAGTTCGCCGCGATGCCCGCGCCGGATCCGCCGCTCGAGCCGGCCGTGACGCGCGCCGTGTC
>DATFXR010000441.1:0-9819 GCA_035315685.1 Vicinamibacterales bacterium | reverse complement strand
TTGATCCCGAATTCGACCTGGGCCTTCGCGTCTTTCTTCGCATCGGCGGACGCCGGCACGGCGGCCAGCACCGCGGCGGACGCGACGATCGCGAACGCGCGAATGTTCATAGGGATTTCCACCGTCACTATACCGTACCTTTCGGCTGGACCGAGCAAGCGATATGCCATGGCTCGGCGGAAAAATCCGGCCGAATTTGCACGATCTCAGGCGTCGTTGATTACGAAATGCCGGAGCGCTGTCCTATAATGCCCGGCCGGAGGTCGGGCGCCGCACGTGAACGGTGTGGTGGCTCAGGCCTCCTTTGTACGTACGAGGCGCGCCGCCGACCTGAGGTGCGCCATGACCGACGCCGATCTCGTCGCGCTCTCGCTCCTTCCGCCCCGGATGTGGCGCGATGCCGCGGACGCGCTCCGACGGGGCGACTCGCCCTCATCGACGCTCACGCGTCTGGCCGCCGTGCGCTGGCCCAACGACGCCGCTCGCCTGGCGACGCTGCGCGCCGATGCGGCCGCCGCATTGTCGCGCGCGCTGACCCACGGCATCGTCTGCCTGGCGTGGGGCGCTCCTGCGTACCCCGCCGCGCTGACGACGATCATTGATCCGCCGGCGGTGATCTGGACGCGCGGCTGCGTCGAGGCGCTGGACGCGATCGCGGTCGCCATCGTCGGATCGCGCGCCGCGTCGCCGTATGCGCTGTCGGTCGCGACGCAACTTGCCGGCGATCTCGCGGTGCGCGGTGTCGTGATCGCCAGCGGCCTCGCGCGCGGCGTCGACTCGGCTGCGCATCGCGGCGCGCTCGCCGCGGGCGGGATCACCGTCGCGGTGCTCGGCTCCGGCGTCGACGTGATCTATCCGCGTGAGCACGCGGCGCTCGCCGCGCAGATCGACGAGCGCGGCGCGGTGATCAGCGAGCTGGTGCCGGGGACGCCGCCGAATCCCTTCTTCTTCCCGCTGCGCAACCGGATCATCAGTGGGCTCTCACGCGCGATCGTCGTCGTCGAGGCGAGCGAGAAGAGCGGCTCGCTGATCACCGCGCGCTGCGCGCTTGAGCAGGGACGCGATGTCCTCGCCGTGCCCGGGAACGTGCTCACCGGACGGAATCGTGGCGCGCACGCCCTGCTGCGCGACGGTGCAAAGATTGTGGAGTCCGCGGACGATATTCTGGAGGAGCTTGGCCTCTGCGAGCAGAGGGCTGCCGGCATGCGCACGTGTGGCGCACCAGCGGACCCGGTGCTCGCGTGCCTGATCCCGGGCGAACCGTGCGATCTCGATGCGATCGCCGAGCGATCGGGGCTCGGAACCACCGCGCTGCTACCGCGGCTGTTCGAGCTCGAACTCCAGGGTACGGTCGCGCGCGTTGGCGGCGGCCGCTTCGTCCGCGTTGACAAACCGTGTTAGGGTGACATGGGAATGGCGAAGACACTGGTGATCGTCGAGTCGCCGGCAAAGGCGCGGACGATCGAGCGCATCTTGAAAGACGGCTACGAAGTGCGGGCCAGCTACGGCCACGTCCGCGATCTGCCGGAGTCGGCTGACGAGATCCCTGACGAGATTCGCAAGAAGAAGTGGGGCCGCCTGGGCGTCGACACCGACGGCGACTTTACACCGTACTACGTCGTGCCGAGCGACAAGCGGAAGTACGTGCAGGCGCTGAAGACCGCACTGAAGGGCGCAACGCAGGTGTACCTCGCGACCGACCCCGATCGCGAGGGCGAATCAATCAGCTGGCATCTGAAGGAGATCCTGAAGCCGAAAGTCCCGGTGAAGCGGATCGTGTTTCACGAGATCACGGAAGAAGCGATCACGCAGGCGGTGAAAGAGGCTCAGGACGTCGACGAGAACCTGGTCCGCGCGCAGGAGAGCCGGCGCATTCTCGATCGCCTGTACGGCTACACGATCTCGCCAGTGTTGTGGAAGAAGGTTCAGACCGGTCTGAGCGCAGGCCGCGTGCAGAGCGTCGCCGTCCGCTTGATTGTCGATCGCGAAGAAGAGCGCCTCGCCTTCCGCGCCGCGACGTACTGGGATCTGGCAGCGCGGCTTTCGGGCGACGGCCGTGAATTCACGGCAACGCTGGCGCGGCTCGGCGCCGATCGCGTGGCGAGCGGCAAGGACTTCGATCAGAAGGGCACGCTCACCGGGCGCGGTGCCCGCGTGCTCAGCGAGGCCGACGGCACGTCGCTCGTCGACGCCCTCTGGGCGAACCTGCCATGGAGCGTCACCGCCGTCGACGAGAAGCCGGGCGTCGAGCGGCCGGCGCCGCCGTTCACGACCTCGACGCTCACACAGGAGGCGAGCCGCAAGCTCGGATTCTCAACCGAGCGCACGATGCAGGCGGCGCAGCGCCTGTTCCAGGACGGCCACATCTCGTATCACCGCACGGATTCGACCACGCTCAGCGACAAAGCGCTCGCCGATTCGGCCGCGGCGATTCGCAGCATGTTCGGTGACGAGTACTACGACGGTCCGCGCCGCTATGCGACCAAGGTCAAGAACGCGCAGGAGGCGCACGAGGCGATCCGGCCGTCGCACTTCGTCGCCACGCCGTCCACCATCGGTCTCGATCGCGACGATGCACGCGTCTACGAGCTGATCTGGAAGCGGACGATGGCGTCGCAGATGGTCGACGCGCGCGTGCTTCGGACGACCGTCGAGATCACCGGCCGCGGCACGAACGGCGAAGATGCCGTCTTCACGGCGTCCGGCAAGGCGATTGAATTCGCCGGCTTCCGGCGCGCCTATGTCGAGGGCAGCGACGATCCGCTGGCCGAGCTCGAAGAGCAGGAGACGCTGCTGCCGAAGCTCACCGTGGGCGAGCAGGTCGAGCGCGCCTCCTCGGGCGCCGCCGCTCGCGTGCAGGTGCTTGCGCTGGAGCCGAAGCGTCACGACACGCTGCCGCCGGCGCGCTACACCGAGGCATCGCTCATCAAGGAGCTCGAGCGGCAGGGGATCGGCCGCCCGTCGACGTATGCGGCGACGATCGGCACGATCGAGCGCCGCGGCTATATCTTCCGCCAGGGCAAGGCGCTCGTTCCAAGCTTCACGGCGTTTGCCGTGACGCGCCTGCTGCGCGGCCACTTCGGCGATCTGATCGACCTCGAGTTCACCGCGGAGATGGAAGAGGATCTCGATCAGATCTCGCGCGGCGAGCGCGAGTGGCTCGACTTCATCAAGCAGTTCTATCGCGGCGACAAGCATCATCGCGGCCTCGAGGATGCAGTCAAGCAGGCAGAGGAGCGTGCCGACTATCCGCTGATCGATGTCGGTGTCGACGCCGAGTCCGGCGAGACGATTCGCGTGCGCATCGGCCGCTACGGTCCGTTTCTGCAGCAGGGCGAAGGCGGGCCCGGCAGGACCGCATCGCTGCCGCCGAACGTCGCCCCGGCGGACCTCACGGTCGAGAAAGCGACGACGCTGATCCGCGCGAAGGCCGAGGGGCCCCGGGTGCTCGGCGTCGATCCGAAGACGGGGCGGAACGTCTACGCCATTCACGGACGCTTCGGTGCCTACGTGCAGCTCGGCGAGACGCCGGAGAAAGGATCGAAGGAAAAACCGAAGCGCTCGTCGCTCACCGGTGGACAGACCGAGTCGACGGTGACGCTCGAAGAAGCGCTGAAGCTCCTCGAGCTGCCGCGCGATCTCGGCGTGCACCCGGACTCTGGTCACTCAATCGTCGCCGGTCTGGGCCGTTTCGGCCCCTACGTGAAGCACGGCGACGACTACCGTTCGCTCGGCGCGGACGACGATCTGTTCACGATCGATCTCGCGCGGGCGCTTGCCCTGTTCGCGGAGCCGAAACGCAGCGGCCGGCGGCAGATGACCAAACGGGTCATCCGACAGATCGAAGCTGGCGACGGCGCCGCGCCGATCCAGGTGCTGGAGGGACGCTACGGTCCCTATGTCTCCGACGGTGAGACCAACGCGTCGATTCCGAAGGGAAGCGATCCCGCCACGCTGTCGCTCGACGAAGCGCGGGCGCTGATCGACGCGCGCCGCGGAGCGCCGTCGCGCGAGCGTCGCGGTACCCGGTCGGCCAGGCGCCGCGCGGCGCGAGGAATCGCAGTGGAGCCGGTCGCCGTCATCGCGAAGCCGCACCTCGCGAAGGCGCCCGCTTCAAAGGTGCACGCGCCGAAGCCACCCGCGTCGAAGGTGTCGGTCGCGAAGGTGCCGGCATCGAAGGCCGCCGCGGCCAAGGTCGCTGCGTCGAAAGCGGCCGCCGCGAAGGGGATGGGGAAGGCGCCGGCTGGAAAAGCGAGCGCCGGCAAGACGGTTGCGGTGAAGCCGCGTCTCGTTCGGAAATCAGCGTCCTCAAAGACCGTCCATTGATGCGCGTCCGAATCGTCGGCGGCGGCCTCGCCGGCTCCGAAGCCGCGTGGCAGATCGCGTCGCGCGGTGTGCCGGTCACGCTGCACGAGATGCGTCCGGTCCGGCCGACGGCCGTGCACAAGACGGACAAGCTCGCGGAACTCGTCTGCAGCAATTCGTTCCGCGGCGACAAGCTCGATAACGCCGTGGGGCTGCTGAAGGAGGAGATGCGGCGCCTCGGATCGCTCGTCATGCGCGCGGCCGACGCGAGCCGCGTCCCCGCCGGCGCGGCGCTCGCCGTCGATCGCGAGCGCTTCTCCGATCTGATGACCTTGACGCTGCAGCAGCATCCGCTGATCACGATCGTGCGCGACGAAGTCACCGCAATTCCGGAGTCGACCGGGTGCGAGCCGGTGATTGTCGCGACCGGGCCGCTCACATCGGAGGCATTGTCGGCCGATCTGGCGCGGCTCGTCGGCAGCGACCATCTTTATTTCTACGACGCGATCAGTCCGATCGTCCTCGCCGAGACGATCGATCGATCGAAGGCCTTCCGCGCGTCGCGATGGGATCGGTCGCTGCGGCCGGCACGCACGGTCCGGCTGAAGCCGGACACTACCGATGAACGTGTGCGGTTTCAGCCGGACCGCGATCCCGCGGGTGCGTCCTGCAACGTCGACGACGGGCAGGGCGACTACCTGAACTGCCCGCTGACGCGCGAGGAGTACGACCGTTTCTACGATGCGCTGGTCACCGCGGAATCGGCGACGGTACACGACTTCGACAAGGAACGGTTCTTCGAAGGGTGCCTGCCGATCGAAGTGATGGCGCATCGCGGTCGCGACACGTTACGCTTCGGACCGATGAAGCCGGTCGGCCTCGTCGATCCCGGAACCGGGCGCGAACCGTACGCGTGCGTTCAGCTCCGCCAGGACAATCTCGCCGGCGATCATTTCAGCCTCGTCGGCTTTCAAACGCAGATCAAATGGGGCGAGCAGGCGCGTGTGCTGCGGCTGATTCCGGGTCTGGAGCAGGCGGAGTTCGTGCGCTTCGGGATGGTGCACCGAAACACGTACATCAACGGTCCGACCGTCCTGACCGAGACCTGGCAGGTGCGATCGCGGCCGACCCTGTTCCTCGCAGGCCAGATGTCCGGCGTCGAGGGCTACGTCGAGTCGGCGGCGTCCGGCCTGCTCGCTGGAATCAACGCCGCAGCGCTGGCCAGCGGCGAGCCGACGTCGCCGGCGCCGCGGACGACCGCCATCGGTGCGCTCGCCTACTACGTCTCCCACGCAACCGCGGCGTACTATCAGCCGTCGAACATCACGTTCGGGATCATGCCGCCGCTGGCGCGAGCGCCGAACGGCAAGAAGTTGCGCAATGAAGCGTTGTCCGCGCGTGCGCTCGCTGACCTCGAGGCATGGATCGCGCGACCTGAAGGTCGTGCCGTCCAGGCATCGGGCGTAGAGGGCGGCCTGTAGCGCCCTTCCCCGTGGCATGATCGACCACCTCAAAGCGTTTCTGAAGTTTCTCGCGCTGAACCGCAACGCATCGGCGCATACGGTGCGCGCCTACGAGAGCGACCTCACGCAGTTCATCGGCTTCGTCGCCGCGCAGGCGGACCGGAAGAAGGCGGATCTCGATCCCGCGCAGCTCGATCGTGAGGCGGTGCGCGGATTCCTCGCCGATCGCCACAAGCAGAAGGACTCGCGGGCAACCGCGGCCCGCAAGCTTGCCGCCGTACGGACGTTCCTGCAATATCTCCGGCGCGAGTCGATCATCGACGACGATCCGGGAGCGCTCGTCGCGACGCCCAAACGCGACATCCGGATGCCCGCGCATCTCTCGGAAGCGGAGATGACCGCGCTCCTCGACGCGCCAGCCGGCGACACGCCGCTGTCGCGGCGCGATCGCGCCATCCTCGAGCTGTTCTACGCATCGGGCCTGCGGCTCAGCGAAGTCGCCGGTCTCGACATGGACGATGTCGACATCGGATCGAAGCGCGTGAGAGTGCTCGGCAAGGGACGTAGGGAGCGCCTGGTCCCGTTCAACAGCAGCACGCAACGCGCGCTGCGGGAGTACGTGAAGGACAGGACCGCGCTGGTGGGGCAGGAGGGGCGGGAAAGGCGGGAAAGGCGGGAAGCGCAGGAAGGGCACGAAAGGCGCCCATCGCGCCACTCGCGCGCTCGCGATCCGCTGTTCGTGAACTATCGCGGCACCCGATTGACTGTCCGGAGCATCGACCGCATCGTGCGAAAGTACGTGGCGGCGAGCAGCACGCGCATGGGCATCAGCCCGCACGCGCTCCGGCATTCTTTTGCGACGCACCTGCTGCAGCGCGGCGCCGATCTGCGCGTGATTCAAGAGTTGCTCGGCCACGCCAACCTGAGCACGACGCAGCGCTACACGCACGTGAACGCCGCTCAGCTCCTCGACGTCTATCGCAAGGCGCATCCGCGCGCACGCAGTTGAGCACCGTCGCCCAGCCGCCGCTCGTCGGGATCGACGCGCCCGAGCTGACCGTCGCCATCGCCAGCCTCGCACTCGGCGGCGCCGAACGGATCGTCCTCGACTGGGCGGCGCGCGTGCAGCCGGCGTGGCGCGTTCACGTGATCGTTCTCCGCGATCACGCGCACGAGTGGCCGGTTCCTCCCGGCGTCCGCCTGACGCGGCTCACCGGAACCGACGTGCCCGTCGCCCTGATGGATATCGGCCGCCGCATCGCGCACAGCGATTCGCCGGTGTGTGTGTGCCACCTGCTCACGAGCGCCGAGCGGGCGGCGCTTTGCGAGGGCGGGGCGTTCGTCGTTCCGGTCGTCCACAACGCGCGCGAGGGGTGGATCGAGGATGCGGCCGCGCTGGCCGGCACGTCGCAGGTGATCGCGGTCTCGAACGCCGCAGCCGCCGACCTGCGACGGCACGGATGCGACGCGACCATCTCCGTGATTCGTCACATCCCGAAGCTCCGTCGCTTTGCCCGTGATGCTCGAGTCACCTGGCGCCGCGCCTGGCGCATCCCGGCGGACGCGACGCTCGTCGGCATGATCGGCGCGGTCAAGCCGCAAAAGAACTATCCGTTCGCAGTTCGTCTGCTGCGCCGCCTGCTCGACAATCGCGACGTCTACCTCACGATCGTCGGAGGGCCCGTCGGCAGACACGGCCGCGAGGCGTGGTCGGCTGTGCTCGACGCGATGACCGAGACGGGCGTGCGCGGCCGCCTCGCCATGCCGGGTTTCATTGCCGATGCTGCAGCCTCGCTGCCGGCATTCGACGTCCTTCTCAACACGAGCCACTATGAAGGCACGAGCATCGCCAGCCTCGAGGCGTTGGTGAACGGCGTCCCCGTGGTGGCGAGCCGGGTAGGCGGACAGGGAGAGCTCGGTTCCGACGGGTTGACGCTGGTCGACAAAAACGCGCCGCTCGGCGAGTGGGCCAGTGCGGTGTCCGCGGCACTCGAGATGCGTCCATCGTACCCGGCGTGGGCTGGGTTCCCGTCTTTCCGTCTGTGGACGCTCGCCCAGCTCGCCCGGCCGACGCCGCGTAACGATCGCGTGCTGTTCGTGACGGCGAACCTGAATGCGGGCGGTGCACAGCGCTCGCTCGTGAATCTCGCCGCCGCGCTTCGTGCGGTGCGCTTCGAGATTGCAGTCACGGGCGATTCGACTGCCGAGTACTTCTTCGATGCACTGCGCACATCCGGCATCAACGTGTACCGGACCGCCGCATCGCGTGATCCATTCGATCACGCCGAACGGATTGTCGCGCGGGTCTGCGCCGAGCAGATTGGCACCGTCTGCTTCTGGAACGTCGATCCGAAGATCAAGCTGCTGGTCACCAAGGCGCTGGACTTCACGAACGTTGCGCTGGTGGACGTGAGCCCCGGTCCGAGCTCGTTCGATGAAATGCGCCGGACCGCGGAATTCGGCCGGACGATCGCCTTCGCTGAGCGCGATTTCTACCAGCGTCTCGATCGCACCGTGCTGAAATACGATACGCCTGCGCCGCGGGGATGCGCGGACAAAATATCGGTGATTCCGAATGGCGTCCCGCCGCCGGCCCGCGTCAAGGCCAGCTACGACATCGCCGCCGTGCCGCGGGTGGTCGTGAATGGGCGAATCGCGCCGACGAAGTTTCTGGTCGAGGTCGTGAACGCGATGGCGATCGTGCGGCGAGCGATTCCGACGGCAGAACTGCATCTGCTCGGCGGCGCCGAACCGCGTCATGCCGACTATGCCGCCGCGGTGCGGGCCGCCGCCGGCGAGGACCTCGATCGCACAGTGTTCTTGCACGGCGCATCCGGCGACTCGGTCGATCGCCTCGCCGATTTCGATCTCTTGGTCGTGCTCGGCAGGGACCAGGGCAGTCCGAACGCGCTGCTCGAAGCGATGGCGGCGGGGCTGCCGTGCATCGCCAACGACGATGGCGGCACCGGCGAGCAGATCCGGCACGAAGACACCGGACTGCTGCTGCAGGACCGCACAGCCGAGACGCTGGCGCCGGCGATCGTGCGTCTGCTCAGCGATCGCACGCTCGCCGGACGACTCGGCTGTGCCGGCCGAATGCACGCGCTGCGGTCGTTTTCGATGGACGAGATGGTGGCGCGGTATACAACCCTGTTCGGATCGCTGGCTCGGGCGCGTTCAAGTGAGGAAGTGACCGCATGATCTGTCCCGAGTGCAATGGCGCCGGACGCGTCCGCAAGCGCTTTCTGATCTTCTTCGAGCGCTGGAAGCGCTGCCCGACGTGCCTGGGTAGCGGCGAGTATCCGCCGCCAGTCGCCGATCGCGTCGGCTATCGACCAGCGCGCTGGCGCGATGACGACGACGGCGACACGTGGGCGGCGCGCGGGTACGGCGCTGGCGCAATCGCCTCTCGGCTGCAGGAGTCGCGGGAGCAGGAGGCGCCGCCGCGCGATGATGCGTTTGAGGTCGGCACCGGCGGGCGATCCGGTGGCGCAGGCGCGACGGCATCGTGGGGCGACGCAGCGAGCGATAACGCGCCGGTGATCGTCGATCCGTTCGCCGGCGATGCGAGCGCCGTCAGCGGCGTCGCCGGCGGCGCCATTGCAGCCGAGGCGGTGGACGCTGCCGATTCGGGATCGTCGAGCGACGGTTCGTTCGCTGATGGCGGCGACTCCTCATCGGTCGACAGCGGGACGTCGTACTAACGAGAGGTTCTAGGGTTCTCGGTTCTTGGTTCTCGGTTCATGAACCCGGAACCAGGAACCGAAGAACTTGAGAACCTTAGAACCCTAGGACCTCGCGATCACATTACAATCTGCCGCGTCCACTCCTGATAATCAGGAATCCGTCCACCGGCCGATCGCGCAGGAGGTCACACATGGCTCACTTTCTTTTCCAGGTCTCGTACACACCGCAGGCGTGGGCCACGCTCCTCAAGAACCCGCACAACCGGATCGACGTGGTTCGCCCGGTTCTGCAGAAACTCGGTGGCGACATCGAGAACGCCTACTTCGCGTTCGGCGAGTACGACCTCGTCGGCATCATGAACGTG
>DATFXR010000440.1:0-4857 GCA_035315685.1 Vicinamibacterales bacterium | reverse complement strand
GGAGCTGATCGCCCACGCGATTCACTACGGATCGCTGCGCGCCAAGAAGCCGTTCGTCAAGGTGAGCTGCGCGGCGCTGCCCGACAGCCTGATCGAGTCGGAGCTGTTCGGATACGAGAAGGGCGCGTTCACCGGCGCCGAAACGCGCAAGAAAGGGCGCTTCGAGCTCGCCGACGGCGGCACGCTGTTCCTCGACGAGATCGGCGACGTCAACCTGCCGACGCAGGTGAAGCTGCTGCGCGTGCTGCAGGAACGCGAGTTCGAGCGCGTCGGCGGCACCGAAACGGTGAAGGCGAACGTGCGGATGGTCGCCGCCACCAACAAGGATCTGGAGCGCGCGATCGCGGGCGGCAGCTTCCGCGAGGATCTCTACTACCGGCTCAACGTGTTCACGATCTTCGTCCCGCCGCTGCGCGAGCGGAAAGCCGATCTGGTGCTGCTCGTCGACCACTTCCTCGAGAAGTTCGCCCGGGAGCACTCGCGCAGCATCAAGCGCATTTCGACGCCGGCGATCGACATGCTGGCGAGCTATCACTGGCCGGGCAACGTGCGCGAGCTGGAGAACACTCTCGAGCGCGCAGTGCTGATGTGCGACGGCGAGGTGATTCACGGCCATCACCTGCCGCCGTCGCTGCAGACGGCCGAAGCGTCCGGAACGGTGACGCGGGTGTCGCTGCGCGACGCGGTCGGTGCTTACGAGAAGGATCTGATTCAGGACGCGCTGAAAACGACCAGAGGCAACTGCGCGAAGGCAGCGCGGCTGCTCGACGCGACCGAGCGCATCATCAACTACAAGGTACGGCGGTACAGGATCGACGCGAAGCGCTTCCGCGCGTAGTGTCGCCGCGAGCCCGACCATGTCGCGGGGAGTGTCGGACCGCTGCGCACATGGGCTGGGTAGGGATTGGCCGGAGGACCAATCAGTCCTACCCGACCCACCCCATGGGCCTATCGGTCCCACACTCTTCTCCGGCCGCCGTGGGTTCCGACGCCGGCCCGTCCAACATCGACGCGAGACAGGTCGGGCAAATCGTATGCGTGACGCCGGCGGCGGACGGCGGCGCCGTCATCACGCACTGGCACCACGCGCAGACGACCATCAGGACCCTGTCAGTCATTCAGCCTCTCTTCTTCGCCGGAGGTTCCGTGCGCGGTCGTCCATGCCGGAGCGTCGTCGCTCGATCGCAACGGCGATGCCGGTGCAGACGGCGGTCAGCACCCGCAACAGGCGAACTCTATGGACGCCGCTGTGTTCCATCCTGGGGCGCCAGGTCTTGAAAGAGGCCATGCCGCCGTGACACGCTGCGGCGTTTACAAAAGGATTGTCGCCACGCATGAAGCTCACACTGTCGAGCGTTGTCCGTGCGCCGCAGGAACGCGTGTTCGCCGCGCTCGTCGATCAGGCGGTACTCCAGCGCTGCATCCCCGGCTGTGAGTCGCTCGTCGAAGTTGCCCCTGATGTCTTCGACGCGACGCTGAAGATTGGCATCGCCGGGCTGAAGGGCACTTACAAGGGCAAGACGACGATCCGCGACCGGCAGCCGTCGACCTCGCTGACGCTGGCGTTCGAAGGCAAGGGCGGGCCCGGCTGGGTTCGCGGCACCGCCGCGATCGGGCTGAGCAGCGACGACTCGGCGACACGCGTCGCAGCCGACGCCGAGGTCCAGGTCGGCGGCCTCATCGCGGCGGTCGGGTCACGCCTCATCGAGATGGCGGCGAAGAAGCTCTCCGACGAGTTCTTCGGCGCGCTCGCCGCACAGCTGTCTGGATCGGAGGGGAGTGTGGGACCGGGCCCATAGGGTTGGTGGGGGTCTCGCGCTCCGCGCGAGCGAGGCCCATCGGTTCTACCCAACCCAGCCATGGGCCCATCGGTCCTACACACCTCCTGCCGCCGCAGCGTAGGCGTCGGCGGTTTCGTGCGCGTGGTAGGAGCTGCGGACGAGCGGTCCTGACTCGACGTGCACGAAGCCGAGGTCGAGCGCGATCGCCTTGAGCTCCGCGAACTCCGCCGGCGTGTAGTAGCGGACCATCGCCGCATGCGCCGGCGACGGACGGAGGTATTGTCCGATGGTCAGCACGCCGCACCCGACGTCGCGGAGATCGCGAAACGTCGCGACCAGCTCGTCCCACTCCTCGCCGAGCCCCACCATCACGCCGGTCTTGGTCGGAATCTGCGGCGCGTAGCGGCGTGATCGATCGAGCAGCTCCAGCGTCCGCGGATAGCGGCCGCCCGAGCGCGCCATCCGATACAGCCGCGGTACCGTTTCGGTGTTGTGGTTGAGGATGTCAGGCCGCGCGTCGAGCACCGCGTGCAGCGCCGTCTGGTTCCCCTGAAAGTCGGGGATCAGCACCTCGATCCGGCAGTGCGGCAGCCGCGCGCGCGTTGCGCGGATCGTCGCCGCGAACATCGACGCGCCCCCGTCAGCCAGATCGTCGCGGTCGACCGATGTGATGACCACGTAGCTCAGCCCCAGGGTGCGGATCGCGTCGGCGACGCGGGCCGGTTCCGCCGTATCCACCGCCGCCGGCCGTCCGTGCGCGACCGCGCAATACGAGCACGCGCGCGTGCAGACGTCACCGAGGATCATGAACGTGGCGGTCCCGTGATTCCAGCACTCACCGATGTTCGGGCACTGTGCTTCCTCGCACACGGTGTGGAGGTTCAGCTCGCGCATCAGCCCCTTCAGGCGGAGGTAGCGGGGCGACCCGGGCGCGCGGACCTTGAGCCAATCCGGCTTCGGCACCCGAGGCTGTGACGGCGTGAGCGGTATGACCCGAGGCATCAACCATTTCGATTATATCGGGACGAGTCCGGAAACCACCAACCCGCGGAACTCGCGGCTCGCTGTTCAACTCGCAACGCCGATCGCTGTGGAGTTTTGGTAGGCTATGCCCCGGCTCACAAGCATGAGGATCCGCGAATGTCGCAGAACTCGATCACAGTCACGGTGAACGGCAAACGTCGCACGGCCAGCGTCGAACCTCGGATGCTGCTGGTGCACTTCCTGCGCGAGCAGCTCCGGCTGACCGGCACTCACATCGGATGTGACACCAGTCAGTGCGGCGCGTGTACGGTGCTGCTCGACGGCCGCAGTGCGAAGTCGTGCACGATCTTCGCCGTCCAGGCAGACGGATCGGAGATCACCACCATCGAGGGCCTCGCCCGCGACGGCGAGCTCCATCCGCTGCAGCAGGGATTCTGGGAAGAACACGGCCTGCAGTGCGGCTTCTGCACGCCGGGGATGATCATGGCGGCGGTGACGCTGCTCGAGGACACTCCGTCGCCGTCGGAGCGTGAGATCCGCGAGGGCATCTCGGGGAATCTCTGTCGCTGCACCGGCTACCAGCACATCGTCAACGCCATTCAGTACGCCGTCGAAAAAAGGTGAGGAAGAGGTGACCATGCCCACGTCTCCCGTGTTGCCGAAGATGGTCGGCGAGCGCGTCAAGCGCCGCGAGGATCCTCGTCTCATTCGTGGCCGCGCCACCTACGTCGACGACATCGCGCTCGTCGGCATGCAGCACCTGGCGTTCAAGCGCAGCGACATCGCGCACGGCCGCATCCGCGCCATCGACACGTCGGCCGCCGAACGGATGGACGGTGTCGAGGCGGTCTTCACCGGAAAACAGATCGCGGAGTTCCTCGCCCCGATGCCGATCGGCACGCCGTTCCCGTCGCCGGAACACCGCGCCGTCGCCGTCGACACGGTTCGCTTTGTCGGCGAGCCGGTCGCGGTCGTGGTCGCGCGCGATCGCTACGTCGCGCGTGATGCGGCCGATGCGATCGTCGTGTCGTACCAGCCGTTGCCGGCGGTGGTCGACGTCGAGCGGGCGATGACCGGACAGCCGGTCGTGATTCACGCCGACTTCAAGAACAACCTCGCCGTGCCGCTGGTGCCGAGCGGTACCGGCGTCAGCGCCGATGGCAGTTCCGTCGACGATTCGGCGATCGAAGCAGCGTTCAGGAAAGCGGAAGTCGTGATCTCGCAGCGGATGGTCAACCAGCGGCTGGCGCCGACGACGATGGAGCCGCGCGGCGTGGTGGCCCACTTCGAGCCCGGCAAGGGCACGATGACGATCTGGTCGTCGACGCAGAACCCGCACATCCTGCGGACGTTCATCGCCGCGCTCAACGGGCTTGGCGAGGACCAGGTCCGCGCGATCGCCCCTGAGGTCGGCGGCGGATTCGGCGCGAAGATCAACATCTACGCCGAAGAATACGTCGCGGCGGCGCTCTCGAAGCGCCTTGGCGTGCCGGTCAAGTGGGCGGAAGATCGCTCCGAAGCGTTCGTCGCGACGACGCACGGGCGCGACATCGTCGGCTACGTCGATCTCGCGGCGAAGCGCGACGGCACCGTGATCGGCCTCAAGCTGCGGCTGATCGCGGACATCGGCGCCTACAACATGCTGCTCACCGCGGCCATCCCGACGCTGACGATGATGATGGCCAATGCGACCTACGACATTCCGGCGATCCGCTGCACCCTGACCGAAGTCTTCACCAACAAGACGCCGACCGACGCCTATCGCGGCGCCGGCCGCCCGGAAGCAACCTATTTCGTCGAGCGCGCGATGGACATGCTCGCGCGCGAGCTGAACATGGATCCCGCGGAGCTGCGCCGCAAGAATTTCATCCAGCCGAACCAGTTTCCCTTCGCGACGCAGACCGGCGCGGTCTACGACTCGGGCGACTACGAGAAGGCGCTCGATCGCGCCTTGCAGGTCGCCGAATGGGATCGGTTGAAAGCCGAACGCGACGCCGCGCGCGCGCAAGGGCGGCTCGTCGGCCTCGGCCTCGCGATGTACGTCGAGGTCTGCGGCATCGGCCCGTCCGCCGGGCTGCCGACCGGGGGATGG
>DATFXR010000439.1:0-9836 GCA_035315685.1 Vicinamibacterales bacterium | reverse complement strand
CCGAATTCGAGCCGCCCGAAGCCCTCCTCGATCGGCCGCGACAGCTCCCACTTATCCGCCTGTGTGAAGCCACCGGTTTCGTAGATCAGGATGTCCTGATCCGAGAACAGGTACATCAGCTTCCCGTCCGGCGCGAACAGGATGTTCGCGTTCTGCCGCGGCTCGTTGTTCGGCCACGGAATCGTACGGACGACCTTGTGCTGGCCGAGATCGTACTGGATCAGCGTGGGGCCGGCCACTTCGTACCGATCGATCAGCTTCGTTGTCGACGTCGTCAGCAGGATGACGAACCGGTTGAGCGGGTCGGGTTCGAGGCTCCGAATCCGGATCTTCTTGTTGCCCTCGCTCAACGTGAACGTATCCAGCGTCTTGCGCGCCGCGATGTCGAGGATTTCGACCTTCTCCATCGTCGCGTCGACCGTATAGAAGCGCTTGCGATCGAGCGAGATCGAGGTGCGCCGGGGAATGCCGGATTGGAACGGGATCGTGCCGACGATCTTCTCCGTGGCTTCGTCGATGATCCAGTACTGCTTCGGGTACGAGCCGATGATCAACGTGCCGTTGCCGGCGTTGATCCGCTTCTCAGCCGTACGAACAGGCAGCACCGCGAGGGCCGCGAGCGCGCCGACGAGCACCAGCCGCATCTTCATGGTCATGGGAAGATCAAATCCAGTTTTCGCCAGTCCTTCTGCGCGGCGGCGCACTTCGCCGTCCAATCGGGCGCGTGATTGAGCTGGTCCGGCACCTGCGCGGGCCAGTAGCAGCCGATGTGGCAGTCGAAGATATCGCGCTCGACGGGCTGGCAGAGTCCCGCGGTGCCGCCGGAATGGTCCGCTTCCCATCCCGGTGAGAACACGAGAGAGCACCCGATCGGAAAGTGCGGCATTTGCGGTACGCCGTTGCGCTGCAGCGCGACGACATCGCGTGCGGTGGCCTCCTCGATGCGGACGGCCTTGCGGTTGACTGGCTTGAGGTGCTTCATGCTCTTCCTCTAATCGTGCGAGACGCTGAGGCGCGCGGCCCGACAGGCGTCACTTGTTGGCCTCGGAGAACCAGTTCATGTACACCGGCACGGTCACGAGCAGGTGCGCGCGCGCGCGAATCGGCTTCGTGCCGCCCAGCTCGGCCACCACCCACACGTCGCCCACGTTGTTCCGGTTGCCCGAACGCTTCGGGTTCGGACCGTCCAGGTTCGGCGTGAACAGTCCGGTCTGATCCAGCACGCCGACGTACTGCGTGTCGTCGTCGTTGAAGGTCGCGGGATACTCCTCGAGCGACCACTTCACGTCGATCGGGCCCAGACTGAGATCGTCGGCCGTGTCCGGCTTTCCGTCCGGACCGTTGTTGATGCCGATCGCTTCGAACTGCTGCAACTGCTTGGGGAACGCCGCGCCGCCTACTCGCGCCATGCCCGCTTCCGGCATGACCTTGAGGCCGTCGATCTTGTCGTAGACGACGAAGAGCGCCGGCTTGACCATCCCGGCCACCGATCCGTCGCGCACGCCGATCGGCGCCGACGCCGCGACATCGACGTCGATCGACAACTCGTCGGGCCGCGCGCTGACGACGCGCGTGACCTTGACGCCTTGGCCAAGACCGACGTCCTCAGGCCTAACCGATCCGGGCAGGTTGGCGCCGAAGATCCGGACGTTCTGTCCAGCGGACCCGGTCTTCAAGGCGGAGACGTTCGCGCCGAGGACGATCGGCTCGGTCGTAACGCGTGTGAGCTTCACGTCGACGCCGGTCTCGTCGTAGGCGCCAGTGAACCAGCGTCCCCACATCTGCTTCCAGTCGCGCTCCACGAACATCGTTTCGCGCCAGTCGTTCGCACGGCCGCGCCACTGATATCCGGTAAAGACCGTGGCTTTTCCGCTGCGTGTGATCGTTTCGCCGCTACGCGCCACGGTGTAGCGGATCTGCGTGGTGAACGTGTCCGGAGCGCCGGGATCGGCGGCGATTGTCATCTCTCCGTACAGGTTGCCTTTCCCGAGCTGCGTTCCGGTAACCGCCCATCGTCCCGCGAGCTTCGGCGGCTGCATCGCGGCCGCCCAGGCCGACCATTCGGACGTGGTGAGCGGCAGCGTCTTCTCGAGATGCTCGAGCGCGCGATCGACCGGATTCCGATCGTCTGGCGGCGTTCCATCTGCGGCTGGCCCGCCCGGCGTGCCGCGCGCCGGTTCACTGCCCCGCCCGCCGGCCCGCGCGTTGCCGCGCCCGCCGCCGCCGCGGCCGCCCGCGCGCATGAACCCGCTTCCACCGTTCATCGGCTGGTTGTCGACGAGCGGGTACAACGCGCGATGCAACGTGATGAGCAGCTCCCATTCCTCCTTGGTCCGCCGTTCGCTGAGCACGCGGGCCATGGAGTGGCAGGACGAGCAGAGGTTCGACGTGGTCTCGTCAGCTGTGTAACTGTACTCGACCATGCGATGTTCTCCCTCGAACGCGATCGGCCGCAGCTCTTCCGGTGCGAGGCCCTGGTGATCGGTGAGGTACTTCAGGACGTTCCGCGCGTCCTCGGGCGTGAGCGTCACGTGGTTGAGCGCGACCATCCGCTTGATCGTCCGCTCCCAGTTCTCCGCCGTCGCGCGGCGGTAGGAGATGCGCGACATGCGGCCCTTGTCGTCGCTCTTGTGACAGGAGCCGCAGCGCGACTTGACGAGCGCGCTGTCGACCGGGATGCCCTCGTCGCTTGCCGCGTCGGTGGAGGGCTGGGGCACGTCGCGTGACTGGCCGAACGCCGGAGCGCATACAATCGCCAGGCAACACGCAACGATCGTACGGTTGATTGCTGAAGTCATATCGGCACGCACGCACTTTCTACACAAACGATGTAGAGCTGTCAACGAGAGAAAACGCCCTGTCATGCCTGAATCGCGCAGCGCGCCGCCGCGTCGCGCCGTCGTGTCCGGCTTCAGCCGGACGGCCGCCATCACCGACCTCGTCGTGCTCGCGCTCTCCACCCTCGCTGCCTTCTGGCCCGTGCTGCGTAATGAATTCGTGAGTTGGGACGATCCCAGCGTTCTCCTCGACAACCCGCACCTCGGGAACGCGGGGATGGTGAGATGGGCCTTCTCGACGACGTTCATGGGGCATTATCAGCCGCTCGCATGGATGGTCTGGTCTGCCGTCAGGACGCAATTCGGCGCGTGGGCGCCTGCATGCCACGGGCTGAGCCTGCTGGTCCACACCGCAAACGGCATCCTCGTCTACACGCTGGCGGTTCGACTCACGCGAAGCGCGCCGCTCCGACCGCGTCAGCGCCGCGCGGCCGGCGTTCTTGCGGGACTGGTGTTTCTGCTGCACCCGACGTCGGTGGAAAGCGTGGCCTGGGCGAGCGCCTTCCCGTACGTGCTGTCGCTGCTCGTCCTCCTTCTGTCGTTCCTCGCGTACGTGAACGGACGGATGCCGGCGTCGATCGCCTTGTACGCTGCGTCGCTCTTGACCCGTGCGACGGCGCTCGGATATCCGCTCGTGCTGCTGACCGCCGATTTCTATCCACTCGATCGGCGCCGGGCGGGCATCCGCCGACTGCTCGTCGAGAAGGCGCCGTTTGCCGTACTGGCCGCAGCCGCGGCCGCCGCCGAGTGGCAGGCTCGCGACGTCGCGACGCTGCAGGAGATCGGCTTCGCGCCGCGCGTCACGATGGCCCTCGCGGCCCCGTTCGTCTACCTGTGGCGGGCCGTATGGCCGGTGCGACTGTCGCCGCTCAATCCGCTTCCGATCTCGCCGTCGGTCGAGGTCGTGCCGCTCGCACTCGGCGCTGCGGGCGTCGCGCTGGTTTCAGTGCTCGCATGGCGCCTGCGCACGCACTGGCCGCTCATCGGTGCCGCATGGGCCGCGTACTTGATTCTGCTGGGGCCGGTCGCGGGGCTGACGCCGAGCGGACTTCAACTGACCGCCGATCGCTACATGTACGTGCCGAACGTGATCCTCGCGCTCGTCGCTGCCGTCGCGATCGCGCGCCGGTTGACGGACGATTTCAGCGGAGCAGCAGCCGCCGTTGCGAGCGTCGCGGTTGTCGCGGCCAGTGGCGTCCTGACAGCGACGCAGGTTCAGTACTGGAGGAATTCCACTACGTTGTGGACGCGAGCGATCGAGCTCGACCCGCGCAACGACATCGCGGCCTACAACCTCGCCGTCGCCTACGCGGAGGCGGGTCGCGATGACGAAGCAATCGAGTGGTACAGACGGACGCTCGCGCTGGTGCCGGGCCACGATCTCGCGCGACGGAATCTCGCCGTCCTGCAGGCTTCCGGCGCAGAACGGCACGCCGATCAGCTGATGGCGGCCGGCCGCGCCGATGAGGCGAGCGACGAGTACGCACGCGCGATCGCGCTCGACCCGAAACGCGTACACGCGCGGGCGGCGCGCGGAATGCTGCTGCTGCGGCGGGGAGATCTACGTGGCGCGGCTGCGGAGCTGCGTGTCGCCGTGGACGGCGGCTCGAGCGACGTCGAGGTCCCGAACGCGCTGGCCTTCGCGCTGCTGCAGACGGGCGATGCGGCGGAGGCGGCGAGCGTCTTGTCGCACGCCGTCGACGCCCATCCCGACGACGTCAATCTGAAGCACAACCTGGCGCGTTTGCTCGCGACGGCACGGGATCCTCGGGTCCGCGACGGCGCGCGCGCACTGCGGCTCGCGCTCGAGGTCTGCGATCGCACGCACAATCGCGATCCACGCGCGCTCGACACGCTGTCGGCCGCCTATGCGGCTGCTGGTCAAGTCGATCTGGCGCGGGCGACGGCGTCGCGGGCTGCCGCTCGCGCGCGCGAACTCGGCGATGCGGCAACGGCTGCCGAGATCGACGCGCACGCGCGGCAGTACCTCCGGTAACGTAGTCGCAAGTCAGCAAGTCGGGAAGTCGCAAGTCACGGAGTCCGCAAGTCAGGCAGTCACGGAGTCAGCAAGTCGGGAAGGCCACGAAGTGCCTTCGTGGCTTCACTGCCTCACCAGGCTACCTGCTTACTGACCTTGAACCCCTTCGCACCGAACGTCAGCGACGGCGCGTTCTTCGCGCGCTTCGCACCGAGGAACAGCACTGCGCCGCCGGCGGCGGCCACGCCCAGTCCGGCAGCGCCGAGCCCGGTCTTGGACTCCTTCGACACCTCGCCCGACACGAACTCGCCGCCGCTCGTGTGCAGAAACCCGTAAATCGCCATCGACATACCGGCGACGAACAGCGCGGCACCCGGAATCAGGTAGGCCTTTTCGATCTTCGGCGCCTCGCTCTTCGCTGTCTCCGGTTGCTGCGCCGCCCTGGCAATGCTGTCCTGGAGATCGCCGGCAAAACCCGACGTGCTCAGACCCAGGATCATCAACGATGCGATCATCGGCCGCGCCAGTCTCATGTCGCGCTCCTTTGGTATGACGAGCCGGATGGCGCGGCGATTGTAGTCGGCGTGCGGCCCGGGAGCAACCAAAAACCTGTAAGGTTTGTCTCTTTGGATACAATGTCCGCGTGCGCGCCTCGGCAACGAGTCGCTTCGCTCCGGCGAGAACACTCGCCGTGGCGCTGGCCGTGTCCGCAGCGCTCGCGGCGGCCCTCGGCCTCTGGGCTGTCCGCACCCGCCATGCGTCGCGTCCGAACGTCCTGCTGATCACGGTCGACACGCTGCGCGCCGATCACGTCGGGAGCTACGGTTACTCGGCGGCGCAAACACCAGCGCTCGACAGGCTGGCTGCGCGGGGACTGCGCTTCGCTCATGCCTGGACCGTTGCTCCGTTGACGCTGCCCGCCCACTCGTCTCTCATGACCGGAACCTTCCCGGCGTTCAATGGCGTCCGAGACAACGGCGGCTTCTACCTCGGCGACGACCAGGTGACGCTGGCGAAGGTGCTGCGCGCGCACGGCTACAGAACCGGTGGATTCGTCTCCGCGTTCGTCCTCGATCACCGCTGGGGAATTGCGCAGGGATTCGACCGTTACTACGACGACTTCGATCTCGCGAAGTACCGCGTCGATGTCGGCCTCGACGCGGTGCAGCGACCAGGCAGCGAGGTGGTGTCAAAGGCGATCGAATGGCTCGATCAGGATGCCACGCAGCCGTTCCTGGCGTGGGCACACCTCTACGAGCCGCACGCGCCGTACGACCCGCCAGAGCCGATCCGCGCACGCTTTCCACCCACGATGATCGGCGCCTACGACGGCGAAATCGCCACGGCCGACGTCCAGATCGGCCGGCTGATCGATCACCTGGCGAGCACAGGCCGTCTCGATCGCACACTCGTCGTGGTTCTCGGCGACCATGGCGAGTCTCTCGGCGAGCACGGCGAGGAGCAGCACGGCTTCTTCATCTATGACGCGGACATTCGGATTCCGCTGATTGTCGCCGGCCCGGGCGTGCCGTCACGCGTCGTCAACGATGACGTCCGCATCGTCGACGTGATGCCGACGATTCTTCAGCTGCTCGGCATGCAAATCCCGGCCACGGTTCAGGGCCGCAGCCTGTCGCCGCTGGTCCACGGCGAGCGTGTCGATCTGGTGGCGATGTCGGAGACCTGGTATCCGCGACACCACTACGGCTGGAGCGAGCTGACGTCGATCCGCGACGGCCGCTATCACTTCATCGCGGCGCCACGCCGCGAGCTGTACGACATCGAGCTCGATCCTGGCGAACTGCACGACGTCGCCCTCGTCAATCCCGGTCGCGCCGACGCGCTCGAGCGCGCCCTGCGGGCGTTTCTGGCGCAGACGTCGACCAATCGACCGGCGAACGCGCCGCGGCCTGTCGAGCCCGACGTCGAGGAACGGCTGCGCTCACTCGGCTACGTCGGCAGCAGCATCAGCCCGCGCGTGCTCGAGGATCGGCCGCGTGGAGACCCGAAGGACAAGATCGCGCTCTACAACCTGCTCAAGCAGGCCGGTCTCGATTCGGTCGAAGGCCGGATCGAGGAGGGCATCCACAAGGTCCGGCAGGCGCTCGACCAGGATCCCGAGATCGTCGAGGCGCACATCATGCTTGGCAACATGAACACGAAGGCCAGGCGCGACGACCAGGCGGTCGCGGCCTACCAGCGGGCGCTCGCACTCGACTCCGACAACCAGAACGCGGCATTCAACCTGGCGCTCGCCTACAAGACTGCTGGACGGACGGACGCGGCCGAGGCCGGGTTCGAGCGCGTCCTGGCGCTCAACCCGCGCGACGCCAAAGCGCGTTATCAACTGGCCGACATCTGGATGACGCGGGGAGAGTTTTCACGCGCGCAGACGGCCCTCGAGCGTGCGGTCGCCGACAACGTCGAGCGGCCGGCGTTCCAGACCAAACTCGGCGAGTGCTACATCGAGCTGAAGCGCTACGACGATGCCGAGCGCGCCCTGCTGGCGGCATTGAAGGACAAGCCCGACGAGCCGATGGCCCACTATGATCTCGGGCTGATTTGGGAGGCGCGTGGCGATCCGCGGCAGGCAATCAGGGAATACGACGCGGAAATCGCCCGCAACCGCAGAACGTATCAAGCACACTTCAACCTCGCCAAGCTTCTGGCGTCCGCGGGTCGGAGGACCGAAGCCGTCGCCCACTTCCAGCAGGCCGTGGAAGCCAACCCCGACTTCGGCAGTGGGTATCTGTATCTCGCCAAGGCGCGCCTGGACAACGACGATCTGGCCGGCGCGGAGGCGGCGGCGCTCAAGGGCATGGCGCTGAAGCACGACGCGGACATCGCCCCGCTGGGCCACTACGTCCTCGCCGACGTGTACTCACGCCTCGGACGGACGAAGGACGCCGAGCGCGAAGCCGCGGAGGGACGAAAGCTGGAGCGACGGCGTGCGAGTTGACGTCGCCCTGCTCGCCGGCGCCTGTTGTCTCGCCGGCTGCGTCGCCCGCGGGTCGGCGCCAGCCGCGACGCTCCCACAGCACGTCCTCGTCGTCACCATCGACACGCTCCGCGCCGATCGGCTCGGCTGCTACGGCAATCGTGACGTCGCCACGCCGCACCTGGATCGGCTCGCGCGAGAGGGGGTGATCGCGCCCGACGCGAACGTCCCGACGCCCATCACTCGACCATCGCACGTCTCGATTTTCACCGGCCTGTACCCCGCGCAGCATGGCATTCGCGACAACATCTCTCGCGCCCTGGCGTCGGACGTGCCGACGCTCGCTGAGGCGTTCAAAGCGGCCGGCTTCGAGACCGCCGGCTTCGTGTCGTCGATCGTGCTGTCTCGCCAATCCGGCCTGGCCCGCGGTTTCGACACCTTCTCGGATCAATTCGATCTCGGGCCCGATGCTCACGACGAAGCTCGCTTTCTGGACATCCTCGAAAAGCGCGGCGACGTGGCGGTGGCCGACGCGATCGCATGGCTCGAGCGCCATGCGCGGTCGCGCACGTTCGCATGGGTGCATCTCTACGACCCTCACGCACCGTATGAGCCGCCCGAACCATATGCGTCTCGCTACGCCGATCGGCCGTACGACGGCGAGGTCGCCTGGTCTGACGAGCTGGTCGGCCGACTCGACGCGACGCTCGAGCGTCTTGGCATCCGCGATCGAACGCTCGTCGCTGTGACGGCCGATCACGGCGAGGCGCTCGGCGAGCATGGCGAGTCGGTGCACGGTTTCTTTCTGTACGAGGCGACGCTGAGAGTTCCGCTCCTCATGCGCGGCCCGGGCATTCGGCCGGGCACGCGGATTCCAGTCGTCGCGCGCAGCGTCGATCTGTTTCCGACGATTCTGGAGTTGTCCGGTGTGCCGTCGCCGAAAGGCCCGCTCCCCCTCGCCGGGCGGAGCCTCGCATCCGCGGCGCGCGGCGACGTTCGAGGGCTCGACGAAGCTCCCGCCTTTGCGGAGTCGTTGACGCCGCGCATTCACTACGGCTGGAGCGATCTCCGCAGCGTTCGCGATGGACGGTGGAAATTCGTTCTGGCGCCACGACCGGAGCTCTACGACCTCGCGCGCGACCCGGGCGAACACCGCAATCTGGCGCTCGGCGAGCCGGCGCGTGCGCGCGCCCTGCGGGCAGCGGTCGAACAGCAGCTTCATTCCGAGCAGTCGGCGCCGTCGGCGCGCGCGACGCGGCCGGGCGACATTCCGCTCGAGCTCGTCGAGCGATTGGGCGCGCTCGGCTACGTGAGCGGCGGACAGAACCCGGGCACGGTGGGCGCCGATCCGAAAGACAAGATCGAGGAGTACAAGGTCCTCAACGCGCTCTTGCACGAGGGGTTGATGCTGCTGCGCGACCGCGACTACGACGGAGCCGTCGATCGCTTTCGGGGGCTGTCGTCGCGCGGCATCGACAGCTTCGAGTCGCACTACTACTTCGGCCAGGCGCTCGTCGGACTCCGGAGGTGGAAGGCGGCCGCAGTCGAGTTCGAACGCGCGATCCCGCGCCTGCCGGGGTTTGCCGCCTCGTACCTGATGCTCGCCGAATGCGACGTGGCGGCCGGCGACCGTCCTCGAGCCATCGACGCCCTGACGCGTGGCGTGACGGCGGTTCCCACCGACCCACGCCTTCACAGGCGGTTGGGCGAGCTGTATCGAGACGCAGGCACGTTCCAGGAAGCGCTCGACGCATTTCGCCGCGCGATTGCCAGCGACCCGGACGAGGCGTCGCAGTGGAACTCGGTGGGGATGATAGTCGGTGCGGGCGGCGATCTCGCCGAAGCCGAACGCGCATTCCGGCACGCCGTCGATCGCGATCCGCGCGAATCACGCTACACGTACAACCTCGGCCTCACGCTCGAACGCGAGCATCGCACCAGAGACGCGAAGACATACTTCCTCAAGACGCTCGAGCTGAACCCCCAATTCGCTCCCGCGCGAGAGAAACTGGGAAGTCTGAAGTAGACAACGTCAGACTTCCCGCCGCGTCAGAACTTGATGCGGGCTCCCAGCTGCAGCCGT
>DATFXR010000438.1:0-2724 GCA_035315685.1 Vicinamibacterales bacterium | reverse complement strand
GCTGATCTTCACGCTGGCTCTCGCGCTGCTGGTCGCGATGGGCAACCTGTTCTACCGCGACGTCAAGTACCTGTTCGAGATCGTCATCGCGGTCTGGATGTTCGCGACGTCGGTGGTCTATCCGATCGGCCGCGTCGGCGGGCGGCTCGGCGGGCTGCTCGCGCTCAATCCGATGACGCATCTGATCGACGCGTTCCGCGCGGTACTGCTCGACGGTCGCGCGCCGGACGCGGCATTTGCCGTCACCTTCGCCGCTTCGGTGGCGCTCTTCGGCGTCGCGTGGGTGCTCTTCCACCGCGCCGAATTCGAGTTCGCGGAGAACCTCTGATCATGGGTCGCGTCGTCTTCGAACACGTCTGGAAGAAGTTCCGCCGCGGTGAGCGGCATGACAGCCTGCGGGATCTCGTCCCGGCGCTGGCCAGGGGCCTGCTGCGGCGGCGGTCCGCCGACGAGTTGTCGGAACAGGAATTCTGGGCGACCCGTGACGTGTCGTTCGAGGTCGGGCCCGGTGAGGCGCTCGGCATCATCGGACCGAATGGTGCCGGCAAGTCGACGATCCTGAAGCTGCTGACGAAGATTCTCCGGCCGACGCGCGGCCAGATGTCGATCGACGGGCGCGTCGGCGCGCTGATCGAGGTCGCCGCCGGCTTTCACCCCGATCTCACCGGCCGCGAGAACGTCTACCTGCAGGGCGCGATCATGGGCATGCCCCGCGCCGAGATCGCGCGCAAGTTCGACGCGATCGTGGAGTTCTCGGGGGTCGACGAGTTCATCGACACGCCGGTGAAGCGCTACTCGTCGGGGATGAACGCGCGGCTCGGCTTTGCCATCGCCGCGCATCTCGATCCCGACGTCCTGCTGATCGACGAAGTACTCAGCGTCGGCGACGTCGGCTTCCAGGAGCGCTGCGTCACGCGGATGCGCGAGCTGCTCGGGCGCGGCGTGCCGCTGGTCTTCGTCTCGCACAACCTGGCCGCGGTCGTCGACCTCTGCACCCGGGCGATCTTCATCGAGCGCGGCGCCGTCAAGTTCGACGGCCGTCCCGCTGAAGCGGTCGCGCAGTTCCGACAGCGCGGCAACGCGCACGACGCCGACGCGCATGCGTCGACTGCGCCGATCCGGATCAATGGCGTCGATCTGCTGCAGCCGGACGGCGAATCATCGGCGCTGTTCCGCACCGATCACGCGATGACGATCCGCGTGCGCTACCGCGCCGACGTGCCGGTGGCGCAGCCGCTGGTCGCGATCGACATCCACGGCATCGACGGCGTCTACTGCGCCGGCATCAACACCCGCATGGACGACTGCCCGCTCGGCACGCTCGACGGCGACGGGCACGTCGATCTGGTGATTCCACGGCTGGCGCTCCTGCCGGGCGCCTACTCGATCTCGGCCGGCATTCTCGACGCGCAGGGCCTTCGTCCGCTCGACCTGCAGTCGCACGCCTATCCCTTCTCGGTCGTGTCCGATCGGCGGGATTTCGGCGTGGTGTCCCTCGAGCATCACTGGCAACACGAACGCGGCCCCGTGGCCGCGGTGCCTGCCGGCGCGCGCCCTGGGCGCCGCCGCGGCGCCACCGCGACGGCGGCTGCAGGAGACGACCGCAGATGATCGCCCCGAACGTTGAACTTGGTGAGAACGTCTCGATACCCCAGCCGGCGCTGGTCAATCTCTACGGCTGCCGCATCGGCGCGCACACGCGCATCGGCGCGTTCGTCGAGGTGCAGCGCGGCGCCGTCATCGGATCGCACTGCAAGGTGTCGAGCCACTCCTTCGTCTGCGACGGCGTGACCATCGAGGACGGCGTCTTCATCGGCCACGGCGTGATGTTCACCAACGATCTCTATCCGCGAGCCGTGAACGCCGACGGCGGGCTGCAGAGCGAAGCCGACTGGACGCTGGTGCGCACCCGCGTGTGCCGCCACGCCTCGATCGGCAGCAACGCGACGATTCTCGCCGGCGTGACGATCGGCGAGGGCGCGATGGTCGGCGCCGGCGCGGTCGTGACCAGGGACGTTCCGGCACACGCGATCGTCGTCGGCGTGCCTGCCGCAGTGGTGGGAACGACGGCTTCCGAATTGACCGGCGCGGCGAGCCGGGTCTGAAAGGGCGATTCCAGTGATTGGCATTGGCGTTATCGGATACGGCTACTGGGGGCCGAATCTCGTCAGGAACTTCTTCGAGACCCCGGACTGCGAGGTCGTGGCGGTCAGCGACCTGCGCGAGAAACAGCTCGCTCGGGTGCGTTCCCGCTACCCCACCGTCAGCACGACGACCGACTATCGCGATCTGCTGAACAACCCGCGGATCGACGCGGTCGTCGTCGCGACCCCGGTCTCCACGCATTTCGACCTCGCGATGCAGGCGCTGCGCGCCGGCAAGCACGTGCTGGTCGAAAAGCCGATGACGATGGACGCCGATCAGGGGCAGCGGCTGGTCGAGGAAGCGGAGCGCCGGCGGCTCAAGCTGGCGGTCGATCACACGTTCGTGTTCACCAGCGCGGTGCGCAAGATCCGCGACCTCGCGGTCGGCGGCGACCTCGGCGACATCTACTACTACGACTCGGTGCGGGTGAACCTCGGCCTGTTCCAGCACGACGTCAACGTGATCTGGGATCTCGCGGTCCACGACCTCGCGATCATGGACTTCATCCTCGCGGCGCAGCCGGTGGCGGTCTCGGCGACGGGCATCTCGCACGTGCCCGGCGAGCCCGAGAACATGGCC
>DATFXR010000437.1:0-9567 GCA_035315685.1 Vicinamibacterales bacterium | reverse complement strand
CTCCCATCGGGGGACACGATCGGATAGTGATCGAGCGGAACGCCGAGCCGGCGAGCCGTCCCGCCCAGCGTGGCGATGTTGAATAGCATTCCGCTCGGAGACGCGAGCGGCTCGGGGCCGCGGACGACGTAGTAGATCGATCCGGAGTCCGGCGCGAACGACATGCCGTAGTAGCTGACGGCGGCCGGCGCGACGAGCTCGATCGGGTTCGTCCCGTGCAGCTGGCGGATCCACAACGACTGCCGGCCTCGCGATGACCGCACGAACGCCATGTATTTCGCGTCGGGCGAGATGATCGCATCGATGACGTCGCCTGACGCCGTCAGTGGAACGATCTGCAGTGCCGTTGCCGGATTGACGGCGCGCGACGCTCCAGCTCTCCAGCCCACGAAGAGCACCACCGCAACCAGAATCGCGACCGCGGCGGCGGCTCGAACCACGGATCGCTCCCGACCGACCTCGGGAGCGGCTGGCGGCGGCGGCACGGGCAGGGGCGTCGGCGGAGCGAGGCCGGTGTCGGGGATCGTGACCGCTGCGGCGAAGCGGTAACCCCGTTTGGCGACGGTCTCGATCAGCTTCGGATGTTCGAGATCGTCACCCAGGGCCTTGCGGAGTTGTGCGACGGCGCGCGTCAGGGCATTTGGGGTTACGAATGTGTCCTTCCACACTGAATCGAGCAGCTCGTCCTTGGTGACGAGCCGATCACGATTCACGATCAGATGGCACAGGACGTCGAGCGCCTTCGGCTCGAGCGGCACCCGTTCGTCGTGTCTCCACACGCCCATCCGGCGCAGATCGAGCCGGAAGCCCGCGAATTCGAAAACATCACCGCGTCCCGTCATTCCATCACCCGGCCATCACGACGCCCGATGCCCCGCCGCCTCACCGTGGAGGCATGACGGCACCCGGCTTCCTGGCCTTTCTCCTCGTCCAGTCTTTCGCTACGGCCCCTGCATCGATGCCGCTCGCTTTCGATTTGACGCCGCAGGGGGCCATCATCGTTCCGGTGATCGTGGATGGAGCCGGGCCGTTTCGGTTCCTGCTCGACACCGGCTCGAACGCATCCGTCATCTCGGAGAAACTCGCGGCCGAACTCGCCACACCCATCGTGGCGAAGACGACCCTAGTGTCCGCCGGAGGACGAAAGGATGCGCTTGTGACCAGAATCGAACACCTCGCGATGGGCACAGTGACGGCGACTGCCGTGCTGATGACACTGATCCAACCCGACGCGCTGGCGGTGCCGGATGTTCTTGCGAGTGGTCAGCACGTGCAAGGCGTCATCGGCCAGGACGTGCTGGGCACACTTCGCTACACGATCGACTATCGTCAACGGAAGATCGTCTGGCGGGACGAAACCGGCAGCGTCCCGAGCGGGGCGACGGCATTCGAGCTCGAGCCTCACGACAATCGATTCCTGGTCGTGCTGCCGCAGGACCGCCAGGTACTGCGCCTCGTTCCTGACAGCGGAGCCGAACGGCTCGTTCTGTTCCAGCGCGCCAATCGGAAGCAGCCGCCTGTGACGGTGGCGGACGAGCCCGTCGGATTGACGGGCCTGACCGGAACCCGGGCGGCGCGACGCGCGGTGGTGCGTGATTTGAAGGTCGGCTCGACGACGCTGGTCGACGTGCCGGCTGTCGTCATCAGGCGCGACGACAGCGACCAGGCGGACGGGCTGCTGCCGCTCCACATTTTTCCGCGCGTGACGTTCAGCGGGCCGGAGCGTCAGATGTTCATCGAGGAATCGAACCGCTCGTCAGCGCCGCTGCGCTGACGGCCATTCTGTTCGTTCGAGCGCTCATGACACTCCCGTAGAGGCAAACCCTCCCAGGGGATAGTGCACGGACGCGTTTTTCTTTCGCGTCCGCCTCGCGGCGAACCCTCGTCAGACCGCCGCGTCGACGGCTATCGGCGCCGCGCTTTTCTTCAGCTCGGTCTTGGCGATCGCTTCGCGATGCACTTCATCGGGGCCGTCGGCCAGCCGGAGCGTGCGGGTGTGCGCCCACATCGCGGCGAGCGGAAAATCGTCGCAGACGCCGGCTGCCCCGTGCGCCTGGATGGCGCGATCGAGCACGCGCAGCGTCATGCGCGGCACGACCACCTTCACCATCGCGAGCTCGTTTCGCGCCGCCTTGTTGCCGACCGTATCCATCATGTAGGCCGCCTTCATCGTCAACAGGCGCGCCTGCTCGATGTCCATGCGTGATTCGGCGATGTCGGCGCGGATCGTGCCCTGTTCGCCGATCGTCTTGCCGAACGCGACGCGCGTCTGGACGCGGCGGCACATCAATTCCACCGCGCGCTCGGCGACGCCGATTGATCGCATGCAGTGATGGATGCGGCCCGGGCCGAGACGGCCTTGCGCAATCTCGAAGCCGCGCCCCTCGCCGAGCAGCATGTTCGACGCCGGCACACGCACGTTCTCGAAGGTCACTTCGGCGTGTCCGTGCGGCGCGTCGTCGTAGCCGTAGACGTTCAGCATCCGGCGAATCGTGACGCCCGGCGTGTCCATCGGCACGAGAATCATCGACTGCTGCTGGTGCTTCGGCGCCGACAGATCGCTCTTCCCCATGAAGATGGCGATCGTGCAGCGCGGATCGCCGGCGCCGGAGGTCCACCACTTGCGTCCGTTGATCACGTAGGAATCGCCGTCGCGATCGATCCGCGAGCGGATGTTGGTCGCGTCAGACGAGGCGACGTCCGGCTCGGTCATCGCGAAGCACGAACGGATCGTGCCGGCGAGCAGCGGCTCCAGCCACCGTTTGCGCTGCTCGGCGGTGCCGTAGCGGACCAGCACCTCCATGTTGCCGGTGTCGGGCGCCGAGCAGTTGAACACTTCGGCGCCGAAGCCCGGCACGCGGCCCATGATCTCGCAGAGCGGCGCGTACTCGACGTTGCTGAGGCCGGCGCCGTAGTCGCTCTCCGGCAGAAACAGGTTCCACAGTCCGGCGGCACGCGCTTTCGGTTTCAGCTCTTCGACGATCTGCGTCGGCTGCCAGCGATCGCCCTCGGCGATCTGCCGATGAAACGTCGGTTCGTTGGGATAGACATGCTCCTGCATGAACGCGGTCAGGCGCTGCTGGAGCTCCACCACCTTCGCCGAGTGCTCAAAGCGCATGGGCCGCATGATAGCCTTTTCCCCGATGGAAATTGACGCGCGTGCGGTTCGTGCGGGCGAGGATCTCGAATGGCCGCGACTCGTGTCGTGGCTGCGCGAGCGCCTGCCAGCCTGCAGCATTTCCGATCTCGACGTGCGGCACGAGCCGACCATCGCGCAGTTTCCCGGCGGCCACTCCAACCTCACCTATCTCGTCCGCTTCGGGGCGGCCGACGTCGTCGTCCGCCGTCCACCGTTGGGACCGGTCGCACCGACCGCGCACGACATGGCGCGCGAATTCAGATGGCTCTCGGCGATGCATCGTGTGTTTCCGCTCGCGCCGCGGCCGTATCTGCTGTGCGAGGACCTGTCGGTGATCGGCTCCGTGTTCTATGCCATGGAGCGCCGCCACGGGATCGTGGTGCGCGCCGAGGAGCCGCCGCAGCTCGCCTCGGCGGGCGCCCGCCGCCGCCTCAGCGAAGCCCTGATCGACACGCTCGCGGATCTGCATGCGATCGACGTCGCGGCTCACGGATTGAGCACGCTCGGCAGGCCTGCCGGCTTCGTCGAACGGCAGGTGCGGGGCTGGTCGGAGCGGTGGATGCGATCGAAGACCGCGCCGCTCGCCGCGATGGACGCGCTGTCCGAGTGGCTGCGCGATCGCCTGCCGGCCGATCCGTCGCCGCCGTCGGTGGTCCACGGCGACTTCAAGCTCGATAACGTGATGCTCGACGAAGGCGATGTCGGCCGCATCGTGGCGGTGTTCGACTGGGAGATGAGCGCGCTCGGCGATCCGCTGGTCGATCTCGGCATCCTGCTCACCTACTGGGCGCCGACGGCCCCGCCCGAGCAGCGCGATGCGCTGACCACGGTGACGCATCGTCCCGGCTACCTCACGCGCGACGAACTGCTCCAACGCTACGCGGCCCGCTCCGGGCGCGACGTGGCCAACATCCGCTACTACGAGATCTTCGCCGTCTTCAAGATTGCGGTCGTCATTCAACAGATTTATTTCCGCTACGTGAACGGCCAGACTTCCGATGCGCGTTTCGCCAGTTTCGGCGCGCGGGTCGAGTATCTCGCCCGTCACGCGGCCAGTCTCGCGGGGCAGACATGAAGGGGTTCGTCGCGGTGGCGGCAGCGATGCTGCTCGTCGGCCAGAGCAGGACGACACAGGACGGTGTCTACAGCGACGCGCAGGCGAAGCGTGGCGAGTCGACGTACTCGAAGGCGTGCGCCAGCTGCCACGCCGCGGACCTCTCGGGCAGCGGCCAGGCGCCTGCGCTCGGCGACGCAGACTTCATCAAGGAGTGGACCGATCAGCCGCTCAGCGATCTGTACGATCGCATCCAGGCGACGATGCCGGCGGATGCGCCGGGAACGCTGAAACCGGCGGAAGTCGGCGACCTGATGGCGTTCATCTTTGCCAGAGCGCACATGCCGCCTGGAGCCGCCGATCTTCCGAGCGAGACCGCGGCGCTCAAGTCGATCACGTTGGTTGCGCCGAAACCCTGATCTTCTCAGCGCCCGGTGCCCAGCTCCCAGCCGCCCCCAGCGCAGCCCCCAGCCCCCAGCCCCAGTCCCCAGTCCCCTCTCTTTTCAGCTAGCATTCCTCCGCAGGAGTCTGCCATGAGAAGCCGCGTGATCGTCGTCGCGTTGTCGTGCGCGCTCGTGCCGGCCGTCGCATTTCCGCAGGCGCTCACGAGCCTCGCGTCGGTCCGGGTGGGCTACACCACACGCAAGAACACGGTAAAGCCGCAGGGCGAGCTGAAGGCGCAGATTGACGCGATTGATGCGCAGATCGCCGAGGCCAGCCGGCTCGGGCGGACCGGCGAACTACGCCGTCTGTACGCGAAGGGCATGTCGCTCCTGAACGGTCGCCCGTGGACCGACGAGGCCGACTACTCGGCGTCGCTCGTCCTCCGCACGACGCGCGTGGTCGTCGACTCGTCGAAGCCGTACACCGTGCGGCTCGAGCAGATCTACGCGCCGTCGCTCGCGTTGCAGAACAGCGTCACCGCACACGCGACGCTGCGCAAACGACCCGTGCTGCCGGCGCCGAATCAGCCGCCGCAGGAGCCGCCGGTCGTGAAGGACCTCGGCACGTTCGAAGGCGTCGCACGCGATCTGCGCGAGTCGCCGTTCGCGCTCGATCTCGACGTTGGCGACGTTTCCGATGGGCCGTACCTGCTGGCCGTCGACGTGGCGAACCAGGGCGAGCGGATCGGCGGCGCGGCGCTGATGGTTGCGCTGCGCAAGGGCGTCGACGAGTTGACGGTGCGGCTCGAGGCCGACGCGAAGAAGGCGCCCGAGAGCGTCCGCGCCGACATTCTCTTCCCGATCGATCGGATGCAGAACGTCAACCGCGGCCGCCTCGAGCTGCGGACGTTCGATCCCGACAAGGATCTCGCGGCCGCCGAGGCGGTCGCGGCCAGCGCGACCAGCGGAAAGGATCCGTTCGCCGGCAAGACCGGCGACTTCAAGCGGCACTATCGGCTCGACGCCGCAAAGGAGCTCATCCCATATCGAATGTATGTGCCGACGTCGTACACCGGCACGAAGCCGTACCCGTTGATCGTGGCGCTGCACGGGCTCGGCGGCACCGAGGATTCCTTCTTCGACGGGTACAACAAGGTCCTGCCGCCGCTCGCCGAATCGTACGGCTATATCGTTGCTGCGCCGCTCGGCTACCGCGTCGACGGATCGTACGGGTGGGGCCTCGGCAACCCGCCGGCCGATCCGAGCACGAAGCGGACGCAAGATTTGAGCGAGCAGGACGTGATGCAGGTGCTGCAGCACGTCCGCCAGCAGTACAAGATCGACGAGAACCGGATCTATCTGATGGGCCACTCGATGGGCGGCATCGGCACGTGGAAGATCGCGCCGAAGTATCCCGACATCTGGGCCGCGATCGCGCCGATCTCCGGCAACGGCGCGCCCGACACACTCGATCGGATCCGAAGCGTTCCGGAGATCGTTGTCCACGGCGACAACGACTCGACCGTGAACGTCTCCGGATCGCGGACCATGGTGGCAAAGCTGAAGGCGCTGGGCGTCGAGCACAAGTACATCGAAGTGCCAGGTGGCCTGCACAGCGACGTCGTCGCGCCGAACATCGCCGCGATCATCGAGTTCTTCGACACGCATCGGAAGACGTCGAAGCCGACGTCGCAGCCGCATTGACCGGTCGAAGAGGTCCTCGATGTTGCAAGCGGTGATGATCGCCATGTTCGTCGCATCGTTGTCGCTCGTAGCGGCCGCGGATCAGGAGCCTGCGCAAGCGCAGCAGACGCCTGCCCCTCCTGCCCTTTCCGATCCGTTCGCGGGCAACTGGCGCGGCACGCTGACGGCGTCGGCCGGCAATCCCAGCCCGATCATCGTCACGCTCGTGAAAAAGGGCGACGGCTACGCCGGATCGACCAACGGGTTGAACGCGACCAGCGAGAGCGCGCTGAAGCGGGTGACCGTCACCGGGCCGAAAACGATTGCGATCGAAGCGGCGGACGAGTCGAAGCTCGGCACGATCGCGCTGGCGAGCGAGTTGACCGTCGACGGCAACACGGCCAAAGGCGGCGGCACGTTGACCGTCGGCGCACAGAAGTTCGACGTCACGCTGGCGCTGCAGCGGCGCCCACGCGCGGAAGCGATGCAGCCGCAGGTCGAGCAGCGCATCGACTACTTTGTCGGACGCTGGAGGTTCGAGTACGTCGGCGGCGACTATCCGCCGCTCAGCGCCGGCAGCCGCAGCGGCACGGCGACGTTCACGAGATCCGGTTCATCGGCCTTCGTCGCTGGATCGATCGAAGGCGATCTGGGCGGGAAGGCGTATCGCGAGACGATGACGATCGGCTTCGATCCGGAGACCAATTCGCTGGCGTTCGTCGAGCGGAAGCCCGACGGCGTCGAGCTGGTGAGCGTGGCGAGCTGGCGCAGCCCGATTGCGATCAGCTTTCAGACGTCGCCAGTGCAGGTGAACGGCACGATGTACCAGCTGCGGCGCGTGATCGCCGTGCGATCGGCCACCGCGTTCGACATCACCGAGGAATTCTCGATCGACGGCGGACCGTTCAAGAGGCTCGGCGACGCGCATTACACGAAAGGCGGCCTTCCGTAGCGCAGGCAGCCATGGAGCGCTGCGCTACCGAAACCGGAGTGCACCGATGACTCTGAACCGACGCGAATTGCTGACCGGCCTGGGCGCTGTCGCCGCCTCGGCGGCGATTGACGATGCCAACGCGGCGCCGGCGTTAGCGGCGGGATCCGCCGCGTTTCCGCGCAAAACGGACTTCGCGTTCGCGCCCGGCACCACGTATATCAGCGGCGCATTTACCCACCCGATGCCGGTCGCCGCCGCAAACGCCTATCGCGACTTCGTCACCCGTCGCGGCACGGTCGGCGCCACTACGCCGTTTGGCGGCGGCGGCGGCATCGATCCGAGGGCCGCCTTCGCCGCGCTCATCAACGCCAGGCCGTCCGAAGTCGGTTACATCCCGAATACCAGCGCCGGCGAGAACCTCGTCGTCGAATGTCTCGGCATCACGAAGTTCGACGGCAACGTGGTGACCGATACGCTGCATTTCGAGGGCGCGCTCGTTCACCTGATGGAGCTCCAGAAGCAAGGGCTCGACCTGCGGGTGGTGGCGCCGCGCGACGGCAAGATCCAGATGGCCGACCTCGAGCGCGTGATCGATCGCAAGACCCGGCTCGTCGAGCTGTCGCTGGTGTCGATGTACAACGGCTTCCAGCACGATCTGAAGGCGGTCTGCGACCTGGCGCACGCTCACGGGGCCTACGTCTACGCCGACATCATCCAGGCCGCCGGCGCCGTGCCGATTGACGTGCGTGCGAGCAATGTCGATTTCGCGGCGTGCGCCACCTACAAGTGGCTGATGGGCGATTTCGGTCTCGGTTTCTTCTACGTCCGCGACGATTTGCTGGGCAAGGTCGTTCAGCGTCCACACTGGAGTTACCGGTCGGCGGCGGACGTGGACATTCACCTCTCGCCGTTCGACCCCGAATCGTCTGCGCCGGTGACGTGGAAGCCGCGCGCCGACGCGGCGGGGTTCTTCGAGCTTGGCACCGTGGCGAACGCGGTCGCCGCGGCGCTCAGCGTGTCGCTGCCCTACCTCCAGCGGCTCGGCGTCGAGGAGATTCAGAAATACCGGCAGCCGATGCTGAAGCGCCTGCAGCAGGAAATGCCCCGTCTCGGATTCACGGCAGCCACACCGCTCGACAGCACGTCGCCAATCGTGACCTTTGCCAGCCGGGACACGCGCGAAGCCGCGCGCAAGCTGGAAGCGGCGCGGGTCAACGTCCGCGTCGCACCGTACTGGATCCGCATCGCGCCGTCGTTTTACAACGACATGCGCGACATCGACCGCCTGCTGAACGCGCTGGCGTGATCGATGGGGGGCTGGCGGCTCGGGGCTGGGGACTAGCTGCCGCCGGCGTGGCGAGATAGCTAGCCCCTAGCCCCAGTGTCGTAGTGTCCGGCTTTAGCCGGACCGGCAAGAGCGTTATGACAGCGACCGACAACAAGCACGTGATGCGGCAGATCTTCGCCGAGCTCGAGCGCGGCGAGCCCGGGCCGTTCATCGCCATCCTCGCCGACGACGTCCGCTGGACGATCGTCGGGTCGACGGACTGGTCGCGCAGTTACGATGGCAAGAACGTGGTGCTCGGCGAGCTGCTCGGTCCGCTGCGCGAGCGGCTGACCGACATGATCAAGATCACCACGACCCGCATTCTCGCCGACGAGGACTGCGTCGTCGTCGAAGCGCGTGGCGAGGCGACGACCAAGGCCGGAAAGTCATACAACAACACCTACTGCTGGATCTTTCAGCTGGCCGACGGCACTGTGCGCGCGATCACCGAGTATCTCGACACCGAGCTGGTCGCGGCGGCGCTCGGCGCGCGGAACGAGAACCTGCGCCAGGCAGTTCCGTTCTTCATGGTGACGAGCATCGACGTCGCAGCACGCTTCTATGTCGACGGCCTGGGCTTCGAGATGACGCACCGCTGGATCGACGAAGGGAAGCTGCGCTGGTGCTGGCTGTGCCGCGGCGGGGCGGCGGTGATGCTGCAGGAGTTCTGGAAAGAAGGCCCGCACGCCTGCGCGCCGGCAGGCCGGCTCGGCGAAGGAGTGTCCACATACTTTCTGTGCGACGACGCGATCGCGCTGTACCGCGAGTTCACATCGCGGAGCGTGCCCGCCCGGCGCCCGTTCGTCGGCAACGGCATGTGGGTGACGGGCGTCCCGGATCCCGACGGCTATCAGTTGTTCTTCGAGAGTCCCGCCGATGCGCCGGAAGAAACCGAATGGTCAGAGAGTCGTCAGTCACAGGTCGCAGGTCAACAGTCGGCTGACTGACGACCTGAGACTTGGGACTGATGACCGACTACACTCAGCGCGGAGCCTGCTTCTCCTGATACCGCGCGCCGCGGAGAATGTCCGGCAGCGCGTAGTTCCC
>DATFXR010000436.1:0-8776 GCA_035315685.1 Vicinamibacterales bacterium | reverse complement strand
GCAGCTGCGCGAGGGGATGGCGCGCCAGGGCATCAGCGGCGACGCGGCCGAGCAGATCATCACATCAATCACGTCGTTCGCGCTCTACGGCTTCCCCGAGTCGCACGCCGCGAGCTTCGCGCTGCTCGCCTACGCGAGCGCGTATCTCAAGGCGCATTTTCCGGCGGCGTTCTACACGTCGCTGCTCAACAACCAGCCGATGGGCTTCTATCATCCGTCCACGCTGGTCAAGGATGCGCAGCGGCGCGGCGTCCGCTTCCATCCGATCGACGTGCAGATCTCCGACTGGGATTGCACGGTCGAACCCGATGGCGCGATCCGCCTCGGCCTGCGCTACGTCAGCGGTCTGCGGCAGGAAATCGGCAAGCGGATCGAGAGCGTCCGCGGCGGGCGCTCGGCTGAAGCGTTCGGGCGCCCGGTTGAAGCCTTCGCGCGACGTCAGAACGGCGCCGAGCGATCGGGATGTCCAAAATGCGGCTGCGACGACGCGTCGATGCTCGAACGCGAAGGCAATCGATGGTTCTGCAACAACTGCTCGCACGATTGGTGCTCGGTAGCCGAACGTCGCGCGAAGGCTCTAGCCGAGCGTTCGCCACGCTTTTCTTCCCTCGACGATCTCGTCGCCCGCACCGGTCTGCGCCGCGACGAGCTCGTCACACTGGCAGACATCGGCGCGCTGAACGCGTTCGGCTACGACCGCCGCTCAGCGCTCTGGCAGGCCGAGCGCGCGATCCGTCCGGGCGGTGAGCTGTTCGACGTCGCGGAGGGGAAAGCAACCGCAGAGAACGCGGAGACCGCAGAGATCTTTTTTGGAAAAGAATTCTCAGCGATCTCTGCGCTCTCTGCGGTTGCTTCCCCCGTCGACGGCGTGACAGCTAGCCCCCAGCCCCTAGCCTCCAGCCTCCAGCCTCCAGCCCCCAGCCTCCAGCCCCCAGTCCCCAGTCCCCTCGGTGACAGCGAAGGCTCCTGTCCCCTGAAGCCGATGACCGAGGCCGAGCGGCTGGTTGCCGACTACGGCGGGATGGGCCTGTCGACCGGCCGGCACCCGATGGCGCTCAAGCGCGACGAGCTGGCCATGCGCGGGATCCTTCGCGCGTGCGATTTGCGCACGGCCAGGCAGGGCCGCCGCGTGCGCGTCGCCGGCATGGTCATCACGCGCCAGCGTCCCGGCACCGCGAAAGGCTTCGTCTTCCTCACGCTCGAAGACGAAACCGGGATCGCGAATATCATCGTTCGTCCGGATCTCTTCGCGCGCGACCGCCTCGTGGTCATCGAAGAGCCGTTCCTGATCGTCGACGGTGTGCTCCAGCATCAGGACGGCGTCATCTCAGTCCGCGCCGAACAGGTTCAGGGCATGCGCGGTGTCGACGTCGACTTCGATGCGCACGATTTCTACTGAATCGCGCGGGGTCTGGCGGCTGGGGCCTGGGAGACTGACGACCAACGACTTGCGACTGACGACTTGCGACTGACGACTAGCGACTAGCGACTTGCGACTGACGACTACCTATCGTCCAGGAGGTTTCATGACTGCGAACACCGTGGCCGCGTTCTGCCTCGGCGCTGCTGTCGCCACCGCATCGGCGATCGTCGCCGGTCAGCCGACGACGCCATACCCCGGTCAGATGACCGAGGCGCGCGTCAAGATTGACAATCGTGGATCGAGCGAGTCGGTACCGGTCGATGTGCAGGCGATCAACGTCAGGGAACCCCTCCGCGTGGAAGTGATCAACGGCGATGCCTCGCATCCGACCGTCCCGCCGGTACTCGTGCGGTCCGCGCGCGCGACCTGGGAGTACGCGACGACGACCGTGCCGGCTGGCCAGGATGCCGTCGCCGCGCTCAACGCGCGGGGCGCCCAGGGGTGGGAGCTCATGGGCGTCACGTTGCCGGCAACTGGCGGCATGACGTTCATCCTGAAACGCATGCGATGACGGTGCGATGGCGCCCTCGACCGTCAGATCGCCATCAGATTGCGGTCAAGTCGCGATCAGGTCGCGACCACTCGCGGCCGGATCGCGACCGGCTGGCGTTTTCATGATGATGCTGTAAGTGGCGCGTTTCGCATTGACGAATCGCATCTCATTCCATAGGATGCGCCGTTGCCAACGCCCTGAAGAGGTGTCATGCGCTCACATCCGGTTGCTTTCGCCATCGCCACGTCGCTCTTTCTGTCCGCCTGCGGCAACTCGGGCAGGATGCCCAACGCGCCGACGACGGCGCTCCGCGTCGCACCGGAGTCTGGAACGGCGAGTCCGACCAGCAGCGCCGGAATGGTGTCATGGTCCTGCTTCGCCAACGGCGGCGTGACGCACGCGGCCTTCGGCGTCTCCGGATGCGGGGCGCGCGTCACGATTCTCCAGCCGGCGTCCGGCAGGGCCGCCCCGCTCACGGCGCCCGGCGTGCCGGGCCCGCTGACGGCCACCGTCAGCGGCTCCGTCGTCACGTTGACCTGGTCGGCGCCGACGAGCGGCGACGCGCCCGCCTCGTACGTGATCGAGGCCGGCTCGTCCACGGGCAGCGCTGACATCGCGAGCTTCGACACCGGCAGCAACGCGACGTCGTTGGCCGTCTTCAACGTTCCGGCGGGAACCTACTTCGTCCGGGTCCGTGCCGTGAACAGCGCCGGCATCAGCGCACCCTCCAGCGACTTTCAGCTCGTCGTTGGTGGCCCGGTTCCGTGCGCCAGCCTGTCACCGCCGACCGGTCTCACCGGCAGCGTGATCGGCAGCACCGTGGTGCTCACCTGGGCGGCGCCAGCCGGCTGCGCGCCGACGAGTTATGTGATTCAGGCCGGATCGTCGACGGGACTCTCGAACCTGGCGAACTTCTCGACCGGTTCGACGGCGACCACCTTCACCGCGTCGGGCGTCGGGTCCGGCACGTACTTCATCCGCGTACTGAGCAGCGCCAGCGGCGCGGTCAGCACGCCGTCCAACGAGATCGCCATCACGGTCGGCACCTGCGGCATCGTCCCGAATCCACCGCAGAACCTGCGCGCGACCGTCAGCGGGAGCACGTTGACTCTGGCATGGGACCCGCCGCTCGGCGGCTGCCCGGCTTCGTCCTATGTGCTCGAAGCCGGCTCGTCCTCGGGCGCGACGAACATCGCCGTGACGGCGGTGAACGGTACGACTCTCACTGCAAGCAACGTCGGCAACGGCACCTACTTCATCCGGATCAGAGCCGTCAACAACCTCGGGCAGAGCGCCGCCTCCAACGAGGTCGCCGCGACGGTCGGCGGCAGCACGCCGGCGCCGCTCGTGGTCGGATTCCAGTTCTTCGATCCGGGATCGCAGACGAGCCCGACCACGATCTGCAATATCGTGAGCAGCCTCACGAGCAGCCCGTCGCTCTGCCAGGCACAGTCGACGTCGTTCACGACAGGCGCGAACGCGATCGTGCAGTACGACTGGACCGCTCAGTACTTTTACGGCACGCTCAAGACCGTCACGCAGTCGGGACCGAGCTCGTCATTCTCGTTTGGCGAGACCTGCGGTGGGCCGGGAAGCACAGACGCCGGCGCTGCGCAGGCCTTGTCGATCACGCTGACGGTGACCGACAACCTTGGCAACAAGGCAACGGTTGTCTCCGGGACCGGGTCACAGCCGGCGCTGCAGCTACGGTTGTTCAAGTGCTGATCGGGTAGAAGCGTCAGGTAGAGCGCGTTTCAGAATCGATCTCTGGCCGCCCTTTCAGGGCGGCCAGAGTGCGGCCTGAAAGGCCGCACCTGCGGATTTTGACACGCGCTCTTACTTGCTGGCGTCGCTCGTCTCGGCGCCGAAGGTCACCTCGGTCACGCCGCCCTTCACATCGAGCTCCTTCTGTAGTCGCTTTCCTCCGGTGAACACGGTCACCGTCCAGGGGCCGGGCGGTACACCGGTGAACTCGAAGCGTCCGTCGGGCTCGGCGATCGCGGTAAACGGCGTCGATGCGGCGAAGATCGACGCGGCCATCGCCGGATGAATATCGCAGCCGACGCGATAGAAGCCGTCTTTCTTGAACGTGAACGCGTAAACGCCGCCGGTTGGAATCGCGACGTTGAATGCCTGCTCGCGGGTCTGCTCGTCCCTCACGTTGACGTTGTGCAGCGTGTCGTCGCTGTTGCGGAACTCGACCGGCTCGCCGGTGCGCACCAGCAGCAGCTCGGGCCCGAACGTCTGGCCGACCTGGTCCATCACCGGCGTCTCGGTCTGTTGAGGAAACGCGCGCGCGCCGTTCGGTTCGAGCGCGACGACGGCGAGGCCGCTGACCTGGACCCGGCCGACAATTCGTGCGCCGATGTCCGCGGTCTCGGGCGCTGCTGCCGGAGCCGGCGTGCCTGCGCCGGCCGCGGACGGCGTCGGTTCGGGATTCTTGGAACAACCTGCCGCCAGCGCAATCGCGGCCAGCAGCAGCGCGTGTCTCATCACGCGCCGCTCTTTGCGAACGCGCTGTCGTAACTCTCGCCGTAGATCGCCGGCACCTTCGCGCCCATCGGCCGCAGATACATCGACAGCTGGCCGCGATGGTGAATCGAGTGAATGTGCGCGGTATGGAGATAGGCTACCGCCGGCAGCTGAAAGATGCCGCGGAAATCGATCACTTTCAGCAGCGCTTCGACCGGAAGTGCCGCGACCCGCTCGAAGTCCTTCGAGAACCTCTCGGCGTACCAGTGCGAGATCTCGACCGATGTCGAAAGATCGTCCGGACGCGGGCGAGGAGTCAGGTCGAAGACGCCGTTCACGACCGCGTCCATGAAACGATGCTCGGCGCCGACGATGTGCCACGCCAGATCGGCGGCGTTCTTGACGATCGTGTCGGGCCGGTACAGGCCCTTGTCGACCGGGATCGCGTCGATGACGCGGCGCGTGATCGGATGTTCGAGCTTCAACGCGCCGAGCATCCACTCACGGAGGAACAACGCCTGTTCAGGCAGCATCGTAGCCATGCCGGCAATTGTACTCGCGACGTACAATCCGGCGCGTGACCAGGTGGATCGCCGCGGCGGCGCTGTTCGTGATCGTCTGGATGGCCTACCTGCCCGGCAACATGGGATGCAGCGATTCGATGTGGAGCATCCCGACCGCGGTCAGCCTCGTCGATCACCACAATCCCGATCTCGACGAGCACCTCCCGATTCTCCGCTCGCGCGGGTTCGTGTTCACACAGCGGCTGGGCGGCCACTTCTTCACCATCTATCCGCTGGGCGCGTCGATCATGGCCGCGCCGGGGGTCGTCATCCTCCGTCCGCTCGCGGCAGCGATTCGCAGCCGCACGCCCTCGGTGTGGAAATGGCTCGAACGCGTGCAGCGTGAACGCGGGTGCCCGCCGCTCGACGATGAGCCGGTCATCGCGCTGCACTCCTGGACCGAGCACCTGATTGCCTCGGCCCTGGTCGCGGCGACGGTCGTCGTGATGTTCTTCGTCGCCGGGCGGCAGATGTCGATCGCGACGGCAGTCGCCGTCGCACTGCTGTTCGCGTTCGGCACGTCGGCCTGGTCGACGGCGAGCCGCTCGCTGTGGCAGCACGGACCGTCGATGCTGCTCCTCGCGCTCGCGCTGCTGATTCAGCTACGGGGCGGGCCGCTGTTCTGGGTCGGCGTGCTGCTCGCGGCGGGCTATGTCGTGCGGCCGACCAACGTGATTCCGCTGGCGGTCATGGGCGGATGGACGCTGCTGTCGGCGCCAAGGAAGCTGCCCCACTTTGTGCTCGGCGCCGCAATCGTTGCCGGGCTGTTCCTGTGGTCGAATGTCCGCGTCTACGGCGTATGGTTGCCGCCGTATTACTTGCCGGGCTTCTACACGAAGAACTATTTCATTGCCGACGCGCTCGCCGGCAACCTGATCAGCCCGGCGCGCGGTCTCTTCGTCTTCTCACCGATTTTCGTCCTGTCGATCGTCGGCCTGGTGATGAACGTAGGTACGCGCCGCGGCACCTGGCTCGACGCCGCCGTCGCGGTCACGCTCGTGCTGCACTGGATCGCGATCGCGGCGAGCAACGGAAACTGGTGGGGCGGCGACTCGTACGGGCCGCGGTTCTTCGCGGATCTGCTGCCGTACCTGACGTTCCTCACGCTGCCGGTCTTCACGTGGCTGGAATCGGCGCAGGGCGTCCGGTGGTCGCTGTCGGCTGCCGCGATCGGCGTGCTGTCGGCGGTGAGCGTTGCGGTACACGCGCAGGGCGCGCTCAACCGCGCCACGGCCGACTGGAACGTCTACCCGGTCAGCGTCAGCGTCGAACCGTACCGCGTGTGGGACTGGCAGCATCCGCAGTTTCTCGCGGGCCTGACCTTCACCCCGGCGCCGACGCCGCCAGTCGATCTGTCGATCCTCGCATGCGCGGCGCCGCCGGGAGCTCCGGGCGTGCCGGCGATCGTGGAGAACCACGGCGGCACGGTGGTGCTGCAGTGGCAACCGGCGGCCGGACCGGTCGCGGTCTACATCATGGACGTGGGCAGCGGGCCCGGGCTGAGCGACGAACCGCGACGCGAGGCGCGCGACGTCTTCCACCCGCAGGTGATCGCGCACCGCGTGCCACCAGGCACGTACTATGTGCGCGTGCGCGGCCGGAACCGCTGCGGCGACGGGCCTCCATCGCCCGAGGTCGCCGTGACCGTCCGATGAACCTTTCAACGGTCCGGCTGAAGCCGGACACTATCGTAGCGTGTCGATGTAGCGGGCGTCGTAACAGCGGTAGTGTCCGGTTTTAGCCGGACCGTGATCCGACGCATGTCCGAATGGATCGTGACCGTCGATGAGGCGGGCGAGCGGCTCGACAAGTTTCTTGCCGCAGCCGATCGCGCCGGCTCGCGCGCCAAGGCGGTGGACGCGCTCGATCGGCGGAAGGTGTTCCTCAACGACCGCGAGGTGACGAGGGCGGACGCCGGCCTGCGCGTCGCCCCCGGCGACGTGGTGCGGTTGTGGATCGATCGTCCCGGCAGCGCGAAGCGTCGCGCAACGCTCGGCGAGCGGCGCGATCTGCCGATTGTCTACGAGGACGATCACATCGTGGTGCTGAACAAGCCGGCGGGATTGCTCGCCGTTCCGCTTCCTCGCGAGCGGCGCACGGACGCACGCTCGGTGTTCGAGGACCTGAAGGAGTATCTCGCGCGCAACCGCCGGCGGCCGTTCGTCGTCCACCGGATCGATCGAGACACGTCCGGGCTGGTGCTGTTCGCGAAGACGTCGGGCGATCAAGAGGCGCTCAAGGCGCAGTTCAAGCGGCGCGAGCCGGAACGCATCTATCAGGCGATCGTCTACGGCCATCCGTCGCCCGCCGCCGGTACCTGGCGGGACACGCTCGTATGGGATACCAAGGCGCTGATTCAAAAGGAAACGAGCCCGCGGGATCGGCACGGCAAGCCGGCGGTGTGCCGCTACCTTGTGGTCGAGTCGCTCGCGGGCGCGTCGCTCATCCAGGTCGCGTTGGTGACGGGCCGGCGCAATCAGATCCGTATTCAGGCGCGTCTGCGGGGCCACACGCTGGTCGGTGAGCAGCGTTACATATACGGCCCGGACACGCTCCGGCCGATTGCGTTTCCGCGCCAGGCGCTTCATGCCTGCCGCCTCGCGTTTCGGCATCCCGCCGACGGCCGCGCGATGGCGTTCGACGCGCCGCTGCCCGCCGATCTATCGGCGCTCGTCGAGCGCCTGCGGAGGCGAGAAACGTGATTCGCGTGCGCCGTTTTGCGACAGCGCGATGTGCGCGTGGGCGGATCTTGCGCCTGTGCGCCTGGTACCGCGATTGCGGATGCCGTTCAGCATGAGCGAAGAACCCACGTCGCCAGACGCTTCGACGCCGCTCAGAATCGACCCATCGACAGCCCTCAGGGTGAACCCGTCGACGCCGGCCGCCGCGGGCCCGTCGCCCGTGGGGCGGCCGGTCGAAGTGTCCGATGCGACGGTGCACATTCACGAGCTGCGTATCGAGCGCTCGAACATCGTCTCCTATCTGGGGAAGATCGCGCCCGAGAAGCAGGAGATTGCGCTCGTTCACGCGCTCGAGGTCGGCATCACGGAGTTGATCGCGAGGCGCGAGCGCTTCCAGCGCTGACGTTCTTGTAGATCGTTCCGCCCTTCATCACGAACGCAACGCGCGTGACCGCGGTGATGTCCGTGATCGGATCGCCGTCCACGGCAACCAGGTCGGCCTCGTAGCCGGTGGCCAGCGTGCCGATCGTTTTGTCCAGGTTCATCGACTTCGCCGCCAGCGAGGTCGCGCCGATGATCGCGTCCATCGGCTTCTGATTGCCCTGGCGGACCCGCTCGACGATCTCGTCGGCGTTGTGCCCGTGCGCGCCGGCCACGGCGTCGGTGCCCATCACCAGCATCAGCTTCGGCGTCGCCACCGCGCGCTTGATCATGTCGGCGTTCAGCTTGAGGCCCTTTTCCATGTAGGCGAAGCCTTCCTCGTTGTAGTTGCCGATGCCGAGATAGTGCTGCTTGTTCTTCAAGTAGTTCTGCAGCACGACGCCGACGTTCGGATCGAAGTAGACGCCTTTGGCAGCCATCAGCTGCAGCACTTCGTCGGTCGCGAACACGCCGTGCTCGATCTGCCTGCAGCCGGCGTTCACCGACGCCCTGATCGATTCGGGGCTGTGCGCGTGCACCATGGTGCGGATGCCGATCGCGTTGGCTTCTCCGCACGCGGCACTCAGCTGCTCGTCGGTCATCGTCTGCTTGCCGCCGTCGCGGATGCTCGCTGACGCGAAGATCTTCACGACGTCGGCGCCGTCCGTTTTCAGCTGCCGTACCTTCTGGCGGATCTCTTCTGGCGTACCGCTGCGTTCATTGA
>DATFXR010000435.1:0-8822 GCA_035315685.1 Vicinamibacterales bacterium | reverse complement strand
GCGATGCGCCAGGGCGCGAGGTCGCTCACCAGCTTCACGGCGAGGCCGTCGCGATCGAGGAAGATCACGTCAATCGGAAACCGCATGAATGCGGTGTGCACGGCGGCGCACGGCGCGAGCCAGAGCGCGGCCGACGGGTCGAGCGAATCGCGTCCGAGCAGGCCGCGACGCCGCTGCCTGCGCGTTTCGGCGAGCTCGACGTCGGTGGCGATGGGCGTACGGGTACGGTCGTTGACGAGCGAAACTGGCATCAAAACACTCCGGGCACGAGGTGCCAGCCGACGCGCTGGCAGTAACCCTGATAGACCGCGTCGGTGCTGAGCACGCGCTCCTCCATGAGCGCGCGGACGATCAGCGCCACGTCTGCAATCACAATCACCGCCGCATTCCACACCGACGGGTTCGCAATCAGGAAGCACACGTGGCCGATCAGATAGCCGGTGTAAATCGGATGGCGCACGAACCCGTACGGCCCACTGACGACGATGCCGCGGTTCGCCGGCGCGAGACCGAAGCTCCGGCCGAGCGTCATCTTGCCGATGATGACCAGCGCCAGGCCGACGGCCGAGACGATCGCCGTCAGCGCATCGGGCACGAGCGGCAGCGCGTCCGTCGCGCGCAGCATCGGCGGGCCCGCCATCGACAGCGTGGTGGTGACCGCCGCGCCGACGGTCCGATCGACGAGCCGCGCCGGCCGCCGGATCGTGGTCAGCACGACGACGAGCGCTTCGCTGGCCAGCAGCATCAAACCGGTGACGTGGCCGGTGCGGAGGAAATTCAACAGCAGGTTCACCGAGAGCAGCGTGAACAGCACGGCAATGCATGCTCGCGCGCAGAAATCGCGAGCCCGATCGCTCATCAGTGGACCTCCAGGCTCTGCCCGACCACCTTCGGCGACGCCGATGGCGGCGGCGCCGCGCCGGGATTCGTCGAGTCGATGAAGTACGCGGCGCAGGCCGCGTCCAGCATCTCGCGCGTGATCACCGGCTCGATGCCGCGGTAGCGGCACAGCGCGGTGACCTGGTCGAGGAGATCGCGGGGGTGGCAGGCGCGGAGCGGACGGTCGACCGGCTGGTAGTGCCGGCGGTAGAGGTACGACACCATCACCTGGTGGAACCGCATCTTCCGCTTGCGGCAGTTCATCTCGAAGATCCGCGTGAACTCCTCGATCGACGGATCGACGACGGGAATCTTGTACGGAATACGGCGCAGGAACGCCTCGTCGGCGAGCGACTCCGGATTGAGATTCGTCGCGAACACGACGAGCACGTCGAACGGCACCTGGAACTTCTTGCCGGTGTGCAGCGTGAGGTAGTCGAAGCGGCTCTCGAGCGGCACGATCCAGCGGTTGAGGAGGTCTTCCGGCCGCATGCGCTGGCGGCCGAAGTCGTCCACCAGGAAGACGCCGCCGTTGGCTTTCAGGTGAATCGGTGCCTCGTAAAACTTCGAGATCGGGTTGAAGGTGAGGTCGAGCATGTTGAGCGTCAGCTCGCCACCGACCATCACCACCGGACGGCGGATGTGAATCCAGCGGCGATCGCGCTGCGAGTTCGCGACCACGATCGAGGCGGCGTCCTCGTCCTTGTCGAGCGCCTGGTGCACGATCGGGTCGTACATCGTGATCGTGCTGCCGTCGACGTCGATCGCGTGCGGCATGTACATGTCGCCGCCGAGCGAACTGCCCATGCCTTCGGCGATGACCGTCTTGCCGTTGCCGGGCGGCCCGTACAGGAACACGGCTTTGCCGGCGTTGACCGCCGGACCGAGCTGCTCGAACAGGTCTTCCTTGATGATCAGGTGCGAGAAGCCCTGGCGCAGGCGATCGCGATCGAGATAGCCGCGCGTCGAGGACAGCGCATTGATCGATGCCACGTAGTCGGCCAGCGGCACCGGCACCGGCCCGACGTAGCGGTTGATCGAGAAGTACTGCTCCGCACGCGCGCGCCCGGCGTCGGTGAGCGCGTAGCGGTAGTTGGCCGGGCCCGTCCCCGAGGCCCCTTTCACCTCGACCAGCCGCTCGTTGCGCACGCGCTCGATGATCGGCTCGAGCAACGTGAACGGGAGGCGCATGCGATCAGCGACCACGATGCCGCTGGCTTCGCCGGCATGCAGGGTCTTGATCAGCAGCTGCTCGATTTGATCGCCGCCAATGCCGGTCGCCTCGATCGAAGTCGGCACCGGCGGAACCGCCGCGAGTTTCTCTGTGGCCACGTTGGAATCCAAGAAGTCCGGTTCAAGCCGGACACTACCGTTTCAAAAACCGAGAACCTGCAACCGAGAACCCGTTACTTGTTCGCCATCGGCACCAGCACCTGGACGAACTTGATCGCCGCCGGTCCGATGGTCACCACCCAGATCGCCGGGAAGATGCAGAACACCAGCGGGAACACCATTTTCACGCCGGTCTTTGCCGCTGCTTCTTCCGCCCGCTGACGGCGCTTGGTGCGCACCGTATCGGAGTGCACGCGCAGCGACTGCGCCACGCTGGTGCCGAATTTATCGGTCTGGACCAGCATGGCGACCAGTGACGAGATGTCATCGACGCCGGTGCGTTCGGCCAGATTGCGGAGCGCGTCGGCGCGCGCCTTGCCGGCGCGCAGCTCGAGGTTGATCAACGAGAGCTCGTTGGCGAGATCGGGGTGTGCGAACTCCAGTTCGGCAGCGACGCGCTGAATCGCCTGATCGAGGCCGAGCCCCGCTTCGACGCTGACCACGAGCAGGTCGAGCGCATCGGGCAGCCCGAGACGAATCTTGTGCTGGCGCTTCTTCGCCATCCGCGCCAGCGCCATGCCTGGCAGCAGGTAGCCGAGCGCACAGGCGACCAGGGCGTTGATCAGCTTCGGCGCGACGATGATCCCCGAGATCATCACCACGAAGAGGCCGAGCGCGCACGCCAGGCGGATGCCGAAGAACACGAGCAGCGCCTCGTGCGACCGATAGCCAGCCGCGAGCAGCCGCTTCTGCAGTTTGCCCAGCTCGGACGACGATCGCGGCGCCGCGGTGCCGATCCGCTTCAGAGCCTCGACGACCGCCTTGGTGTATTCCGGGTTGTCCTTGACTTCGAGGCCGCCGCTGCCAACGGCGAGCTCGCCGAGGCGCCGCTCGATCGCCGATCCGCCGCCCGACGAGAAGGCCATCGCCGCCGCCGCAACGACCAGCGACGCAAACAGAAACGCGAGCAGGGGCAGGAGCATCGCCATGGTCAGACCTCGATTTTGATGACCTGACGGATCCAGATGTATCCGACGGTCTGCATGATGATGGCGCCGACCAGCATGATCTGGCCCATCCGCTCGTGGAACAGCAGCCCCATGTGCTCGGGGTTGATGAACGACAGCGCCACCGCGAGCGCCGCCGGCAGCGCCAGCAGCACGTAGCCGGTGAACCGGCCGTGCGCGGTGTGGACGCGAATCTGCCGCCGGATCTTGAAGCGTTCACGGACGACGTGCGCGAGGTTGTCGAGGATCTCGGCCAGGTTGCCGCCGGTGTCGCGCTGAATCAGCACCGCGGTGACGAAGAACCGCACGTCGAGGATCGCGACGCGCTCGGCCAGCTCGTTCAATGCGTCGCGCAGCGGCAGGCCGAAGTTCTGCTGATCGAACGTTGTTTTGAATTCCGGCCCGACCGGCTCCGGCAGTTCGTCGGCGACCATGCCCATCGAGGTCTGGAACGCGTGGCCGGCGCGAATCGCCCGCGACAGGAGATCGAGCGCCTCGGGGAACATCTCCTCGAATTTCTTCAGCCGCGACGAGCGCTTGTGCAGCAGCCAGCCGTACGGCAGCACGCCGAAGAGGAGCGCCGCGATCGGCAGCACCACCAGCTGGCGGACGAACAGCGAGACGATGAACGCGCCGAGGATCGCGAACACGATGCTGAACAGGACGATCGTCCCCGGCGTGGTGCGCACCCCCGACTGGCTGATCAGCAGCTTGAGCGACGTCCCGGCGCTGGTCCGCGCCACGAGTTTGTCGACGCCGGGCAGCGCGCCCGCTTCGACGCGCTTGATGATCGACTCCTCGCTGTCTGCTTCGGCGTCGGTGCCGAACGGATTGGCGACTTCACGGAGGCGTCGATCGAGCTTGCGGGCGGCCAGCAGGGACGGCAGGTTGGTCGCCGCCGCGTAGGCGCCGACGATGCCGCCGGCGACCAAGATGAAAATCAGCAGCGGAATCAGCATCACCGCACCTCGGTCACGCCTTCGAACATGTCGGCGGGGAGATTGATGCCGGACGCCTTCAGCCGCTCGCAGCATTTCGGCCGCACGCCGGTCGCGCGGAAGCGGCCGATCACCTTGCCTTCCTGCGTGAGGCCCATCTTCTCGAACACGAAGACCTCCTGCATGGTGATGATGTCGCCCTCCATGCCGGTGATCTCGGAGATGCTGGTGATCTTGCGCGAGCCGTCGCTGAGGCGCGTCTGCTGCACCACGAGCTGAACCGCCGAGGAGATCTGCTGGCGCATCGCCCGCTCCGGCAGGTTCGTGGCGCCCATCGCGATCATGGTCTCGATACGGCTCAGCGCGTCGCGCGGCGTGTTGGCATGGACCGTCGTCAGCGATCCGTCGTGACCGGTGTTCATCGCCTGGAGCATGTCGAGCGCTTCCTCGCCGCGCACCTCGCCGACCACGATGCGATCCGGGCGCATACGGAGCGCGTTGACCATCAGCTGCCGCTGCCGGATCGCGCCCTTGCCCTCGACGTTCGGCGGCCGCGTCTCGAGCCGCGCCACGTGTTCCTGGTGGAGCTGCAGCTCGGCCGCGTCCTCGATGGTGACAATGCGCTCGCGATCGCCGATGAAGCCGGACAGCACGTTGAGCAGCGTCGTTTTGCCGGCGCCGGTGCCGCCGCTGATGATCGCGTTCAGCCGCGCGCGGACGCAGTGCGAGAGGAAGTCGAGCATCGGCTTGGTCATCGCCCGCAGGTTGACGAGATCGTCGGCCTTCAGGCGCTCGGCCGGGAAACGCCGGATCGAGAGCAGCGGGCCATCGACCGCCAGCGGCGGAATGATCGCGTTGACGCGCGAGCCGTCCGGGAGGCGCGCATCGACCATCGGCGAGCTGTCGTCGACGCGGCGTCCAATCGCGCTCACGATACGGTCGATGACGCGCAGCAGGTGCCGGTCGTCCTGGAACGTCGTCGGGACACGATGCAGCGTGCCGCCGCGCTCGACGAAGACGTGCCGATGGGTGTTGACCAGGATGTCGCTGATCGACGGATCGCGCAGCAGCGGCTCGAGCGGTCCAAGTCCGAAGACGTCGTCGATCAGCTCACTGAAGAGACCTTCGCGCTCGCTGAGGCTGAGCGGCGTGTTTTCCTCTGCCAGCAGCTCGGTGAGCAGGGTGCGGATTTCGCTCTCGGCGCGCGTGCGATCCGACTGCGCCAGCGCTTCGAGGTTCAACCGGTTGAGCAGCTTGCGGTGAACGTTCGCTTTCAGGTCGAGGTACTGCTGCCGCACCGGCGCCTGCGGGCGAGGCGGTGTGGGAGCAGTCGAGGTCGTCGTCGCAACTATGGGCATGTTCGATTACCAGAGGGATGCGATGCGTTCGAGGCCCGGAACCTTGCGTTTTGCCGGCTGCGGCGCCGGCGCCTCGGCGTTCGGGTCGAGGATCATTCGCGTGAAGCGATCGAACTGCGCGGCGATGTCCGATTGGCCCGCCAGCGCCAGCGGCACGCCGGAGTTGAGCGCCGTCGAGACCGTTTTGTAGTCCGATGGGAACGTGTGGTGAATCGGGTGGCCGAGCGCGCCTTCGATCTGCTTCGGCGGGATCGGGAATGGCTCCGCCGCGCGATTGAGCAGCACCCGCACCCGCTCGTCGCACGCGCCGAGCTGGCGAACGCGATCGAGCAGCCGCTGGGCGTTGCGCACCGACGGCACGTCCGGATTCGCGACCAGGAAGATCGTGTCGCCGGTGTAGAGCGCCGCGGTCGTGCACGAGCTGATCTGGCTGCCGGCGTCGATGACGATGTATTCGTACTGCCGCGCGAGCAGCCGGAACAGCTCCTCGAGCGAGCTGCCATCGGCCGCGCCGGGACGATCGAACTGGTCCGATCCTGCGAGGATCTCCAGGCCGGACTTGTGCTTCATCACCAGCTCGCGCAAGAACTCGCGATCGAGCCGATGCAGGTTGTCGATCGCGTCGAGGACGCTGTAGCGTGGCCGCACGCCCAGGAACAGCGCGACTTCGCCCAGACCCGGCTTCAAGTCGACGATCACGGTGGCCCGTTTGCTCAGGCGCGCGAGCTCGACCGCGCAGTTGACCGCGGTGGTCGTCGTACCGGCGCCGCCTTTCGCACCGAAGAACACCAGCGTCCTCGCCGCCTTCGCGCCGGCCGCGCTCTCCCGGCGGGCGGCGGTGCGCCGCACCGCGCTGTGAAACGTTTCGTCGGCTGGCGGCCACGTGAAGAACTCGTTGGCGCCGGCGCGCATCGACTGCAGGATCAGATCGGGGTTGTTGTCGAGCGCGACCGCGAAGATCGCGGCGCCTGACGCCCCGCCGCGGAGGCGCTCGATGTTCGACATCGCCGAAGTCGTGTTGCCGCGAACGTCGACGATGATGAGGTCGGCCGCCGCGCCGTCGCGCGCCGCGCGGTCGTCGATCACGCTGACCGGAATGGCGCCGGCGCGCAGCAGCTGGCCGACCTGCTTCTTGAACGTCTCGTCGTCGGAAACGATGAGGCCTACGAGTTGAGCCATGTCTCTGTGACCACCAGTCGGTCGTTACTGTTTCTGGCCTTTGGCCGCCAGCGCCTCGTACTTGGCCTGCGCCTCTTTGGCCTTCGCGGCCGCTTCATCGAGAGCCTTCTGGTGGTTCTTCTGGATCTCGGCCTGTCGCTTCGCTTCGGCGGCGGCGACTTTCGCCTTCTCGCGGTCGTCCTTCTCTTTCTCTTTCGCGAGCCTGGCCTGGTGCTCTGCGTCGACCTTCTGCTGCTCCGCCTGCGCCTTCGCCGCCCGGCGCATCGCCTCTTCCTGCTTGGCTTTGGCTTCGCCGTCGGCCTTCTGCGCCGCTTCCTGCTCAGCGCGGGCACGCTCGAAGGCCTTCTTCTCGTCGGCGGTCATCGGACGCGCGCTGCTGGACGGCTGGATCGCCCGCACCGTCGTCGTTTCCGAGGAGGGTGCCAGGGCGGCTGCGTCAGCCGCCGGCGCCGGAGCGGCGGCCGGCGCCGGTGCCGCAACGACCGCGGGCGCGTGCGACGCGGGCGTCAGCGCGGACACTGCGGCCGCTGCCGCGGTCGGCGAGGCTTCCGGCGCGTTGCCGGCTGCCTTCTTCGCCGGCGCCTGCTTCTCCTTCGAGTTCGAGTTCTCGGTCGCCTTCACCGGGTTCGCCGCCGACGAGCTCGGGCTCGGATTGCTGAAGCTGGGACGCTGCGGCGTGAACGCCGGCGCGAGCGGGTTCACCGTCTTGTCCTGTGGCATCGGCCCCAGGAACTGCTCCGGCGTGCGCGGCAGCGTCGAGGTCACGCCCGTCGAATTCCGCTGGAGAATCTGCGGCGTGATCATGACGACCAGCTCGGTCTGATCCTTCTGCGCCGCCTTGCTCTTGAAGAGCAGGCCGAGAATCGGGATGTCTCCGATCCCCGGAATCTTCTGCATGGTCGAGTTCATCGAGTTGTTCAGCAGGCCCGCGATCGCGAACGTCTGGCCGTCGATCAGCTCGAGCTCGGTCTCAGTACGGCGGGTCGACAGCGCCGGGATACGGAAGCCCTGCAGCAGGACGCCGTTGGCGAAGTCGAGCGTGCTCACCTCTGGCCGCACTTTGAGATGCACGCGATCGCCGGCGATCACCGGCGTGAAGTTCAAGCGGACGCCGAATTCCTTGTAGCTGACCGAAATCGCCACGTTGCCGCCGGTGCCCTGGGCGATCGGCACCGGGAACTCGCCGCCGGCGAGGAAGCTGGCTTCCTTGCCGGATTCGGCGACGAGGTTCGGCTCGGCGAGGCTCTGGAACAGGCCGCGCGTCTGCAGCGCCTTCACGACCACGCCGAGGTCGTACTTCTCGCTGAACAGGAAGAAGTTCAGGAAGTCGCTGAACGTGAACTTGCCCTCGGCGCTGGCCACCGAGCTGCCGAAGCTCGAGCTCTGCTTCGTATACTGGATGCCGTCGAAGCCCGGGGCCTGGAATTGCCCGGTGGTGACGCGGCCGATCGTGTTGTTGATGCCGGTCGGGCTCGTGAAGATCGAGGCGCCGAGCTCGGTGACCGCGCTGCGACTGACCTCGGCGAAGCGGACGCGGAGCAGCACCTGGTTCGCGGTCGTCGGATCCTGCACCTTCAACAGATTGACGACGTCGTCGGGTTTGTCGACATAGCCGGCGGAGACGGTGCGCGCCTTCTCGGCGACGTCTTTGGTCGAGACCAGCCCGGACAGCACGATCGACTTGCCGTTGCTCTGTGCGTCGATCGACTCGCCCGGGAACAGGCGATGAATCTGCTCGTTCAGCAGATTGAGATCGCGCTGGACCACCACCTCGAACTGACGCAGCGTGCCGTTGCGCTCCCACACGAACATCGAGATCGTGCCCGGCAGCTTGCCGTTCACGAGCAGTTGCTGCGACGTCGTCACCATCGCGTCGGCGATGTCCGAGCTGGTCAGCGACACGCGTGCGATCGGCGCGCCGAGGTCCACGACGGCCGACTTGCCGACGGTCAGTCGTACCGACGGCGTTGAATCGTCTGCGAAGATGACGCCCGGGGCGGCGACAGCAATCAGCAGAATGAAGAATGTGCGGACGGCCCGGCCTGTGATACGCATTAGTTCTCCTGTCGCACGACTTCGTGCGCCCGTTTGTCACCACGGATGATCTCGACCGTCGGCAGCTCCGGCGA
>DATFXR010000434.1:0-2610 GCA_035315685.1 Vicinamibacterales bacterium | reverse complement strand
CCTGCCGTCACACCACCAGCGGGTGCACCCACGGGCGCAGCGGTCGCGGGCACCGCGCCGGCCGGCAGCTCCGGATCGAGCATCAGCGGCTATCGGTTGACGGGCGCCGACATGACGTCGTGGGTCGGGCGCCGCGTGCAGATCGCTGGCTCGGTCGTTCCGGCAGCGCCGGGTGCGGCGGCGAGCAGCGCAGCGCCTGGCGCTCCGACCGTATCGTTCCCTGAATTCCGTGTGGTCAGCGTTCAGCCGGTGACGGGAGACTGCCCGCAGAGGTGATAGCTGCCATGGCTGATGGCGGGATGGCTGATGACGATAATCGATGGTTGACAGCTCGTGGTGCCGAGAACAGCCATCAACCCGTTGCCGTCAGCCATTGGCCATTAGCCATTCCCGCCAGCGCGCGCTTTCACGTCTGCTGACGACATTCCGTACAGCGGCGGCGTCGGCACGTTCAGCATTCCGAGCATCGTGTAGATCTGCCCGCGGTGGTGGATCTCGTGCTCCGGCATCATTCGCAGCCACTTCCACGTCGTGAGCCGCGTGCCCTCGGGCGTTGCGCATTTCGCCGCCAGCATGTCCGGCGTCAGCTGACGAAACTCCGCGACCGACTCCGCGTGCAGCCGATCGAGCAGCGCGAGCACTGCGTCGCGCCCCTCGGCGAGCTCGCGGCCGTGTGTCGTGTAACGCGACGGACGGTTGTGCGCCGTCTCGGCCCAGATGTATCGCCCGGTGACCGCGATGTGCCGGACGAGGTCGCCGAGCGTGAATGCACCCGGCTTGTAGGTCCACTCGATGTGCTCTTCCGGAATACAGGCGGCGACGCGCCGCGTCCGCTCGCGCACGCGAGTGATGTAGTGCACGAACTCGGCAAGATCGAACATAGGTGCTCCTGTGACGCTCGTGCTAGCGTAACCGTTTCTTATGGCCACCCGACTCGACATGATGCGCCGGACGATCGCCGGCGAAGTGCCGCCACCGCCGATCGCGCTGCTGCTTGGATTCCGCATGACCGCGATCGAGCCTGGGCGATCGCGGTTCGAGCTGGATGCCGATGCCCGGCATCACAACCCGATGGGGACGCTGCACGGCGGTGTGCTCTGCGACATCGCCGACGTCGCGATGGGCTCCGCCTATGCGTCGACGCTCGAGGAGGGCGAAAGTTTTACGACCCTGGAGCTGAAGATCAATTTCCTTCGCCCGGTCCGCGCAGCGCACCTGGTGGCCGACGGCGTTCTCGTGCAACGGGGCCGAACTGTCGGCATGGTCGAATGCGCCATCACTGACGAGCGGGGCCGATTGATTGCCAGGGCGACCAGCACCTGCCTGACCCTCCGAGGGGAGCAGGCAGAAGGCCGCTGATCCGCAGGAAGACAGATCAAGTATAGTGGCCATTCCTACCGACACGATCGAGCCGGTTTGCCAGTCTGTGGGGGTTTCCATGCGGTGGTTGCTCACGACGACCTTGCTGCTCGCGTCGCTGACGCCCGCATCTGCCGACGACCTGCTACCGATGCGAACAATCGCGCCTGCGTACTCCCTGCTGCCGGCGGAACTGCCGGTCAGCTTCGATCTGGTCGATCTGCGGCAGGAGCAGCGCGTCGCGTCGCTCCCGGTGAAGTCCGACAACGTGTCGCACACGCATTTCATCACGAAGCATCACATCGGCGTCGCGGCCGGTTACGACAACGGCACGGCGCACGGGAGTCTCGGCTACTACCTCACGGTCGCCGAATGGGGCCGCTGGAATTTCGGCGTGCCGTCGATCGCACTCGGTCTGGGCCGCTACCCGAGCTACGACGCGCGCCTGGGCCAGTCGATCATGCAGGAGGAGCTCGGCATCTTCGTGAGCATGGCCTCCGCCCACTATCGCGCCGGCTATATCGAGTCGTGGGGCCTGCACTGGTACGTGAACATCGAGCAGGTCTTCGACGTCCACGCGAACCGCGCGACCTCGCAGATTGGCGTGTCGTTCAGCAAGAAGTAAGTCCGGCTGAAGCCGGACACTACCGCCGGTTCGCGGTCACACTATCAAAAACCGTATCGCTCCCACGAAGACACGAAGCACACGAAGAACACGAAGATTTTGGTTTCCGTACAAGAATTTTTCTTCCTTCGTGTCTTCGTGCCTTCGTGCGCGCCTTTATTGGGCGCTGATCGACCGGACGCGGCGCGACCGAGCTCCACGGCCTTGAATCCGGCATCACTCCAGCTCATCACGAACACGCTGAAGCCCTGCTTCATGCGCATCTCGATGTCGTTCGGTGTGGCCGGAAATCCGCACGGGACGTTGAACTCCTTGCAGGCCGACAGCACGGTCTGGATCGCGTTCTCCCAGCCGGCCTGATCGAACACGCGCTCGCCGGCCGCGTTCGTTGTCGTGAAGACACCGCGCAGCGTGCCGGCGCCAGGCCAGAGCACACCGATCCCTTTCACCGCCGCGATCTCGCGCACGTGGGCGAGCCCTTCCCTGCTCTCGACGATCGTCCAGTTGAGGAGCTCGCCGTCTGGATTCAACGGCCACAGATCGGCCTTGCGCTTGTATTCCTGCTCGCTCATGCCCCAGTACGACGGCGCCGTGCCGACCGCGTCGGGGCGGGTGCCGCCGTTCGA
>DATFXR010000433.1:0-10617 GCA_035315685.1 Vicinamibacterales bacterium | reverse complement strand
GCCGCCCGGCGGCAATTTCAGCGACGGCGTGAGCCGGACGGCGTATTCCGACGCCGACGTCGCCGGGCGTCAGTACGTGATCGGTCTGATGAAGGCGGCCGGGCTCGAACCACGCATCGACCCGGCCGGCAACATCTTCGGCCGCCGCAGTGGCAGCGAGGCACGGCTGCCTCCGATCCTCTTCGGCTCGCACATCGACTCGGTACCGAACGGCGGCAATTTCGACGGCGATCTCGGCTCGCTGTCCGCGCTCGGCGTACTGGAATCGCTTGCCTCGGCGAACGTGCGCACGCGTCACCCGCTCGAGATGGTCGTGTGGGCGCACGAGGAGAGCTTCGCCTTCGGGCGCGGGCTCGCCTGCAGCCGGATTGCCGCCGGCGAGGTGACGCCTGGCGACATGCAGGAAGTCTGGAACGGCGTGCGGCGCGCCGACGCGATCCGCAAGATCGGCGGCGATCCCGATCGCATCCTCGAGGCGCGTCGGCCGAAGGGATCCCATCACTGCTACCTCGAGCTGCACATCGAACAGGGCGGGACGCTCGAGCGCGCGCATGTGCCCGTCGGCGTCGTCGAAGGCATTGTCGCGATCGATCGCTATGACGTGACGATTACCGGCGTGGCCAATCACGCCGGCACGACGCCGATTCCCGAGCGGCACGACGCGATGCTCGCCGCCGCGCACCTGACCATTGCGGTACGCGACGCGGCGACACGCGTTCCCGGCCGTCAGGTCGCGACGGTCGGGCGCATCGAGGTGACGCCCAACTCGCCGAACGTCATCCCCGGCCTGGTGCGGCTCTCGGTGGAGCTCCGCGACTTGTCGCCGCAGACGCTGGCGTCGATGGCGGACGACATTCGTGCGCGCGCGAAGGAGATCGGGACGACAACGGGGACCGCGATCGAATTCACACGGCTCGCGGATGCGGCGCCGGCGGCGGCGACGCCCGAGGTACAGGGTGCAATCGAGCGGGCGGCAACCGCGCTGCGACTCGGTACCACGCGGCTGCCGAGCGGCGCCGGGCACGACGCCCAGATGATGGCACGCCTCGGTCCGATGGGAATGATCTTCGTGCCGAGCGTCGGCGGTGTCAGCCACTCGCCGAAGGAGCTGACCCACTGGGACGATTGCGCAAACGGCGCCAACGTCCTCCTGCACGCCGTGCTCGAGATGGACAGAGTCGACTGATGGCTTACTTTCACAGCGGCTTCGTCTACGAGTGCGATGTCTCCGCCGCGCTGACGATCGAAGGCCGCGCGATCGAGTTGGTGACACCGCGAACCCGTCGATTTGCGGCCCGCCTGCCGCGCAAGGGCACGGTCGAAGCGGATACGATGCACCAGCTCGTTGGCGGCTACATCAAGGAGTCGGGCGCGCTCGCCGAGCGGCAGAAAACGACGCGCGATCAGGTGAAGCGTCTGGCTGACGGCAAGGCCGCCTGGAACCGATGGCGGAGCGCCAATCCAGACCGGCATCCGATGTTCGCCGGCGCCGACCTGCGGCACGCGTCGGCCGATCCACTCGACGAGTACGACTTCAGCTACACGAACTTCACGCAGGCCGACCTGAGCGGCCTCAGCCTGCGCCGCGCGAACCTCCACCAGGCGATCCTCGCGAAGGCAAACTGTTCGGGGGCGCACTTCAACGGCGCGAATTTCTGCCGCACCGACTTGTACGAGACCGACTTCAGGGGTGCGCATTTCACCGGCGCGAACCTGCAGGGCGTGCAGCTCGCGAAGACCGACCTCAGAGGCGCAGACCTGAGCCGCTGCAACGTCTATGGTCTGTCAGCCTGGGATCTGGTGATCGACCAGAACACGATGCAAGATCAGCTGCGCGTCGCGTATCAGCCGCTCGGCACCGGCTCGGACGTCGAACAGGTCGTGACCGTGGACAGCCTCGACCTGGCGGCGTTCATCTACATGACGCTCAACAACCGGAACATCTCGCGCGTCTTCGACGCGACGGGCCGTAAATGGGTCCTGCTGCTCGGCCGGTTCGGCGAACGGCTGCCGCTGCTCCACCGTCTTCGGCACGAGCTGACCAACCGGCAGTTCGTCCCGATCGTCTTCGACTTCGCCCGGCCGGAGCAGGCAGACCTGATCGAGACGGTCGTGCTCCTCGCCGGCATGAGCGCATTCGTCATCGTCGACATCAGCGATCCGCGATCGACACCGATGGAACTGCAGGCGATCGCGCCGACCATCGGCGTACCGATCGTGCCGATCATCGGCGCGAGCGAACGCGAGTTCGGCACCTTCCCCGCGCTCCGCAAGCTGTTCTGGGTGCTTCCGGCAGTCAGGTATCGCACCGTCGACGATCTCGTCACCAGCCTGGATGCCGCGATCATCGCGCCGGCGCTCGAACTGGCGCAGGTCCTGGCCGGCGTCAAGAGCGGCGAGCGCTCGCCAGGACGGACCAGGACGGAGCGATCGTGAAGGCGCTCTACGAGTGCGACCGGGCGGACAGCAGCGCCAGCTGGCAGGCGCCGAGGAGCAGGAAGAACGGCGCCACGTACAGCCACTCCTGCCCTTCGCCGACGACGGCAGCGATCGCGGCACAGGCGCCGGCACCGAGATAACCGAACGCCGTCACCGCGACGAACTGGTTGGCACGGCGGACGCGATCGCCGTCAGGCGCGCTGAACAGCGGCCGCTTGATCACCGACCGCCACACGCGCGATCCGAAGAAGACGGCGAAGGCAGCGGCCGTCCACGGCTCGCCGTTCTGCCATCCAAAGACGAGCACCGCCGCTGCGCACAGCGCGAACAGCGTCAACCAGAAGCTTCGCAACTACTGTCCGGCCGTCGAGCGCGGCGCCGCGCCCTTGAGAAACCTCCCGATGAATTCCTCGAGCCGGTTGAATGCATAGAGATAGCGTTTGTGCAGCAGCGGCTCGTGCGTGTCGTCGGTGAACACGATCAGCTCGTGATAGACGTTGTGGGCCCGCAGCAGCTGCACGAGTCCGGTGGTCTGCGAGAACTGCACGTTGCGGTCGTCGTCGCCGTGGACGAGGAGAACCGGTGATTTCCACGTGTCGATCGCCGAGATCGTCGACGCCTTGTACGAGACGTTGTCGGGATCGAGCGAGCTGCCCCAGAGATGGACACCGGCCAGATCGACGCCGACCTTGAAGATGTCGGAGTTGCGCGCCAGCGCCTGCGATGTCAGCACGCCGCCGTACGACAGCCCCCAGATGCCGATGCGGTTCGGATCGACGTCGGGCCGCGACTGCAGATGCTTCCCGCCGGCCACCACGTCCTGATACTCGGCGTTGCCGCGGCCGCCGGTATTCGGAGCGGTCCTGAACGACTTGCCGTAGCCGATCCCGCTGCGATAGTTCACCGACATCACGACGTAGCCCCGGCTCGCCAGCCACTGATTTACGGCGTAAGCGACGTGGTAGAAGTGCATGTAGTGATAGCCGAGCAGCATCTGCCGCACCGGACCGCCGTGTACGAAGACGATCGCCGGACGCTTCTCGCCAGGCTTCAGATCCTTCGGCACGAACAGCTGGTTGTGAATGTCCATGCCGTCGGCCGCCTTCGTCATCACGAGTTGCGGCACCACCTCGGCGTCGATCGGAAAGCCGTCGAGCGACGGATAGATGTAGTTCGCCGCGCCGCCAGAGGCCGGCACCAGTCCGACACCGAACGGCCGCTTCGCATCGCCGCCGAGCACGGCCACCTGTTTCCCTGACGCGAGCGCGACCGGATAGGTCTCGATCGTGTCGCCCTTCGTCAGCTGCTCGGCTCCTCCGCCCGAGGTCGCGACCTTCCAGACGTGGCGGCGTTCGATGTCGCCGGCGTTGGTGGAATAGAACAACGTCCTGCCATCGGCTGACACGGCCGCCTGCTCGACTGCGCCCTCGCCGGGCGTCAGCTCGATTGGAGGCGCTTCGGAACTCGATGCTGTGACGGGTACGGAGTACCACCGCGTCCATTCCCGCGGTTCCGCTTCGAAGATCACGTGATCGCGATCGGCCCACGTGATCGTGCTCATCGCGGTGAAGTCCTTGTCGTCTTTCAATGCGTGCCAGAACTCTCGCCCCTCACCGCCGGCGACGTCGGCAACCCAGAACGACAACGTGTAGCCGCCGGTGAACGCCGCGCTGAAGAGGCCGGGGCGCGCGTCGTCGCCACGCTGCGCATCGCTGTCGCCACGGCCCCGTCCCGCCTGCCCGCCGCGTCCACCGCGGCCGCCGCCGCGAAGGGCGGTCAAGGGGTTGTACGCCGGACCATCCGGATTGCCGATGCTTCCCGCGCCCTGATGGGCCTGCAAGCCGAACGGCGTGCCGGGGCGGCGAATGAATGCGACTCGTTTGCCGTCAGGCGACCAGGTCGGGCTGCTGTCGTGATCGACGCTCGGCGAGAGAAACGACACCGATCGGGTCGCGACGGTGTAGATACCGATCAGCGCGTGATCGACGCGGTTGCTGACGAAGGCGAACTTCGTTCCGTCCGGCGACCAGACCGGCGTCCCGTTCGTGCCCCATGCCTTGACCAGCGGAGTCCGGCTAAAGCCGGACACGACGGCCGATTTGGCGTTACCGGTGGCGGCGGTTCCGGTAGTGTCCGGCTTTTCCGCTAATTTGGCGTTGCCGACGGCGGCGGTTCCGGTGGTGTCCGGCTTTAGCCGGACTTCGTACCGATAGATCTGCCCTTCCTTTGAGAACAACACGCTCCGCCCATCGGGCGAGAGCGCCGGCGTCGTACCTTCGCCCAGCTTCCACGCGCCGCCTCCGGACGTGCGCGCCGCCCAGATCGTCCGCTGCGCGCCGGCCGGATCCGCTGTCGGATTTGCGACCCACCCTTCGCGATTCGGCTGCGTGCCGCGCACGAAGACGACGACGCTGCCATCGTCCGACATGCTGACGTCGCTCAACTCGACGCCGTCGTCCCTGGTGACGTTGGTCAGTCGGACCGGCGTGAACGCGGGCGCCGACGCGGTATACACGTTACGGAGGCCGTGCTCGTACGCGGTCCACGCGATCCGGTCTGCCTTCTTTGCAGACACGATTTCAATCGGCGTGCCCGGCGCGAGAAACTGCTCGATCGTCGGCAGCGCCGATGCGGCCTTCGGCGTCCGGGTCGGAACGAGCAGGACGCCGCCGATGACCAGCGCAGTCGAAAACCGGAATGTGCGTTTCACAGCCTGCCTCCGCACTCAGTAAAATCTGGCGACAGACCGCGCCAGTCTCCGAGTTGCCCAGCCCCCAGTCCCCAGTCCCCTCGCGATCACACCCGCGCCTGCACACGATAGTAGGCAATCATATCCATCGGCTTCGCCGGCTCGGCGCCGACCTGTCGCAGCATCGTCGTGATCTGCCCGCGATGATAGCTGGCGTGGTTGACGACGTGCTGCACCATCTGCCAGACCGGCGATGCGCCAGCCTGCCCGCTGAGCAGCTTGTACTCGACGATGCGGGTCACACCGCCGTCGCCGAGGCCGTCGACGTAGGCGCGGACCTTTCGTTCGAGATCGATCCACGCGGCACGCAGTTCCGGGAGATCCGCGAACCGATCGGCCGGCAACAGCGCCGTCGGCGATTCACCCTTCCATCGCTGATACCACGCCCACTCGGCAGCGTAGATATGGGTGATGGTCTCGCGAATCGACTTGAAGCTGCTGCCGAGATCGCGATTGTACTGATCCGGCGTCAGCGTCGCGAGCGGCGCGAGCAGCCGGTCGCGCGCCCAGTAGTGATAATCGACGAGCGTCTGAAGGTCCGTGAGGTTCATCGAAGCACACTCGCATGGAGAAGCCGATCGAGGCGCGGGAATGCCCGATCGAGATACGCGTTGCCGCCATCGAACAGCGGCTGCTGATGGCCGGCTCGAATCCCGCCGCCGGCGGTCTCGCCGTATTCGCTGTCGAGCGCGTCGGCGACGTTCATCCCGTCGATGACCTCGCCGAACGGGACGAATCCCTGCTCGTCCTGGTACGAGTTGTCGCGCAGGCTGATGTACACCTGCGTGGTCCGGCCGTTCGGCACCGCGAACGCGAACGCGACACGCCCGCGGGTGTTCGATTGCCGGCGCGGATCGTCGGGTATCGTCCGCGCCCGCCATGCCGTCGCCACCTTCGGGTCGGCAGCGATCCCGAACTGCGCCCACTGGCCCTTCACGACGCGGAAGAAGCGCGAGTCGTCGAAGTAGTGCGACGACACGAGCTCGTCGAATCGATCGGCGCCGCGCGGCGCCCAGTCGCGATGCACGGCAATCACGATCGCGCCTTTGCTGGTGTCGAGCTGAACCCGGTAATCGGCGGCGGCGGTATCGCTTCGTCGCTCGGGAAGCGTCGCGCTGCATACGAGTGCCGCGATGATCAAGGTCCGCATGCGCGCCTATTATCTGCGATCGCGATCGCGGTAGAGCGCCTTCGCCGCCTGATGCGCTGCCTTCCACTTCCGCTTGTGTTCGGCCGCCGCAGCCTTGTCGCGCTTGCGGTCCTCATAGGCGGCTTCTCGCACGAGCCGCCGATAGTTCTCGAGTCGATCGGCATCGAGCCGGCCTTCTGCGACTGCGGCGGCGACCGCGCACCCGGGCTCGCCGTCATGGGCGCAATCGGCGAACCGGCAGAGGCCCGCCAACCCCGAGACATCGTCGAACGCGACGTCGAGCCCGTCGCCATCCAGCCACGGCTGAAGTTCGCGCATCCCCGGCGTATCGATCAACAGCGCCTGCCCGGGCAGCTCGAGCAGCTGTCGCGCGGTCGTCGTGTGTCGGCCCTTGCCGTCCGCGTCGCTGATCGCGGCGACACGCGTCACCTCGCGTCCGATCAGCCGATTGACCAGCGTCGACTTGCCGACGCCTGACGATCCGACCAGCGCGACCGTCTTCTCCCGCGTCAGATACGGTTCGAGCGCGCCGAGGCCGCGTTCGTGCACCGCGCTGACGACGACAATGTCGACGAGCGGCAGCCGGGCGGCGATCGCCCGCGACACGGCGTCAGGATCGTCGCTGAGATCAGACTTGTTGATCACCACCACCGGCATGGCTCCCCCGTCCCACACCATCGCCAGATACCGCTCGAGCCGCCGGGCGTTGAGATCGTGCGGCAGCGCCGTGACGACGAAGATCGTGTCGACGTTGGCAGCCACGACCTGCTCCGCCGTGACCCGCCCCGCTGCCGCGCGCGAAACGACGGTCCGCCGCTCGAGCACGTGCTCGATGATGCATCTGGAACCAGAACCACTAGAACCAGAACCCGAACCCGAACCCGAACCCTGAACCCTGAACCCTGAACCCTGAACCCCGTTCCCCCGAACCCCGACCCAGTCGCCAACCGCCGGAAACACACCTCCAGCGGTTGCCTCGCGCCGGAACCGGCCACCGACCTCGGCCCACCCTTCCGCATCACCGTCGATGCGATACAGCCCGCGCTGCTCTTCGACAACGCGGGCGAACTGCAGGTCGCGGCGATCGAGCGCCGCGGCAAGCGCGTCAAAAAACGGAGTCCACCCCAGACGTTCGCGTGAAGACACGTCCACTCTCCTCGGAAAGATAAAACCGATGGAACTTGACCGGTTGATTGCAGTGGAGGACGGGCGGACGGGTCGGGGCCGGGAGCTAGGGGCTAGGGGCCAGCTGCGATTCTGCGGACACTATTCCTAGCCTCAGTCGAGAGCTCCAGCTCGTTCCGCCCGAATCACAACGACAGTCATCGGCAACTCCTTTCGGTCGCGCATTGTACAAGAAAAGGGCGGCGGCTGCGCAGGTCGCGCAACCACCGCCAGAATACGCCTCACAACAGTTAGCCCCGAGCCCTCAACCCCTGGGCCCCCTGTCCCCGACGCTGACCCGATCTCAGAAAGAGATCTTCGCGCCGAACCGCGCGACCCGCGGCGCGAGCAGTCTCGTAAGGTTACCGGCGGTCGCTGTGTTGAACCGCTCCTGCTGCTCGAGCACAACGTTATTGTTGAATGCGTTGAACAGATCGGCGTTCAAGGTGATCTTTCGTGAGCTCGATCCCAGACGGATGGCTTTGTCGACGTGCAGATCGAGCTGATAGTAGTTCGCGTAATGCACCGAGTTGACCGGATCGATCAGCACGTTGATCGTGCCCATGCTGCTCGTCCGGTTCGGCGACTGCAGATACGGATTGAGCGGGCTGCCCGATTGCCCGATGAAGTTCGCGGCGGCATTGACCAGCCACGGGAACTGATACATGCCACCGAGCTTCGCCACCCACGGCAGCTGGCGCTGGTTCGAGCCCACCGGCCAGATCGCCGTCGTCTGCACGGCGCCGCCGCCTTCGCGGCCGCTCGTGAACGCCACGTTCGTCGGATCGAGGTAGTCGCGGTCGGCCTGCGGCAGGTACTCGCGCTCGTGGTTGAACACGACGCTGCCGGTCATCATGTAGTGGTGCGTCAGGCGCTTGCGCGCACTGATCTCGAGGCCGTCATAGGTGTTGTAGCGGCCGTCGTTGCGCAGGATCTGCGCCGGGTTCAGGCCGACGGTGCCAGGCCGCTGATAGTAGGTGCCGGTGTAGCTCGCCGTGCCGCACGTCGCCGGGTTGCCGCAGGGCGCCGAGAAGGTCACCGGCACGAAGTCGGCCGAGAAGTCCTGCGTGCGATACAGCCGCTGGAAGTCGAAATACCTGCGGTGATAGTAGAACACCGACAGACCGATCGCGCTGGCGACTTCGTGCTCGACGCCGACCGCCGCTTCGTCGGTGATGTCGTTGCGCAGGCCGGGATCGACGGTGCTCGGCGTCGTGACCGCTGACGGATTGCTCGGGTTGTAGTTCGAGCTCGGGGTGGTGAGGAATCGCGACAGATCGAGCTCGTTCGCGGTGACGATCGTATCGTTGTTCAAATCCTTCCATGCATAACGCAAGATCGTGGACGTCGTCGGCTCGAGACGGCTCGCCGTCGACATGCCGAGGCCGTAGTAGCGGGCCAGGTTGGCCTTGAGCACGGTGCGGCCGTTGCCGCGCAAGTCGTAGGTGACGCCAAATCGCGGCGAGAAGTTGTTATAGCGCGCGCCCGAATCGATACCGGCGAAGTTGACCGCCGGCAGCTGCGTCGGCAGGATGCGGTTCGCCGGGATGCTGGCGGTGGTCGGCAGATCGTACTGATGATCGAAGCGCAGGCCGATGTTCACGGTCGCGCGGCCGGTCTTGTACGAATCGTTGACGTACGCCGACTGTGAATAGAGCGTGTAGGCGTAGTCCGCGTCACGCCGGATGTCCACCTCCTGGCAGCCGCTCGCGCCGGCGGTGTAGGAGACACCGCCCACCGTGCAGGCGCCCATGTTCGCCGTCGACCGATACCGGATGTTCGCGCCACCACCGTAAGTGGTGATCGATTCGACCGGCGACCGGCGGTACGAGTACCCGAACTTCATCGCGTGGTCGCCCTTCAGGAAGTTCGTGAGGAAGTAGTTTGCGTCGCTGCGGATGTCGTCCTGCGGACGGATCGTGTGGTAGTTGCCGCTCGCCGAGTTCCGGTCGAAGAAACCGGTGTCGATGTACTGAATCGCCTGAACATCGAACAGCGAGTCGTTCTGGAAGAACTGCCCCCAGTTCTCGTAGATGTGCGTGTACTGCGTCGTCACGGTGAGGCGGTTCGACGCGATCCACTGATGGTCGCCGCGATAGAACGTCGTCGGCCCGTCCTGGCGCCGGGTCGTGATCAGCGGGTGAAAAGCGTCGGCGCCGCGCGCGTTGCGCGTCTTGATGCCGTTGGTGACGACGAACGTGGATTTGTTCCCCGCGCTCTCCTGGAACTGCAGCTTGCCGTTCTGGTTCAGCAGCTTCGTGTTGTCGGTCTGGTAGCAGTCCCAGAGATCCTTGATCGCGTACACATAGTTGCCGCTCGCGTCCTTCGAGTTCGCGAGGTTGGTGTTCGCCGCGAGCGCCGCGCAGTCGCCGCCGAGGCTGGCGTTGTAGAAGTTCACCACGCCGACGTCGATCATGTTCTTCGATACCGTGCCCCAGTACCAGAACTTGTTCTTGATAATCGGTCCGCCGGCTTCGATACCGTAGTCGTCGATGTTCTGAATCGGGTTGCCACCGGCCGCGGCGAGGTCGCGCTGCGCGCTGCTGATGTTGTTGGCCTCGAACCTCTGATTCGTCCGATAGAAGCGAGCCGACCCGCGAAACGTGTTGCCGCCGCTCTTGGTGATGAAGTTCACCTGGACGCCGGCGCCCTGCTGCGACGCGTCGCTGCCGCCCTTGGTGACGTTGATCTCGTCGAACGAGTCGAAGTCGTAATAGGTCGGCGACGAATTGTTCGACGCGATGTCGCTCACCACCGCGCCGTCCATCGTCCATTGCTGGTTGTTGCTGGTGCCCATCGCGGTGAACGAGGTCTGCTGGCCGGAGAGGTTCCCGCCGACGTTCTGGCCGCTCATCACCATCCCGGGCGTCTGCTGGAGAATCACCCACGGATCGCGTGCGGTCGGAATCGTTTCGAGCGCATCTTTCGAGAAGCTCGCCGCAATCGCGGTCGAGCGCGTGTCGACGACGGGACTCTCACCGCTGACGGTGACCGTCTCCTGCACGGTCGAGATCTCGAGCTTCGCGTCGATCTCCGCGTTGAAGCCAGCCTGGATGATGATGCCCTCGCGGACGTTCCGCTTGAACCCGGTCAGCTCGAACGCGACCGTGTAGGT
>DATFXR010000432.1:0-3723 GCA_035315685.1 Vicinamibacterales bacterium | reverse complement strand
GTCGGGCGACGCCGGCGTCGGCGGGAGATCGGACGGACGCGGCCACGCGGTGCCGGGCGCCAGAAACGGGGCCGCGCCTCCGAGAGCGAGCAACCGGGCGAAGTCTCGACGGTTCATACAACCTCCTACGCTGTGGCCGGCCGGGCGACGGCGCGCGTCCCCTGCCGGCGGCGCGATGCGACCTCATCTCTTAACACAACTGCGGCGTACATGAGCGCAGAGAATGCGACGAAAGCGATGGCGGTTCCCCAGAGCGGCAGGCGATGGCGCCAGAGCCAGCTGGCATACCCGTAGACCAGCTCGACGTGGATCCAGTAGATGAGCAGCGACGCCCGGCCGAGTCGCGCGAGCGGCATCCGCCACGGAAACACGAACACGCGAAGGATGTCGTCGCGGCGGGCCGGCGCGATTGTCGCGATCTCGAGGCCGTACAGCGCTTCGCACACGACCATCAGGATCCCGAGCCGGATTGCGAACCAGGTTGGTGACGATGTCCAGAACGACGCGGCGGGATACAACGCGCGACGTGACGCCGTGTAAAAGCCGAGCGCGATGAGCGCCGTACCGGTCGCGGCGAGCGCGGCGTGAACGAGGCGTTCGGTCCGCGCGCCGCCCGAGGCAGAAACGAGCACGCCAGTCGCGCTGCCCGCTAACAGGAACGCAGCCCAGGGGAACAGCGTAAAGGTCGTCATGTCGCCGAACGGCCGGATGTACCACTGCACCCACACCGGCAGCCGGTCGACTGCCTCACTCGCGCGCACGATCGGCGTCGTCATCGCGAACGCGGTCGCGGCGGCGGAGAGCAGCAACGCGCGTCCGGTGCTCGTGCGCGCCGCACCCCACAACAGCGCGGCGCCGACCATGGCCAGGCCCATGACGTTCAGGATATCGACGCGGAAGAGCGAGACGAGCGCGCCGCCGGGCGTCAGCACGAGCGCCTGGAGGCGAAACAGGAGTCCGAGGACGAAGATCTGAAGACCGCGGCGGCACCCCGCTTCGACGGCCGCTCGCGATCCGCGGCGTGCGGTGGTCCGGGCGGCCGCAAGCGCCGCGCCGACGCCCGCCAGCCAGAGGAAGAGCGGCGCCGCGAATCCGCCGAGCACGGTCGCGTTGCGGAACGCGACCGTGCCGCGCGCATCGAGGCGCGTCCACGCGTCCAGCGTGTGCGCTTCGATCATGAGGAGCACGGCCAGGCCGCGCGCCCAGTCGACGTAAGCAAGGCGGCGTTTTTCCACAGGGGGTCGGGAACCGTTTTCAGTCACGAGCGGATGAAAACGGTTCCCGACCCCCTGTGGAAATCTCGCCGCCGACGTCGAGCTCGATGTCCTGCCGCATCGAATGCCACACGGAGCAGTACTTCTCGTGCGACAGCGTGATCGCCCGGTCCACCGCCTCGCGCGGAACGTCTCCCTCGACGACGATCCGTAGCCTCATCCGGACGATGCGATGAGGATCCTCAGGAGCGCGATCCGCGACCAGGTGCGCGCGCAGCGCGCTGAACGCATGACGGCCACGAGTCAGCATGTGCGCAACATCCATCGCCATGCAGCCGGCGAACGCCGATGCCAGCGCCTGAACCGGCGACGGGCCGGCAACGCCCGCGCTGTCGAGCGTGATCGATGCGCTGCCGCTCCTGCCGGAGAATTTCAAATCGCCGATCCAGGTGAGATCGACGACCGCTGGCGGCCGGGGTGCCACGCGGCGATTGTACCGCCGCGTGCGGAACGTGGTGTTCGACTGATGAGGTGATGCTTACTGCGCCACCGACCGGCGCGCAGTCACCGGCGCGTCAGCGAGTGACGTCTCTGCACGCTCGGCCCGCACGCGCGGCGCCTTCGGCAGGAACACCGGCCCCTTCGAGAAGACGCCTTTGATCAGCAGCCATGCCAGCGGAAGGATCACGAGCAGGTACGCCAGAGCATGGCCGAACGCGCTGTCGGGTCCCCACGACTCGGTCGCGGCGTGAATCTGCTCGCTGAATGGCAGGTAGCCCTGCTCCGACATCTCGTGCGTGCCGGCGATCACGAGTTGCACGACGAACACGAACAGGAAAATCGCCGTGACCTGGAAGAACAGCGCGAGGTTCACCCGGTGGCCGTACCGGGACCACAACCACGCGATCGCGGCCGCGCCGGCCACGCCGATTGCCGCGCCCAGCACGAGGTGGACCGTTTCGCGCAACTGCATCAGCAGCAGCGCCGTCTCGACTCCCTCGCGCGTCACCATCAACAGCGTGAAGAGAAATACGCCGGCAAACGCCGCCGCGCCAGGCTTCACGCTCGACTCACGCAGGTGGCTCTCGATGTCACCTTTCATCCGGCGCCCGGCGCGCCACATGTGCACGACCATCCAGGTCACGGAGATTGCCGCCACCATCGCCAGCGGGCCGTCGAGCCACTCCTGATTGGCCGCGTTGTACAGCAGGTAGCCGCCGAGCGCGCTGACGGCGACCGCGACGCCGATGCCCCAATGGACCGCGCCCGTCAACGACTCGCGTCCCGACTTGCGCAGGTACGAGAGACTGATGGCGACGATGAGGAAGGCCTCGAAGCCTTCACGGAGAGTGACGACGAGCGCCTGGAGCATGGGGTGACGCCGATCAGCAAAGTGAGACTAAGTCTCAGAATGAGTGCCCAGTCTATCGCGGCATATCCGACCGGTCAAGTCGCCTATGCGTCGCGGACGCCGGTCCGCCCCGATCGAGACAGGCGCCGCACGTGCCTGACACCGTGACGATCGTCGCTCTCGGCGACTCGACGACCGCCGGCACGCCCGGATTCAGGAGTCCCCTCGAGGCGCCGCCCGACGGCAGCGGTGACGAGACCAGCCAGTATGCCTACTGGCTGATGTGGCTGCAGCCGAGCTGGTGCGTTCTGAACCGCGGCGTCAACGGCGAACGCGCAGACCAGATCCGCGCACGGTTTGCCCGCGACGTCGTCAGCGCGGCGCCCCAGGCGGCGATCGTGATTGCCGGCGTGAACGACATTTATCAGGGCCGGAGCGCCGCCGCCGTTCAGCGCGAGCTCGAAGCCCTGTACGTCGCCGCACGCGCGGCGGGCATACCTGTGGTCGCCGGCAGCATCGTCCCGTACAACTCGTCTGGCGCCGACGCGAACGCGCGCATGCACGAGGTCAATGCGTGGATTCGGGAGTACGCGGAGGCGCATCCTCGCGATGTCATCTTCTGCGACACGCGGGCCGCCGTCGCTGCGCCCGGTGCTCCCGATCGCCTGGCCTCTTCTCCCGACGACCTGCATCCGTCGCCTGATGGCTACAGGCGCATGGCGACCGCGCTCGAACCGGCAGTGGCGCGGGCGCTGTCGCGCGAGTGAAAGCGTCGCACTCCACGGAGAACAGAGGTAAGCTGGACCTATGGGTACCTGGACGCGCCTCCCGGCCTCCATCGCGCTTGCCGTCACGGCCTCAGCTGTTCTCGTCGCGCAGCAGCCGACGTTCCGCGCCGGGACGCAGGTGGTGTCGCTCTTCGTGACGGTCGCCGACGCCCAGAAGCGGCTCGTTCCCGATCTCACGCAGGACGATTTCCAGGTCCTCGACAACGAGAAGCCGCAGGCGCTCGCCTATTTCGACAGCAGCATCCACCCGATCAACGTCGTCGTCATGCTCGATACCAGCGGCAGCATGACGCTGACGATCGATCTGTTGAAGCAGGCGGCCGAGCAGTTCGTCATCCGGCTGCTGCCGGACGACAAGGCGCGAATCGGA
>DATFXR010000431.1:0-26261 GCA_035315685.1 Vicinamibacterales bacterium | reverse complement strand
AGGTGGCCTTCCATCACCAGGCGGATCAGGCCCTCGCGTGCCTGCGGCGTCTTGGTGAGGAACTGCTCCGACGCGGTTTCGATCGACTGCATGTCGGACTTCACCTTGATTTGCGCGACCGCTTCGACCGACACGGCGACGCCCTGCCTCGTGTAGAGGTCCTGCTGCGGCGCGACGTCGAACGACATCAGTTCGAGCGATAGCTCGTGGCAGGCCTCGACCATTGGAAAGATGACCGTGCCGTGTCCCTTTACGATCCGCGTGCCGCGGAAGCCGTAGACAATCAGCGCTTCGTGCGGACCGGCCTTCCGGTACAGCGACGCCAGGAACGAGCCGAGCAACACGATCGCCAGCACCATCAACCCGACGACAACCCAGAATCCCACGCTCATGGCCTGAAGCCCCATAGGCAACTCCCTCCTTCAGGAGTTACGGCGCACCAGAGACCACCTATCGGTCAGCGAGATCGCTCCACCGCCTGACTGACGCAATGCCCCGTTCGTAGCCCGTGACCACCACCTCGGATCCCTTCTCGATGGCCGACCCGTCGTCGCTGCGCGCGCCGCACGATTTGCGCGCGCCACCGTGCGAGTAGACCAGTTCGCCGACGCCGCCCTGGCGAATGGGCTGGCTGAGACGTCCGAGGACGCCGACCATCTCGTAGTCGGCGCTCTGCATGTTCTCGTTCGGCGACCACAGCAGCTTCGCCATGAACAGGAACACGATGCCGGCGCCGCACAGCCCGAGCACGATGCCCACCAGGACCGACGGCAGCATCAGCCAGCGGAACTCGGAGGTCAGGAGGTACGACGTGCCGCCGAACCATGCGAGGAACGCGGTGACCGTCGCGAAGTTGATCGGGCCCACACCGTGCGCGTGCCCGGCGTGCGTGACGCCCACCGACCCGTGCCCCTCCCAGGGGAAGTGCACGTGCGCATCGATCACGCCGAAGGCGAACGACGTCACGCTGAGGATGAAGCCGATCACGAAGCAGCCGAGAAAGATCTGCGGCCAATTCATTTCCGTGCCTCCGGCAGGAGCGTTTCGGCTAGGCGATCGACGAGACCCGGCATCGAGATCATTTCGCCGAGCAGAATCAGGCAGCTCCGCGAAGCGGCATGCGTCGCGACGCGCTCGAGCGCGCCGGCAAGTTCGCGATCGTGCGCGAAGCGCGCCGCGCCGTCGGTCAGCCAGCGATCGAGCGCCGGTTCGCCAGTCGCGGCTTCCGAGGCGAGCTCGGTATGGAATCCGGGAGGGTCGCTGACCAGGTAGCCGGGGTGCACCTTGAAGAACCGCGCGAGCAGCTGCCGCGACTCGTGAGACAGGTGTTTGCGCGATCCCTTTTCGATGAGGGACAGATAGGACTGGCTGATCGTCTTCCCGAGCTCGGTGCGGATCGCGCGAGCGACCTCCGACTGGGTCAGCTCACGACCGAGCCCTCGAAGCTCCCCTTCGAGCTGACGCAGTTGCCTGAGCTTCTGACCAAGGGTCATATCAATTTGTGATATCTATATTACAAATTGAAATAGCAGTCAAGACTGGCCGCTGATTCTCAATCAGCACCACACCTGAATAGGTCCCGACCGCGTTCATCGGGCATGACAACGGGCACCCGCCACATCGCGCGCTGTCCCTCACGCCAGGCTGAGCTGATTCATCACCTCGGATCTCACTTTGATCGAATGCGATCGAGTGCGATTCGCGCGGTCGCGCGCAAAATGCTGGATGAATCGGATGCCGCACAGCGACAAGCGCGATTGAATGAAGTGTCGATGCGATGGACGCTGCTTGCCCTTGCCGAAAGGGCAAGAAAAAGGCGGGATCCTTATACGCTTCCCCAGACGATCGCGTCTTGGCGAAAGACTATTGCCACGCGTACTCGACGCTAATCGATCGTACGATCAGGATTTCGCTCTATTGTGCGCGGCGCCGAACCAGCCGGCGCGCCGCCATCCCTCAGGATCTCGAGACGCCGCAGGCGGCGCTTGAGGACGAACGCTGTAGACGTGATCTGCGTCGCTACTTCTTGCGGCGGATATAGGTCACATGGGTGACGCCCGTGATCTTGCCGTCCTTGTCCATGCGGATGTACTCGTTATTGATCGTGTTGTTGTCGTCGGACAGTGTGTTGATCACGACCTGCTGCAGTACACCGTTGCGCTTGTTGTAGATGCGGATGCTCTTCGGGTTGATGATCTCGACCGCGGTCTCAGCGCCTTCCTGGCCCTGTACCGGCCGATACACACCGTCGAACAGCGTCACGTAGCTCCAGTCCTGCGACGGATTGCTGGGATTGCTGACCGTCAGCTTGCTGCCGTCCTTTTCGTAGGCCTCGTAGGTCATGACGTTGTTGGGATTGGTCGAATTGTCCCACACGCCAAAGCGCGCGGTGCGCGGGTTGGTGTTGTCGGGTTTCGCCTGCCCGCGCGCCTGCGCCCAGCTCGAGCCGGCTGAAAGAATCGCGACGATGAAGACGCCGGCCGCAATGAGGAGACTGCGTACACGCATTCGAACTGCCCCCTTCGAACGGAATTGGAACACGGTCAGCATAGTTCACCTGTGCTCTCGATGTGAAACTTCAGCCAGACCGAGCCCCCTGTCGAGATCAGTGTCGAACCCAGGCCCGGACGATCGCGCCGGCCGGGAGTACCGAACGGCAGCGGGCAGCGGAAACGGTCGCGCCTCAACCCGGAACCGGCCGCCCACGGCTGCCGCCGGGGCCGCCCGCGGAAACGTCCAGGCGGCGGCCCCCACCGTTCGGTGCGGAGAACGCCTCGAGAATCCGCCGGCGGACGCGATTCCGGGCGCGATCACGCATGACAATCAGACCGAAGGGTATGCACGTAGATGAAGCCGTTCGACTATCGGGTGAAGTAATCTCGGTGGCCGGATCATCAGACGTCCGTGGAGGGCTGCATGAAAACCACGCTTTTGCTGATGGCGACTCTGGGCGCCGCGGCACCACTCCAGGCGCAGGACTCGCTCAAGACCGCGAACATCCAGCGCTACTACATTCCAGTGAAGTTCGACCTAATGGCCGCCGCGTCAGTCATGCCCGCCGACAAGTACGGGTTCAAGCTCGATCCGGCGCAGATGGACTTTGGCCAATGGATCGACCATTCGACCGAGCGCAATTACCTCGACTGCTCGTCGTTGCGCGGCGAACCGAACCCGATGCCGAAGGCCAAGACCGATCTGCTCAAGACCAAGGACGAGATCGTCAAGGCGCTGGCGGATTCCTTCGACTACTGCGATGCGACGTTCGACAGGCTGACGGACCAGAAGATCCTCTCGTCGCAGCAGATGGTAATCTCGTTCTTGCATACGACCGTCCACAATAACGAAATCTACGGCAATGTGGTCGGCTACCTGCGGGCGAACCACATCACGCCGCCGTCGACCGAGATGATGCAGCAGATGCAGTCGTCCGGGAAGTCGGCCGCGGAGATCATGAAGGACCTGTTGGAGAAGTACAAAACGAAGAGGCAGTAGATCGTTCGCGAGCGCGGCGCGGATGTGTTTGGGGACCACGACTCAATCGTCGCCGAAGGGGTTCAGGAGGCTCTGCGATGGTGAAATCGCTCGCCGCGAAGCGGACCTCCCAACAACTGCGCTCACTTCAAATGCACATCTTGTACGAAGGTCCGCTGGCAGTCCGCCGCCTGGACGCGCAGCGCCGGAAATCCGGGCGCTGCCCGCACACTCGCCAGCAGCGGGTCGATGTCGATGGCTGGAACCGCGCAGTAGTGCCCGGCGACCGCTTTCGACAGCAGATCAATCGCCGCCGTGGTCTCGCCGCAGTAGGCAAGGTGCGCCGCCGCGAAGTAGTTCGTCTCGGGATCCGACGATGGCTTGACCGCCTGCGCGAGCGCGGCGATCTCGGCGCGCGGTTTCTTCGCCGCGCAGGCGAGAAGCATCTCGTAGCTGCGCCACTGCGGGATCTTGGGCAAGCCGATCGCGAGGGCCTCACGCTCCTTGCCTTCCCGCACCCGCATGTGGATCGACATCGCCCTGGCGAAATCGCTGCCTTGCGCCAGCTGGATATAGTTCAGAGCCCGCGGATAATCGCTCCGCAGCAGGAACACGACCGCGCACGATCGCAGCCCCGACGACTGCGTTCTGGCGTCGATCAGCAGCGCCTGTTCGCACTCGGCGCCGGCTGGCTCCAGCAGGCCGGCGTACCGCAGGACGTAGCTCAACGAGTAGTGCGCATCGACGCTGTCGGAACGTCGCTGGACGAGCGCCTTCGCTCGTTCGAACGCTCGGACGAGGTCGCCGCGTTCGGTCGCGACCGCGACGAGGTTCGCGGTCGCCGCAACGTTGCCGGGATCCAGGGCGATGACGCGCTCCATCGCCGAGTCGAATCGGTCGAGTAGCGAGTCGTCGCCGGTCGCATAACGCGCCTCGACGTAATAACGGCGTCCGAGCGCGAGCCAGGCCGGCGCATAGCGAGGATCGAGGGCGACCGACTTCTCGAGTATGGCGATGGCGGCCGGATTCGGGCCGGTGTCCGGAGGAATCGCGATGCTCTTGAGGAACAGCGCGTACGCCTCTTCGTTCGACGGACCCGGCGTGCCCTCGGCATCGACGGTGCCCAGCGCCGGCAGAAGGCCGCGTCTGATGCGGAGCGACAGCTGCATCTCGGTCGCGATCAGGCTGTCTGCCGGTCCATCCATTTGATCGCGCCAGATCACGCGGCTGCTGTCCGCGTCGGTCGCCTCGAGCGAGACGCGCAGCCGCTCGCCGGTGCGCGAAAAGTAGCCGCTCACGGCGGTGCCGACCCGGAGATCGCGCATGACCTCGGCGACGTCCGCCGCCCGGCCGTCATACGTCGACGTGATCGCGAGCGGTCGGACCGAGAGCGTTCGCGCGTGGCTGAGAATCGTGATCACCTCGTCAGCGAGCGCCAGCCGGAGAAAGTCGTCGGTTGCATCTCCTCCCGCGTTGCGCAGCGGCACGACGGCAACGGCGCGCGTGAGAAGGGGCCGTGTATCGCGTCGGAGCACGCCGTAGGTCGCGGCCAGGACGAGCATCGCAAGCCCGCCCGCGGCGACTGACCGGTACAACGTGGACGACCGGCGGTGTCGGCCCTGCGCGCTTGCTCGGATGTGCGTCGCTGGCCGATCGTCTGAAGCGTCGGCGCGACGGCGCCGCTCCAGGCCGCCGAGTCGGTCCGCAAGCGTGCGGGCACTGCAGATGCGGCGCGCCGGGTTGCCAGCCGCGGCGTCCGCGATGTCGTCCCGCAGCAGCGGCTCGCTGACGTCATCTTCCCAGCCCGGGGCGAGCGGTTTTCGCAAATCGCCGACGACCAACTGGTAGAGCAGCACCCCCAGCGCGTAGATGTCGGATGCGCGAGTCGGCAGCTCGCCGGCGAGCACCTCCGGCGCGACGTACATGATCGTCCCGGCCACTTCCGCGGGTGGGCGGTTGCTCTCCTCCGTGAAGCCGAGGTTCGTTATGCCCAACATGTGAAGGCGCGCCTGCCCGACGAGCGACGCGCTTCCAAAATCGGCGATCTTGATCTGCGACGTGCCGTCCGGCCGTGTTGCGACGAGAATGTTCGCCGGCTTCAGATCCCTGTGCAGCACGTCCACTGAGTGCGCCGCGTCGACCGCGCGAGCGACGTCGCCGAGCAGCGCCACGCGGCGAGCGAGCGGCACGGCTCCCAATCCGCCGGAGCGCGCGGCCCATTCGATCAGGTCCGGACCGGCGTATTCACTCTCGACGAAGTACGGCGCGCGAGCCAAGTTCCACTCGAGCACCTTGACGAACTCGGGTCGGTCGCCGAGCGCGTCCTTCAGCAGGCGCGCCACGGTGACTTCGCGCTTCAACTGTCGTAACCGATTGTCGCGCGAGAACTTGAAGACGCGCAGCTCTCGCGTTTTCGTGTGCTCCGCCAGCCATACGTCGTTGGACGGCGAGGAATCGAGACGACGGGTCAGCCGCCACTGATCGCGGCCGGGAACGCAGTCGCCTTCAGTCGGACCGTTCGCGGTCGGCTGCGGCCGCGCCGCCTGCGATAGATCGACGGCTCCCGCGAACCGGTAGCCGACCCGCGAGACGGTGACGATCAGGCTCTCGTATGGGCCGAGCGCCTTGCGCAGCTTCGACACCGCAGTCGCAAGCGACGCGTCCACGATGGCCACTCCGGGCCAGACCGCCTCGAGCAGTTCGTCCTTGGTGACGACTTCGTCGGCATGGAGGAGGAGCTCCGCGAGGACGTCGAGCGGCTTGGCCTCCACGTGGACGGTGCGCCCATCGACGCGGAGCTCGCGGCGACGTTCGTCGAATTCGCACGACGCAAACCGCCAGACGCGCTCCGTCGTCCGGTCGCCCGCCATCGCTAGGCATCCTTAAGAATTTCTTCAGCGTTCCGTTAGGACTTCTCGCACCCGGTTGCGGCAGCGTATCGCCGGTGCGCGACACGCATTTTCTCACAGCGATGCCGCGGCGGCCGCCGGATCGGACCGGCGGTGTCCACAGAAATTCGTTTCGGAAGCCGGGTTTGATCGATCGCGACGCTCGTCCCACGGGCGAGGGCCGCGAAACGGGCACGAAAGCGGCTGGAGCCGCGCGGCAAGGAGCGAACGATGAGCAGGTCGAATATGTTTCGTGGGCTGGTCTCGGCTGCGATCGCGGCCACCATGTCGCTCTCGGGAGTGGCCGTAACGCAGCAAGAGTCCCGTTTCACGGTCAACCACGTCATTCACTTCACGGTCCCGAGCGACGAGCAGCGGGCGGCACTCAGTACGAGGGCACTTCTGAGTGCATCTCCGCCGCTGGCGTCGATCATCGCCGAACCGTTCTTCATCGCGCTCGAGGATTTGAATGACGACGGTTCGGAGGAAATCATCGTCGCGGCCGCCTCGTCATTGAACTGCGGCAGTGGAGGGTGCGTGGTCGTCGTGCTCGAGCATCGCGCGGGTCGCACCGTCGCGCTCCTCGATCAAAATCTGTACACCCCCCTCGCCGTCACCAACGAGAAGATCGACGGCTATCGCGCGCTGGCGAGCGTTGACGGAGCCGGCGCTATCGCGGTGAGCGGCAAACCGGGAACGCCGACGTCGGGATTGCAACTGGTGTATCCGATGAGCCTGTCGCGGCCGCAGCGGACGACTCAACCCGCGCAAGCGCCAGTGCCGCCGGCAGTCCCCGCGCCCGGCGCCGCGATTTGCTCCCGGTGGGCCGCCAGTGTGCGGAGTCCAGCCGTTCTGCACCGAGAACCTCAGTTTCGCGGCGACCGTGACCGACTTTCAGGCGATTCTGCAGAACACGCCGATGAAGACGGTGACGGTGCGGCTTGCCATCCGCAACAAGCAGGATCGGCCGCTCATTCTCGGCTATGTCAATAGCTCCGGCGTCACGACCGACGATCGCGGCAACCGGTACGTGATTTCGGGCGATCAAGGCGTGCAGGGCATCGGTCAGATCCGCGGCAATCAGGCTGACGAAAAATTCCGACTCCAGCCGGGAGAGACGAGCGACGCGCGTTTCGAGTTCGTGTGGGCAGGACAGAATATCTTCGGCGTCACATTCCAGGTCGACATGGCGATCCGCGAGATCGAGGTCCTCCCGGGCAACCAGATTCGCCTGGGTCGGGAACACGCCCTGCATTTCTCCGGTCTCGCAGACAAGATGCGCTCGGCGCCGGCCACGACAGCGCCGCCATCGTCGCCCCTGCCAGTCGGAACGGCGCCACCGACGGCGTCTGACACGAAGGACTGCGGACAAAACGCGCTCTGCAGGACCGCGGGCCCGTTCGTCGCGCAAGTAGTTGGTTTGACACGATCCCAGCTTCCGACCTCGGCGGCGCAGGTCGTCCAGGTGCGCGTGCGCTTCTCGAATCCGGCGGCCGCGCCGATCATGCTCGGATACGTCCGAGATACGGCGGTGGCAACCGACAACTTTGGCCGCCGGTACGCGGTCCACTTCGGCACCGACGGGGCGAAGGGCATGGGCATCGTCGACCGAAGCGCGGCCGACACGCAGTTTGTGCTGCCTGCCGGCGGCTGGGGCGAGGCGGCGTTCGCCGTCTCAGTCGTCGGCAACCAGCGGGACCTCGTCGGGGACACGTTCAACTTCGACGTGACCGTCGCGCAGCTCGAGAGCCTTCCCGGTGGTCAGAACCGGACGGTCCGCGAATACAGCCTCGGCTTCAGCGGCGTGAGCGTTGTGGCGATTGACAGCAGTACGGCGGCAGCCTGCACCGGCAAACCCCGTTGTTACGGCGAAGGGCCGTTTGTGGCGGAGATCACCGGCATCACGCGAAGCGTCGAGGGTCAGCGAACGCCGATCGATGTCAGAGTCCAGGTCAGGAACGTAACGAGCCAGCCGCTCATTCTCGGGTACCTCGCTGACTCAGTCGTGATCGTCGACAACTACGGTCAACGCTACGCCGTCCGGCAGTTCGGCGACGGCGTGCGCGGAATCGGCGAGGTTGACCTCAATCACGCGGATCCGCAATTCGTGCTCAAACCCGGCGGGTCAGGGAACGTCACGTTCGTCGTTTCGATCGTCACGTCCCCGTCCGCCCCGGTCGGGACGTCGTTCACGTTCGAAGCGATCGTCGCGCATCTCGAGATCCTGCCGAGCCGGCAGGTTCGCACGATTCGCGAGTACGCCCTGTATGTTCCCAACTTGACCGCCGCGGGGCCGGGCCTCCTGAACCAACTGTTACAGGGTATCCAGAAGCGGAAGGGTGCTTGAGTGCGCTGGACCGGAGGAGGGAGCTCATGACTGACGTGACGACCGTTGCCGCGGTGCAGAAATCGAAGGTGGTCGCAGGGCTGCTGGCCTTTTTTCTGGGCCAGTTCGGGATCCACTGGTTCTATCTCGGTAACAACAAGCTCGGGCTCACGCAATTGCTTCTGTTTGCCATCGGGCTGCCACTGTGTCTGGTGCTAATCGGGATTCCGATCGTGATTGGGGTGAGGCTCTGGGCGTTTGTCGACGCCATTCGAATTTTCATGGGCTCGATCACGGACAGCGAAGGGCAGCCGCTGGCCTGAACACGCAGACGAGAGAGCCTGACATCGGATCGTTATCGCGAATCGGCCGTCGTCGTTGGGCTAAGAGGCTGTATCAATACCTCGAACGACACCTGCGCTGTTCGGTGCCACGTGTGCGCGTCGGTTCGGTGCGACTGTCAGCGTGTGGGCACGCGCTGCTGAAGCTCAGTAAACCAGTTCTGCACGACGACAATCTGCGCGCGCGCGGCCTGAGCGGCGTCGAATGTGGCCGGCACGTTGAACAGAAACCGTCCGTCGGGCGCCACGGCGAACCCTGACCCTGCCCCTGCGGGGAGTTTTGTGACGACGGCGGGCCTGCCAGAAGAGAAAGTCGGCCCCGGTTGTACCGGAACCGATACGAGCGCGGTCGGGTTACCGAAACCAGCCGAGGCACTCTGGAGGTAGAAGAGCTCCCGTCCCGTCGGTGCCCACGTCGGTCGGATCCCTCCGTCAGATGAGATCTGCCAGCGTCCTTGATCGACGTCTGGAAACGGCCGAACGAAGACCTCATCGCGACCGGACTCGCCCGATGTATACGCGATCCATTTGCCGTCTGGCGAGATCGACGGCTCGGTTTCATTGGCCGGCGTCTGAATGAGGGGTCGCATTTCGCCGGCGGATCCCATCTCCGCGATCATGATGTCCGACTCGGACAAGGAATCCTGCCGGTGCGGCCTTGCGATCAAGATCGATCGCCCGTCTGACGTGATCGGCCCAAGACCATTGAACGCGAACGGTCCACTCACGTTGAACATCGGCTGAGGGTGCCCGCTGCCGTCGGCAGCCTGGCAGAGGAGGCTCCGTTCGCTCGCGTAGCACACGCGTTTTCCGTCAGGCGTCCAGACTGGCGACGCCGATCGCGATGTGAACGAGAGGCGCGTGAGCGTGCCGCGCGCGATCTCCCACAACCAGATATCTCCGCTTCCTCCGGAGTTTCCCTCGCTGAATATCGTGAGCGCGACGCGAGTCCCGTCCGGCGACACTCGCATCTGGCTCGAGCCTGTCTGATAGGGTCGAGGCGGCAACGGCGTGCGCTCCGATCGGCCCTGTCGATCGACCCACACGACGGCGCGATCCTGAGACGCGCCAGGACTGAACACAAGAGAACCTGTGTTGGACCAGGCCATCTGTGCGGCGCCCGAGAAGCCGCCCATCGCGACGTCCTGTTGCAGTGGCACGGCGGTTCCGGCGACCGTCAGCGTCGTCGCGTCAAAGGGCGTCACAAACAAAGTGGACTGACGGGCATACACGAGGTGGCCAGTCGGCAGCACGTGCCCATCCGTGCCGCCGGTGACGAGGACTGTGCGCCGATCGCTCGTCAGATCCTGAACGACGATCGAGGCATCGTCCCATACCTGGTTCCCGGTTCGCAGCGTGAACAGCACAGCGCGTCCATCGCGCAGCAACTGCGGGCTTTGCGGCAGTTCCTGTTTCGCAGCATCGACGGCCGCCAGCATTTTCGGCGGACCACTGTTGGCCGGCACTTCCACAATGCCGGGTGGCATCTGCTGGGCCAGGAGAATGCGGTCATCCGACCAGGATGTCCCAAAGGGGTTGTCCACGGCGCTCAACGTGATTGGTGCCCCACCCGCGATAGGGACTTTCTTGAGCGAGCCGTTCGACCAGAAGGCTACAAAACGGCCATCAGGTGAAAAAGTCGGCTCTGACGGATCGCTGCCGGCCGTGCCTGAGATGGCGGTGGTCGTGAGGTCGTTCAGATTGCGGAGATACAGCTGTCGGTTCGCGACGTAAACGAGGCGAGTGCCATCGGGCGACATCGCGAGCACGTGTCTGCCAGCGCGGGTGAATTCTTGGCCCTCCGGCAGTTCAACCAGGAACCGAGACACAGGTTCCGGAGACAGAGCTTTCGGCGACCGCGCCCACGTGGCGACTCCCGCGGTGATCGTGGCGGCACCCAGAGCGGCAGCGAGCGCGGGCAGCCAGCGCGTGCGCGTCGCGACCTTCATGCCCGCCGTGCCCGCATCAGCGGGCGACGAAGCCGCTCCAGGATTGGCGGCGATCCACTCGAGTTGCGCCACGAGATCGCGTGACGACTGCCAGCGTTCCTCAGGATCCTTGACCAGGCAGCGTGCGACGAGCTCGGCCAGGAGTGGTGGTGTGTTGGGTTGCAGTGAGGTGACCGGTGCAGGGTGGTGATCGAGAATCGCGCCGATCACACTCGCCTGACTCCTGCCCTCGAACGGTCGGCGCCCTGTGAGCATCTCGTACAGGACCGCACCGAACGCGAAGATGTCAGCGCGTGCGTCAACGTGTTTCCCCTCGAGCTGCTCGGGCGCCATGTACTGCAAGGTCCCGAGAATCGTTCCCTTTGTCGTCAGCGGCGAGCTCACCGTCTGCATCGTCAGATCGGCAAGGCTCACCAGACCATCGCTAACGCCGTCTTTCGTTTCCGCGGACGAGCTCTTTTGTGAGAAGCGCGCGAGTCCGAAGTCCAACAGCTTGACGTGTGGGACGGTTGAGCCGCTCGCATGCGGCGCTCCCGAACGCGCCGGCCTGGTGAGCATCACGTTGCCGGGCTTTAGGTCGCGATGGACGATGCCGTGCCGATGCGCGCGGTCGAGCGCGTTCGCGATCTGAATCGCTATACCGACGGCCTCGCTCACGGTCAAGGAAGGCGAAGCGAGATCGGCACCGCGCTCCAGCCGGGCGGCGAGCGTCTCGCCCTCGAGATACTCCATGACGAGGAACTCGACGGGACTCTGGTCTTCCGCCGCGCCTGTCGGACGCTCGCACCCGACGTCGTACAAGACACAGATGTTGGGATGGTTCAGCGACGAGATGACGCGGGCCTCGCGCTCGAACCGATCGCGAGTCGTAGAATCTTCCGCGACCCCTGTCGCCAACACTTTGATGGCGACCATCCGATCAAGGCGCGTGTCGCGAGCGCTGTACACCTCGCCCATCCCGCCTGCTCCGAGCGGCGACACGACTTCATACGGGCCCAGCCGAGCACCAGCGAAGAGTGGCATGGAGTACGGCCTGATTTTAGCGACAGAGGCTTCACGGCTAAAGGAGAAATCGGCCTTCCGCTAGCCCGTCATCCAGGTCTTTCGGAGCGACTGCCAGCAGATCACCGCGCACCCGAGCGACAGAAACGCCTTATGGACGTCGGCCAGTTTCTCGTAGCGGACGCGCAGACGCCGAAACTGATTGAGCCAGGCAAACGTCCGCTCGACGACCTATCGCCAGCGCCCCAAGCCACTGCCATGCGCCGTGCGGCGCCTCGCGACGAGGGGTACTATCCCCCGGTTTCGCAATCCTTGTCGGATCGTCGCCGCATCGTACCCGCGGTCCCCGATCACGCAGTCTGGCCGACGCCGAGGCCGTCCGCGGTCACCCTGCAGCGGCGGAATGGCATCCACCAAGCCCAGAGCTTCCTGCGAGTCGTTCCGGTTGGCGCCGGTGAGGCGCACGGCAGGCGGCACGCCTCGCGCATCGCAAATCAGATGACGCTTGCTCCCTCGCTTGGCACGATCGGTGGGATTTGGCCCAGTCGCCACACCACCGAATACGGCGCGCACGGAGCAACTGTCGACGATGGCGCGCGACCAATCGATGTCGCCTTGGCGCGCGTGCCAATCCAGAAGAGCGAAATGCATCAGATCCCAGATGCCCTGCTGTTGCCAGTCACGTCGTCGGCGCCAGCACGTCATGCCAGAGCCGCAGCCAAGTTCTTGAGGCAACATCTGCCATGGAATTCCGCTGCGCAGGACAAACACGATGCCGGTGAGACAGGCGCGATCAGAAATGCGCGGGCGTCCACCCTTCGGTCGCTGTGGTGGAAGAGCCAGAAGCGGGTCGACGACTTCCCATAACGTGTCCGGTAATAACCCGGCAGCGATGGTGCCGACGGTACAGCGCGAAAATGACTTCGTCGATCTCCTCACCACACCGGTTTTGTTACGAGCTCTAAGCGATCGTGAGATCGGTTTTCGAAAAATCTCGGCCCGTGCACAGGAGCGGCATATCGGCGAGCTTCGCCGTCGCGTACGACAGGCAATCGCCGAAGTTGAGCGCGGCCTTGTGGTGGCCTCGACCGAACCGCGCATGCGCTTCGACCGCGGTTTTCCAGTGGTCCTCGCCAAAGGGCACGACGCTTACACCCCAGTCGGTCAGAAACCGCTCAAGAAACACTCGCGGATCCATCGTCAGACGTGATCGCAGGACGAGCGCTGCTTCGACAAGGGTGGGGGCTCCGATCGCCAGCGTGTCCGCGTGATCGAGCTTTACCAGAAGATCGAAACAACCGGGTTCTTCCGTGGCAATCGCGACGATGGCAGAAGAATCCAGGATCACACGCCCTCCGGTCCGTAGCCGAGAAGTGCGTCTTCTTCCTTGCGGCGCAGACGGCGGCGCCGGTACTTTCGCGGCACGTTCGGCCAGACGTCGCGTCGCAGAAAATCCAGGAACTCTGCCTGGCGGTCTCGGCGGATCACCCGACTCGCAAGGCGCGCCTTGCGTTCCTCGAGCGCACGACCAATCGCTTCGGTCTTGCTCTCGCGCGCCAGTTTCGCGACCTCCGCTGCCAATCGCTCGACGCGCAGGTTTTTGATGTTGAGCGCCATCGTTGCCAGTTTGGCTGGCATGGTGTAATTTGTCAACCTTGGTGTAGCGAGCGCTTCACAGGCATTCTGCGCGTTCCGGCGCGGCTTGCCGGCAAGCGGCGGCCGACTGACGTCGGCGGACCGCCCCGGTCTGGACGAGCGTTCATCCGCAGCAGCAGGTGCCGCTCACACCTGCGGAACCGGTCCGTTTGACGCGCGAAGGCGACGAGCTGCCGGTGCAGTTCCTCCGCTGTCAGCCCAGCTGCGCACACGGACATCTCTGACGAGTCGTCACGGACAGCCACGGCACGACAACTCGCGCCGCACGCTGCACGAAATCCGCCAGTCAGCTCGGTTCACAACGTGGCCGGCGCGCTATACTCGCGGCCCCACGTCACGAGGAGGAACCCATGCGTCGCGACGTCATCCAAGGCAGCTTTCGGGCTGGCGGGGCGCAGTCCCGGCGCCTGATCGCGCCGCCACCGGCGCATCGCCCTCCCGGACCCATTCAGCGTTCCGCGGTGGCGTCTCGTCCGGTGCGCCCTGCCATCGCGCCGCCGCCCGGAGCCGCCGCGCTGATTCAACGTCACACCAACGGCATCGCCTTTCAGGCGCCCTCGACGCTTTCAATCACCGGCCGTGGTGGTGGACAGTCGCTGCCCGGTCCGATTCGGCAGCAGATGGAGTCGGCACTCGGCGCAGACCTCTCGGACGTTCGCGTTCACGTCGGACTCGAAGCCGCCGCGATCGGAGCCCTTGCCTTTACGCACGGCTCGAACCTGTACTTCGCGCCGGGATGTTACGATCCGCACACGCCACGCGGGCAGCAGCTGCTCGGGCACGAGCTCGCGCACGTGCTGCAGCAGCGGGCTGGACGCGTGAGGAATCCGTTTGCCAGCGGCGTCGTCGTCGTGCAGGATCCCGTTCTCGAAGCGGAAGCCGATCGCATGGGCAAGCGTGCGGCCGCATCTCGGTCGACTCGCGTGCAGGCCTTCATGAGCGTACCGGAGGCGAGACGCACTCCACATCGTCCAACTTCCCCCGGCGGAACCGCGCAAACTTGCGGTTCCGCGACCGTTTGGGGGCCCGCGAGCCGCGAGCGTGTTCGGCGCCCCGCGATCCCGTTCCCCTCCGTGCAGCGAATGTCAAACCGATCGACTGGAAACGGAGTTCCTGGCGCCGCTCACTGGAAAGGGCGACGATCGGGGACGTTGGGTGTCGCGAGGAACGTCATCCAGCCGCTGATCGTCGTGGCTCCGGGACAAAGCAATCAGACTGACTATGCGCTCGTCAAAGTCGCGCTGCAACTGTGGAAACGTCAGACTGGGACGGGCAGTTACGCAAAAATGAAATCGCTCAACCAGTCTACCGATTTCAGCGGGATGGCGCAGGGCGAGAGTCTGTACATCGTCGGGCACGGCGTTCAAGACACTGGCCAGATCAAGGGAGTCGACGCGAACACGCTCATCGGCTGGCTGAACAATCCGAACACTGGGATCCCTGCAAACATTGGAGAGATTGCCATACTCACCTGTTATGCCGGAATCCCCTACGGCGGAGAGTCTCTTGCCCAAAAGATTGCCCAGGGCCTTCGCCATCGCGGTATCCCCGTGCATGGAGCACAGGGGTACACGTATGGCTCAACAACCACGCAGACGCACGGCCGGAATCGCGTCCTCCCGCCCCCGTTTGAAGATAACGTGTATACCGAGTTCTACAAGGGGAATGATGTCGCAAAGATGCTGACCTTCCTGAGGGGAAAGACGGCCACCGCCCCGCTTGTCTTGACGCTAGAGAACGGAACCCGTAAGACCGTGCCGGCCGGCCAAACCTGGGGCCAGCGCCTGACCGACGAGGAGATTCGGTCTTGGGTTCGGCGCTTCATTAGCGAGCGGGATCGCATCGAAGGCAGGATGCGCGACATCGTCAGCAGCACCACGGGGGGCTACCTTTCAGTAAGGGTCAGAAACCTGGTGGGCAACCAGGAATTCGCTAATCTCGTCACCGAGCAAGAGCAGCTGTTCGACGAAGGCGAATTGTTCCGCGCAGCGGGCACTGGTTATGTGACGCACGTGAGTTGAGACCGCAGCCTCAGCCTCGGCTGAGTTTTCGCACCGCACGCGGTCGTGCTGCCCGACGTGACGAGAACTCGCGCACGAAATTGCAGAATGTCCGCGAAGATAGCTCGGCGATTAACGCGACCTCGTCTTCGTTCGTGAAGGCAGGTGGGGAGCGCCAAAGGCGAGCGCTAGAATGGGTCACTATTAATCGTAAGCGTGCGATAGAAAACGGTCGGTGTAATGCCGGGGGCATGGGTAGTTCCCCAAGTTGCCCTCGACGGGGCTGACAGGACGCAGCCGGCCGATCTGGACAGCGCCGGCCGACCGCCTGCGTCGATTGGCGCGGGTCGCTCACGGACGAACGCGGATGACTGTCTTCCCGTTGCGTCGCTCGGTCGGGTTGAAAGCGGCGACAGCGTCGTCGAGGGTCGAGACGATGCCGATGTTCGTGCGCAGTCGTTCGTCCCGCACCCGCTGGACGATCTCACTCAGTTGGGCACGATCGGACTCGACAACGAAGTCGACCGCCAGGCCGTCGGCGGGCCGCGCGTCGGTCGGCCCGACGATGGACACCAGTGTTCCTCCGGCTCGAATCAGGCCTGCGGACCGCTTCTGGATGTCGCCGCCGATGACATCGAACACCAGATCGACGCGGCCGACGTCTTCCAGGGCGTCGTTGTCGAGATCGACGAACTCCTGCGCACCGAAGTCGAGCGCCTTCGGACGGTCGGCGGCGCGTCCGGTGCCGATGACGTAGGCGCCGAACTCGCGTGCGAATTGCGTCACCATCGAACCGACGGCTCCGGCCGCGCCGTGAACGAGGACGCTCCGTCCCGCCTGAAGACGGCCGTGCTCGAACAGTCCCTGCCACGCGGTTAGGCCCGAGATTGGCAGGCTCGCGCCCACCGTGAAGTCGACGTCGCCCGGCAGAGGCGCGAGGTTGCGTGCCTCGATGGCTACATACTCCGCCAGCGTGCCGTCGCGATGCCAGTCGGCGAGGCCGAACACTCGCTGTCCTACCGACAGTCCCGTCGTACCGTAGCCGAGCGCAGTGACCACTCCGGCCAGCTCGTGGCCGGGGATCGATGGTGTTCGGTCACGGTCGCGGCGATCGGTCCAGGTCGAGGTCCACGCCAGCTCAGTCGGGACGAATCCCGACGCATGAATCTGAACGACGACGTCGTTTATCGCTGCCTGCGGCTCGAGCCGCTCTACCAGCTTCATCCCGGCCGTTCCCGCAGCCTGGTCCGTCACAACGATTGCCTTCATGTGACTTGTCTCCTCGGTTCTCTTTGTTGGAAGTGGTGCAGGCAACGGAAAGCCCATTCGACATCTATGCCAGCGGCCATGGGTAGTTTCCCAAGTTGCCCTCGGCGGGGTTGAAGGATGCAGCCGGCCAACCTGGACAGCGCCGGGCGGCCGCATGCCTCGATGGGCACGTGTCGCTCACGGACGAACGCGGATCGTCTTACCGCAGTTCGTTTCGTCAATCGATACGGTCCTGGAGAAGCCGTCCATTGAAACGCGATCTGACTGTACGTTACGAAGCCCGCGCACCGCCGCCCGTGCCGGGTTGCCTCGCCGAGAAGGGCCGACCCGAGTTTTGGCGAACCACAGCGTCGCGAGCACCGGGTTTGGCGCCCACTCGGTGACCGTCACAGATCTGATGGCCAGTGCCAGACGGTGCAAGGGAGTCGCGCGCCGGATCTGGAACGGCGGTCCCGGACTGGAATGCGGACGGCCGCGATTGCTCGACCCCAGTGCCGCAGGACCTTCGGAGGCGACTCGTTCGGGTGATACTGTTCAACCATGAAATCACGTCGAGCGTTCCTCCGGGCCGCGGCGGCGACGCCGGTCCTGTCCGGCCTGTCGCCGCTGGCCGCACCGAGCGCGACGACAGTCCGTGATTCGTCGTTCGATCCGTGGCTCGAGATCGACGCGGCGGCGTTCCGACAGAACGTTGCGACCATCCGCCGCCGCGTCGGCGGCCGGGCGATCCTCGCAGTCATCAAGAACAACGGCTACGGCGCCGGAGTGGTCAACGTCGCGCGCGCGCTCGAACCGCTCGACGCGATCGCGGGCTTCGCGGTCGTCAAGTTGCACGAGGCGATGACGCTGCGCGATGCTGGCGTCGCGAAGCCGATCCTGCTGCTCGGCCCGTTCGCTGCGGCCGAGCTCGCGGAGATCGTGGCGCGCCGTGTGATGCCGATGGTGTACATGCCCATCGGCGGCGAGCTCGATCGCGTGGCGGCCGGCGTTGGGCATCCGGTGACGCTGCATGTCTGCGTCGACACCGGAATCGGCCGCGTCGGTGTCCCGTTTCGTCAGGCGCGGTCGCTCATCACCGATCTCGCCTCGCGCCGCTCGGTCTCAATCGCCGGCACGATGATGACGTTCACCGAGGATCCGGAGTTCGATCCCGAGCAGTTACGCCGGTTCCTCTCGCTCACCGAGAAGCTCGAACGAAGCGGTGTGAAGCTCGGACGCCGCCACGCCGCGTCGAGCTTCGCGCTCTTCCAGCATCCCGACGGCTTTCTCGACATGGTTCGGCCTGGAATGGCCGTCTACGGCATCTATTCGGAGCCGCAGTTCCGGTCGGCTGGCATCATGGATCTGCGGCCGGCGATCAGCCTGAAGGCGCGGGTCGCATACGTCAAGCAGCTGCAGGCCGGCGACAGCGCCGGGTACGAGCGCGCCTACAAGACGGACAAGCCGGTATGGCTCGCGACGTTGCCTGTCGGTCATGCCGACGGACTGCCGCGCAGCGTCGCCGCGGGCGGGCGGGTGCGCATCGGCGGCCGCCTTTATCCGATCGTCGCGTCGGTGTCGGCCAGCCACAGCATCGTCGAGATCGGGAACGAACCAACCGTCGCCATCGGGGACGTCGCGACGATCTTCGATGCCCAGGATGGCTCGCGACCGGAAGATCTCGCTGCCGCCAGCAAGGCGTCGGTCTACGATCTCACGATGCATCTGCACGCCGACCTGCCTCGGAAAATCCTCTAACGCACGTCAAGGCGCAGCAGCCGCGCCGGGTTGTTGTCGACGATCAGCTTCTGCGAAGCGGACAACTCGGCCGACGATACTCTCGATTGCGACGCGCTCACGCGAGCACTAACGTGCAGATTCGTCCGATGAGCCTGTTACCCGGGCGTTTGCGCATTCCCCGGCAGGGGGATCGCGAATGACGACGAGGATGCGCGGCCTGGGAGGGGTAATCACTGCGGTGTTGATGGTCGCAGCCGCCGGCGTTCCGCGTCGCGCCGACGCTCAGGACCGAATCGCCGTCACGCTCGGCGCTGGGAGCATTTTCGGAACAGACCCGTATCCCGCCGAACCGTTCGGGGAGGCCTTTCTGATCGGATCGGTGCAGCGGTTGATGATACGCCATTTCGTGCTCGACGGCGACCTGAGTCACTGGTCGCATGCCAGTCGCTTCGACTACGGGCCGCACGACGTGTCAGGCCCCGACGGCGTGATCGGACGCGTGGGACACACGACGGTCATCGACGACCGGGAAAGCTGGACGCTCGGCCTCAATTTTCTTGTGCGGTCGACGGGCGCCGTTCGCGTCTTCGGAGGCGCGGGCGCCGGCCTCGTCACGCAGGACACGAAATACTCGCAGACGGACGCCGATTGTACCGGCGTCAGGCCGCCGCTCTTATGCGGCACGCACGTGACTGCGCGCACACGAGGGCCGCTGCCGAACGTGCGCATGCTCGGCGGCATCGAAGTGCCAGTTGGTCGACGGCTGACGGTGGTCGGAACCGTGCGCTCTGACGCGAGCGGTGTGGAAGACCGCAGCCGCACGGTGACGGCGATCGGAGGCGTTCGGCTGTCTTTGAGGTAAAGACCTTCATCGAAGTCCGCGAGAGGACCTCGCTGCAGCAGAGTCCCTCAGCGGCGCGGATCCATTGCGGACGCTTCGACGACATTCACGTCGCGTCAGCGCTGCGGTTCGCTGTTCGTGTCCCTTCGCCGGTATTCACCTTCGCGAGCGCCGGTACCGGCACGAGCGGCGCGGCCTAGAGCCTCCTGATCTGATCTCGCCCACGACGTGGTCCACGGGTTGTCGCGATCGTTAGCAGGCACCGGTTGAGGTGCCACGAGGCGTCGTGCGCCGCCGCTGCGCGTGAACCACGAAACGTTTGTAGATGTCGCCTTCGCGGCCCACAAGGCACGTGAACGTCGCTCCGGCAACTCCTGCGGCGATACGGCCAGCGCGGTGACGCAGGCCGATGGAGTTTTCAGCAGGGACAGGTCTACAATCGGCACGTCAACTTCATAGCTCCGTGGCTCTCGCTGCCGGCACGCGCCTCGGGCCGTACGAAATCGTCGCTCCGCTCGGGGCGGGTGGGATGGGCGAAGTCTACCGCGCGCGCGACACGCGCCTCGATCGCACGGTCGCCCTCAAGATCCTCCCTGCCGGTGTCGAGCGCGACACCGCGCGCCCTGAGCGCTTCCGCCGCGAAGCGCGCGCCATCTCGCGCCTGACCCATCCCCACATCTGCGCCCTCTACGACGTCGGGGAGGACGACAGCATCGCCTATATGGTGATGGAGTATCTGGCTGGCGAAACGCTCGCCCACCGTCTGCTCCGCGGGCCAATCCCGCTCGAAGAGGTGTTGCGGGTCGGCGGCGAGCTGGCCAGTGCGCTCGACGCCGCGCACCGCCAAGGCCTCACGCACCGCGACCTCAAGCCCGCCAACATCATGCTGACGCCCGGTGGCGCCAAGATCCTCGACTTCGGCCTCGCCAAGTGGACCCATCCCGACGGCCAAAATTCCGGCGCCCTCGCGACCGTCAATCCCACCCTCACTCAGACGGGCATGGTCGTCGGGACGATTCAGTACATGGCGCCGGAACAGACCGAGGGGAAACCGGCCGACGCCCGGTCCGATCTCTTCGCCCTGGGCGCGATCCTCTACGAGATGACGACGGGGCGCAGAGCGTTCGCGGGGACGAGCGCGTCGAGCATTCTGGCCGCGATTCTCACCACCAGCCCGCCGGCGATGAGCACGCTGCAGCCGCTCATCCCGCCGGCCTTCGATCGCACGGTGAAGAAGTGTCTGGCGAAGGATCCGGCCAAACGTTGGCAGACGGCCGCCGACTTGCGCGACGAACTCGCGTGGATCCAGAGCGAATTCGTGAACCCGGCGTTGTCGTTTGCCTCCAGCGCGCCCGCACCGCCTGTGCCGCGACGATCACATCTCAAGCTCGCCACCATAACCGCGTTGGCGATCGCGGCGCTTGGCGCGGCATTCCTGCTCGGGCAACGAACGAAAGGACAGACCGTCGGACAGCCGTGGTTCCATCAACTCACCTTTCGCCGAGGATACGTCGCACAGGCACGTTTCGCGCCCGACGGCCGGACCATCGTCTACTCGGCGGCCTGGGATGGCCGACCCCTCGAGGTCTTCGAGACCAGGACTGACAGCCTCGAGTCCCGCTCGCTTGGCCTGCCCTCCGGGTCGCTGTTTGCCCTCTCGTCGAGTAGTGAAATGGCCCTCTCACTCGGGTGCGAGCCAATTCCAGGGACCGTGCCCCTCTTCTGCACAGGCACCCTGGCCAGAGCGCCGGTGGCCGGCGGGGCGCCCAGAGAAGTAGCCCGGGGAGTCCGTCTTGCGGACTGGTCGTCCGACGGCCGCGAGCTGGCCGTTGTCCGCGAGACCAGCGCAGGCACCAGCCGCCTGGAACGACCGATAGGTCGTGTTCTCTTCGAGACGAAACCTGGCACGCGCATCATCGCGATGCGATCGTCGCCCCACGGCGATCGCATTGGGTACGCCGAGCTCGATGATCTCAATGTGGCGTCGATCTGGACGATCGATGTGTCCGGAGCCAGGCAGTTGATTCGTCGACTTGACGGGTTCCTCCTCACGGGCCTCGCGTGGTCCCCAACTGGTGACGAGATCTGGTTCACGAAGTCGGCGTCCGACCATCCCGCAGCGCTTTTTGCCGTGACCCTGTCGGGCGGGCTCAGGCTGGTGGAACGCGTCCCGAGCTATCTGAACCTGAGCGATGTCTCGCGGGATGGACGAATGCTGATGACCAGCGGCTTCCCAGTGGGGTACCGCATGATCGGACAGGCCCCCGGTGAGCCGAGCGAGCGGGATCTCTCGTGGCTGAGACCTCTTGGTGGAGATCTCTCCGCCGATGGCAGGACGCTGCTCTTCGACGCCTCCGCGTACAAAACCGGGGGTGGCAACGGAATCTATCTAAGAGCGACGGACGGATCCACTCCCGTCCGGCTCGAGGGTGGATTCGGCGATGCGTTTGCCTTATCACCTGACGGCCAGTGGGCTGTCGTGTCGTCTTCGGACATGCCCGTCCAACTCGAGCTCCTGCCGACCCGCGCCGGCGACGCGCGCATGCTGCCGAGCGGTGGCGTTGGAGATATCGATCGCCCGGTTCGATGGTTTCCGGATGGCACGCGCATCCTGTTCAGAGGTCGCGTGCCCGGCCATCGCCCGCGATCGTTCGTGCAAGACGTCGAGGGCCGCGCCCCTGTGCCTCTCACTCCGGAAGGCATCGAGGGCGTCGTGATTTCGCCCGACGGGAAGCTCATCGCGACCGACGGTGCCGATCAGTCGGACAGGCCCGCGATTTATTCGATGGCCGACCAGTCGCTTCGTCCGATTCCGGGGACAAACGACGGTGACCGGCCGATTCAGTGGAGCGCCGACGGGCGTGTGCTCTACGTACGGGCGCCGGGAAAATTTCCGGCGAATGTGTTCCGTGTTGACATCACGACCGGGCGCCGCGAGCTCTGGAAGACGTTCGCGCCTGCCGATCGCGCCGGTTTGCTCAATGTGGATCCGATCCTGGTGACGCCGGACGGACGAGGATATGTCTACAGGTACCGCTTCGATCTCTCGGACCTCTACCTTGTGGAAGGGATCAAATAGTCGCTAAAGCGATGAACGAGCGCACATTCGATGACTCGTATCAACGCGCTCTCTGTGCGCGGGCTGGACGTGTTCGAGTCCTCCCCGCGATGAGACCGGGAGTAAACGTTATTCAATGGCGATCACTGCCGTACGGAGTTCGATGATGCGTGTTGCTTTCACCATGATCCCGGATCCCACTAATGGATCGATACAGCTCGGCGGCGTCAGGCCTGCTCGGATGTAGACCTCCAGCAACGCCGCGCGCAGATCGATAATGTGCTGAGCCTTGATTGTGGTGACAGCGGCCGCGAGCGACAAATCTAAATACGAATAGGGTCCTAACCCGAATCGAGCGCGCAAAGCGTCAATCCGCGACCGGAACTCCGTGATGTGTACAGCGCGAATCACGGTTGAACCAGCCACGAGGAGGTCGTCTGAAAAGTTGATCACGAGTGTCTGGACCAATGAGGCCCGGCAGTTGTTCGCGTCGTTACTTCCGTTACGACAGAATCGTCATCCGCACAGGTCAGCAAGAAGTACGGACCGCGGGTCAAAGACAACGGAACTGTGACCGTCACGGTTCCCGTCGATGAAGCCCCCGGATCCAGGCTAGGTACAGCGCGGCTCCCTACCAATGGGACGTCGCCGATGCAGCACGACGTGTCGAGCGAGAAGTAGTAGCGCGTCGTTGAAGACCCGGCCGCAACAGTCCCCTGGTTGAGAACCGTGTCCGTCACCGCGACATTGCCGCCAGGTCTGAGCGAGGTCGGGGGATCGGTGGCGGCTGTTTCCACGAGATCCGGAAGATTTCCGACACTCAGTTGCGACGTCGATGCCCGGCAGTTGTTGGTCTCATCGGTTTCAGCGACGACCTTCCCGTGTCGGCACACGCGAGCAGGAAATACCTGCCCAGGGCGGGATATGCGCAGCCGAAGATGCTGCAACTGTTTTGCAGTGCGACCGCAACGGTGCCCGTCGAGAATCCGGCAGGATCGAGGTTCGGAATCCCCTGTTTCCGGTCAGGAGAAAGTCGCCAGGATTGAACACGGTGTCGGTTGAAAGATAGAAGCGGGTTGTCGACGCTGCGGCCGGCACCAGCCCTTGATTCTGGGTGGTGTCCGTTACCGGGAATGTGCCGCCTGGCGCCATGACAGCCGGCGGATTCGTCATAGCCGTCACGACAAGGTCCGGTTGCGTGACGTTGACCTGAGACATCGATGCCCGGCAATTGTTCGTCTCATCGGTTTCCGGGACGACCTTCCCGTCGTCGGCACATGCGAGCAAGAAGTACATGCCCAGGGCGGGGTATGCGCAGCCGAAGATGCTGCAATTGTTTTGAACGGTGGCTGTGACAGTGCCCGTCGAGAGTCCGCCAGGATCGAGGAGCGGTATAAATTCGCCACCTACAGGCGATCGTGGCCACCATCGGGCCCGCAATTCAACTCGGAAGGGTTTGGCGAGGGTCAGGTGTCAACCCGCCCGATGACGCAGTTTGTCGCTGCTTTCCGCGTCAATCAGTAGTGCGTCGCAATCGGACCGCGGCAAGCCGGCGCCGAGCCGACGGCACGACAGACTGTGCGTCTGTCCAAGGAGGAGTATGAAGAGCAAGATCGGGTGTTCACCCCTGCTCGCACTCTCGATCGCTGGCCTTCTCTGTGTGGGGAACGCCGAGCACGCCCGCGCCGACGACGGCTGCTCGAACGAGTCGTTACGGGGCACTTACGCCATCCAGGGGTCTGGAACCGTTCTGTTTGGACCGTTCACAGGTCCCGCGGCCTTCGTCGGCATCCTCAAGTTCGACGGCCAGGGTCACCTCGAAGGCAACTTTACGCAGCGGGTGACTACCGCTGCCGGTCCGACGACGCTGAGGGTGCCGATTGGCGGAAATTACACGGTCAACACGGATTGCACGGCCGATGATCTCGTGGTCAACCAGTTGAACAGTGCGTTGTTCAATACGCAAGCATTGATTCTGCTCGACCACGGAAAGGAGTTTCTGTTTGTCGTCACGACAGCCGGCGGTCCCCCGATCGTCAGCGGTGCGGGCCGTCTCCAGTCGCAACGAGAGAGCGACCACGATCAATAGGAAGAGATCGGACGGATCGCGGCGCGGCGGACGCTTGCGGCTGAAGTGCTCGTCGCGCCGCTCGCTGAGCCGGTAGCTCCCGGAATCGATCAGCGGACAACGGTGCCTCGTCCCGTTGTAATTCGCCGGTAGAGCCATGCTCGAGCTGATTGCCACTCGCGCGTCACCGTCGCGCGCGAGAGAGACAGCACTTCAGCGACTTCCTGCTCCGAAAGGCCGCCGAAATACCGCAGCTCCACGATTCGACCCTGTCGGGGGTCGAACGCCGCCAGGTCCTCCAGCGCCTGATCGAGGAGCAGCAGCTCGCACTCTCGAGGCTGTCCCACGGCGATCCCCTCGGCGAGGCTGACCTTGACCGCCGCGCCGAACCGCTTGCCCGCCTGACGCCCGCGTGCATGATCGACGAGAATACGGCGCATCATCTTCGCCGCCACTCCAAAGAACTGGGCGCGGTTCTGCCACGAGATGCGCTCCTGTCCGATCAACCTCAAGTACGCCTCGTGGACGAGCGCCGTCGGTTGGAGCGTGTGGTCTCGGCGCTCATGACGGAGAAAGCCGACGGCTCGCCGTCGAAGTTCGCGGTAGACGAGCGGCAGCAGGTCATCGCGCGCCTGCATGTCGCCGAGGGCCCAGGCCCTCAGCAATCCACTCACCGCGGTGGCGTGCTCGGTCACTCGAGTTCCAACGTCCTCAGGGCGTCCGGTCGATCAGCACGATATCGCCGTTCTCCCGAAGGCGATCGAAAACGATCGCCTTGCCGTCGGGCGTCACGTCGAAGGTGCGCATGACGCCTTTGTTCATCAAACGCGTGAGCGGCCTGCGTGTCTTCGAGACCAGATCGAGCAGCCAGAAATCCTGGGACGGCCATTCGCCCTGCATGAACACCAGGGCCTTGCCGCCGCGAAGGAACCGACAGCGTTCCCCCTGCCCTCGCAATCGGATCGGAGGCAATTCAACGGGAGCACCGTCCGGACTGACCGCAAGAAGGGGCGATTCCGCCGCGACGATGGGACCGGCATAGACGATGAGGTTTCCAGCGGGTGACCACACAGGATCGAGGCTTGGACCTGCAACAAGACGCACAGGGGTACCTCCGTCGACCGGAACCTTGAAGAGTCCCGGTCCCGTCGCGTCACTCCCACCAGTGGCAATCCACTTCCCATCCGGCGACCAGGAGGCGGAACCTACGACGTCGATCGCATCGTTGAGCGGTCTGAGTCCCGTCCCATCGTCGCTCATGACGTTGAGCCGAATCTTGCCGTCCCCTCTGAGCGCGATCGCCACCCGCCTGTCGCTCGGCGACACGGCGGCCGGTTCGAACAGCGCACGTTCAGTCCCTTTCCAGATTTCAAGCACGCGATCGTCCTGATAGCGCCACAATCCGTCGCCACCGCCAAGCGACAGGTAGAACAGGCCCCCGGCCCCGAAGCGCGGCGCCAGCGCTCGCACAGTCGGCATGACGACCGGCTTCACATCGCGCTCGTCCGCCGGGTGATCCAGGATCGGCACGGTCCACAGATTGGCCGTCGGATTGGCGACCGTGGCGACCAGCCGGTGGCCGTCGGCGCTGGACGCCAGCGAGACATATTTCTCGAGGCCCAAACTGATCCGGCGTGTGGTGCGGCGCTCGACGTCGAGCGTCCACACCCATG
>DATFXR010000430.1:0-4622 GCA_035315685.1 Vicinamibacterales bacterium | reverse complement strand
CAGCCGATCAGGTTCATCAGCGTCGACTTGCCGGAGCCGGACGGCCCCATGATGGCGACGTATTCGCCGCGCTCGATCTGGACCGAGACTCCGCGCAGCGCGTGGATCTCCTCCTCGCCCATGATGTAGGTTTTCCAGAGATCGACTGTTTCAATCAGCGCCATGGCACTTCAGACTGAGACGGAGCCGGCTCGGCTCGGGTTCCTTGGAATTATGTCCCGCTTTTGAGCCGCGCGAGGAGACTCTTCGCAATCGGCGGCGCGTCGAGCGGCATCCGGGCCTCCCAATCGCGGGCATCAACCGGGATCAGGACGAGCTTTCCACCGCCACCCTGGCCGTGCCGCTTTCGCTGATCGCCGATCTCGGTGGCGAGATCGCCCGCCGGCGCGAGCGACGTGCCCAGCAGCAGCACGCATGCTTCCTCGGCGCCCGCCCACTTCGCCGCCTGCGCCCAGGCATCGGCCACCGCTTCGCGGTCGACGGTCGAGACGAAGCGGCCGAGCAATCGCGGATTCCTGTTGCTCGAAAACAGCTTCTTCTTCGGCACCAGCGCGATGTCGAATCCCCGCGCGTCGGCCATGTCGTAGGTGCCCCCCACCGATTCGAGCGCGACGCGCAACCGTCCCATCGTCGCCTTGCGGACGAACTCGTCGCGCGTGGCACGTTCGTGGCGGAACTGTGGTCCGACCGGCGCGGCGCGTTCTCCCGATGGCCGGGACGCTGGCGGCGGTACGTACGGCGCCGCCGTCGTGGCGCGAGCCGCAGAGGGTGGAGGCACCGCCGACGCGGTGGCGGCGCCTTCCGCGAGCGTGCGATCGTAGCCGGCTCTTCGGCCTTCATCGGACAGGATCCGATAAGCTTCGGTGAGCTCGGCGGCACGGTCGGCCGCCATTGCCTGGAACTCCTTGCCGAGGTGCTGGACCTTGTCCGGGTGGTACTTCGCGATCTGCGCCCGGAATGCCCGCTTCACCTCGTCGGCTGTCGCGGTCGGCCCGATCTCGAGGAGCTCGTAATAGTTCTTCACCTGTTCTTGAACTCCGCCACGCTGGCCGCAGGCAACTCGCGACGGCCGTCGCCCGGCTCGCGATCGCGCAGCCGCTTCTGCGCTTTCTTCGGCTCGGCAGTGCTCTTCGTGCAGTACGGGCAGAAGTTCCAGCCCGGCTGCAGCGCACGGCCGCAGTGCGGACACCCGCCAGCGAGCCGCTTGCCGCAGCTCGGGCAGGCGTTGAAGTCGAGTCCCACTGCCGTGCCGCACTGGCCGCACAGCGTGCGCATCTCGCGCACTTCGGTGACGACGCGCAGCAGTTCTTCCGGCGTAGTGACGCCGCTCTTCACCTTCGAGAGACCGTCCTCACCGAGCGTGACCATCGCCCCGCCGACCGCGGCGTCGCGAATCTGATCCTCCGTGGCGCGCGCCGCAATCAGGCGCCGCACCTTGTCGCTGATGCGCATCACCTCGTAGATGCCGATGCGGCCGCGGTAGCCGGTGTGATTGCACTGATCGCAGCCGATCGCCTTGTAGAACGGGATTGAGGCAGCATCGGACTCGCTGATGTTCAACGAACGCAGCACGTCCGGTGGAGGCGTGTACTGCCGGCGGCAGTGAACGCATAGCCGCCGGACCAGCCGCTGCGCGACGACGCCGACGAGCGCCGACGCGATGACGAACGGTTCGGCGCCGATGTCGGCCAGCCGCGTCACCACGGAGGGCGCATCGTCGGTGTGCAGCGTCGAGAGCACGAGGTGACCGGTCTGCGCCGCCTGCATCGCGATCTTGGCAGTCTCGGCGTCGCGGATTTCGCCGAGCAGGATCACGTCCGGATCCTGACGGAGAATCGACCGCAGCGCGCTGGCGAACGTCAGCTTGATCTTGTCGTTGATCTGCGTCTGGTTCACGCCCGGGATCTGATATTCGATCGGATCCTCGATGGTGACGATGTTGGTCTTCTCCGACTGGACTTCTCTCAGCGACGCGCTCAGGGTCGTGGTCTTGCCGCTGCCGGTCGGCCCGACCACGAGGATCATGCCGTGCTGATGACGCAGGAATCCGCGCAGTTCCTCGAGGGCAGTGGCCGAGAGTCCGATCTCCTCGAGGGCCGGCACCCCCTTCCGGTGATCGAGCACACGCATCACCACCTTTTCTCCGAACAGCGTGCGCAGCGTCGAGACGCGGAAATCGACCTCGGTCCCGTCGTCGGCCGTCGTCCGGAGACGTCCGTCCTGCGGCAGCCGCTTCTCGGCGATGTCCATGCCGGCCATGATCTTGAGCCGGGCGATCAACCCTTCATGCACCCACTTGGGCAGGTCCATCACTTCCTTGAGCAGCCCGTCGAGGCGATGGCGGATGAGCACGCCCTTCTCCATCGGCTCGACATGGATGTCGCTGGCGCTGCTCTTGATTGCGCTCTTCACGACGAGGTCGACGAGGTCGATGATCGGGGCAGCCTCGCTGCGTTCCTTCAGCCCGGTAACCGGCTCGAACACCTCCTCTTCGGGACGACGCGCGAGCGCCGTTTCGGGCTGTGCATCGATCGCCGCCGCGCCACGTGTTCGCGTCGCCGCGGTCGCCGTGAGTGCGAGGTCGCTGCCCGGCTGCGCCGTTCTCAGCGCGAGGGCCTTGTCCGGATAGCACGTGTTGACCGCGTCGACGATGTCGCCTCGCGTGGCGACGACCTGCTTGATGCGATAGCCGGTCTGAAATTCGAGATCCTGGACCAGGCTGAACAGCAGCGGATCCGACATCGCGACGGTCAGCAGGTTCTTCTCGAGGCCGACGGCGATGCAGACGCGCTTCAGCGCGACGCCCTTCGGAATCAGCACCACCGCCGTCGGATCGGGAGGATGCTCGGCGAGATTGACGTACGGAAACCCGAGCTGAAATGCCAGCGCCTTGGCGATCTGTTTTTCCGTCGCCAGGTTCATCCGCACCAGGACGACACCGACACGTTCGCCAGTGCGCTTGTGCTCCGCAAGCGCAGCCTGGAGATCGTCTTCGGTGATGAGGCCTGCCTGAATCAGGCACTCACCGAGCTTCTTGCGCAATGCGGGCCTCTGCGTTGGAACCGCTGAGAATCAGACTCCCGATTTTACGAGTCGGCGTGTACGGCGATCAATGTGAACGGACGTGCATTTTCGAAACTGTTAGACGGTGACGATTTCGAAATTCGCCGATCGGGCCTCGCGCGCTCTCGATGTGCAGTCTTGGACCGCCGGTACAGCTATCGGCTCCTCCGCCATCAGCCACATTGCGATTCCGTCTGGGCTGACGCGGTGCGCCGCAGCAGCAGGGTGCAAGCGCGGCAGAAGTCTGCAGAAGTCTGCAGTCGTGCGATTGCCGGCTCTCGCACGGCGGGATAACATGCGGACCTTCCGATGACGAGCGGCTCCGCGTATTCACACCAGGCGAACGCGCCTGCGCAGGACGACCTGCGGCACCGGATCGCGACCGCTCTCCGCGATCGAACCGCGGCAATCGTCTGGGACACCGTCACGATTTTTCCGTTCAGCGGCGCCGAACTGCTCGAACAGCATTACTGCAACCGCCTCGGCGAGGTCGTCGTGGACCTGCTGACCATGGCGGTTCGTGACGGCAAGGTCGACGGGCGCGGCGGGACCGTCGCCGCGCTTCATCGCATCGCGCAGGAACGCAGCCTCGCGGCCGCCAGGCTGTTCACGTTCGTGTATCTGCTCGAGCGGAGCGCACTCGACGAGCTCGCGCTCAGCGACTCGATTGGCGCGACGACCGAGCCGTGGCCGCTCGTGGCGCAGATGGTCCGGCGAGCGTCCTTCGACCTGCTGGCCGCCTATACCGAACGCACCGAGCTCGAGCCCAACGACGCGCCAATCGTCGACAGGCTCACCACGCTGCATACGCGCCCGCTGTTCGACGCCGTGCTCGCAAAGGAGCTGGAACGCGCCGGCCGCTACGGCTACCCGGTGTCGCTGATTCTGTTCGACGTCGACCACCTGTCGGCGATCAACCAGCAACATGGCTATGGCGTCGGCGACAAGATTCTCGAGCGCCTCGGCATTCTGATCCGTCAGTACTTCCGGCAGCACGATTGGGTCGCGCGCTACGCCGACGACGCGATCGCCGTGCTGCTCTCGCGCACCGATGCCGCGCCGGCCACCGACCTCGCCGAACGGGTCCGCGCGACGGTCGAAGACCGACTCGAATTCACGGATCATCGGACCGAGCGCCCGGTGCGTGTCACGCTGAGCGCCGCCGTCGTCAACGTCTCGCCGAACACCGGCGACCTCATCGATCGTGAGCGGTTGGTCACCGACGCGGCATCCGGCGTCGAGCGGGCGAAGCAGCTGGGGCGCAACCGGGTGGTTCGCGTCGAGGGCTACTCCGGCAGCCAGCAGACGGCCGCCGGCGCGAAGTCGGATCAGCTGCCGTACTCTTCTTCGTAGTTCGCTTTCAGCTTCGCGACCACGGTGGGATCGGCAAGAGTGGTCATGTCGCCAAGCGCCTTGCCTTCGGCGATGTCGCGCAGCAGCCGGCGCATGATCTTGCCCGAGCGGGTCTTCGGCAGATCGGCAGCGAACAGAACGTCGTCCGGCCTGGCGATTGCGCCGATCTTCTTCGAGACGTGCTCCTTCAACGTGTCGACGAGCTG
>DATFXR010000429.1:0-18089 GCA_035315685.1 Vicinamibacterales bacterium | reverse complement strand
CACCGGACGCAGCCCGAAACTCGACCACTCCCAGAACTGCGAGACGTCGGTGTTGTAGTTGACGACCATCTGCAGGCGCTTCGACGGATCGTTGTCCTCGAACAGCCCGCGGAAGACCGGACGGCCGCCGATGCTGAAGATTTGCGGCACCACATCGAGGTCGTCGATCTCGAAGAACGAGTGGAAGATGGGATGGGTTGCGTCCAGATCGTAGAAGCGCGCCTCGGGCATGACCCGCTTCATGTACGTCTCGAGGACTGGCCAGCCGCTGCCGTAGGTCACGCCCAGCCGATCATCGTACGAGCTCCATCCCGGGAACCGCCGTCGCATCGGCTTGAAGTCGTCGACGATGATGAAACCGCCCTTCTGCATGTACGTGCGCATTGCGACTGCTTCGCTCTCGGTCATCGACCACCAGTCGGGCTCGATGATGTACGCGATCGGATAGTGGAACAGCGCCGGATCGTCGAAGGCAAGCGTGTTGATTTCCTCGACGTGCGGGGCCAGGTAGGTGACCTCGCGCATGATGCTCATCAGGTTCTGCTCTGCGAGCGGGTAGCCGTGGCCCCAGCCGGGCCAGCCGCCGTACCAGTAGCCGCCGGGCGCGGTCTGATATCTGATGCGGACGAATGTGAAGCGTCCGTCGTACGGAATGTTGGGGTACTCGTGAAAAGGCCCACGCGGTCCTCCGTACTGCGCCAACGCCGTCGCGGCGAGCGCAAGCGTGAGAACAACCGTGAGGACAATGCGCCGGTGACGCACACGCCCATCGTACTTCCATTCGCCGGGGTACGAAAGGAAGCGGCTGAGAGCGCGCCTGAGCAACTGGCAGTAGATCTGACGAACCGGTCAGGCGGTTCGCCGCAGAAGGCACGGCACCTCTGGTTGGCGTCAGAGCGGCGATTGCAGATTGCGCACGAGCCGCAACACGGTGGTCCTCGGCACGAACGGCACGAGCGATGCCATGACCGTGTTGCGCGTACCGGTGACGATGACGCGCCGGTTCGCCTGCCAGGCCTCGTAGCCCATGCGGGCGACCGGCATCGACGGCATCGGTGTGCCCGCTTTGCTCAAGCGCACCTTACCCGTACCGGCTCGCTCGCGGAACTTGCTGACAGTCGGCCCCGGGCAAAGGCAGCTGACGTTGACGCCGGTGCCGCGGGCCTCTTCCCAGAGCGCTTCCGAGAACGACAGCACGAACGCCTTCGACGCGTAATAAATGGCCATCAGCGGACCGGGCTGGAACGCCGCCGTGGACGCGACGTTCAACACCCCGCCGCGCCGGTTCGCGAGCATCCGTGGCCAGTAGATGTGGGTCAGCTCGACGAGCGCGCGATCGTTGAGGTCGATCATCCCGAGCTGCGCCGCCAACTCGGATCGCTCGAAGGCTCCGGCGACACCGTAGCCGGCGTTGTTGACGACGACGTCCACGGACAGGCCGCGGCCGGCGATTTCGGCGGCGAGGCGCGTACCGCCACCGATTGACTGCAGATCTGCGACGATCGGCGTCGCGGTGACGCGGTACGCCGCCGCCAGACGATCAGCGACCTGGCGCAGCGCGCTCTCGGTCCGCGCGACGAGCACGAGGTCGTAGCCGTCGCTGGCGAAGCACTCCGCGAGATCTACTCCGATGCCGGTGGACGCCCCGGTGACCAGCGCCGTCTGGCCGTTGCCTCTGCGTGTCTCGGTCATGGCCACGGATTATACGAGCACGGGTGCTCTGCGCGGGTCCAGGCGACACCGGGAATTGCTCTTGGAAAACGTCCCGCTGTGCTCTGCATGCGCGTCGGCGCCCACCGCGTCATCAGCGCGAAGACACACCGGAAGGCCGGCGCGTTCCCACGTGGAGGCGGTCGCCGATGAGTTCCCGGTCATCGAATTCGAGCTGGTTGCCGCGTGGTCGCCCAGATAAGCGGAGTGCCGTTGCCAACCGTACGAATCATTGCTTGAAGATGGCCTTGGGCATCAGCGCATGGACACCCTTGGTTCCATCAACGATCTGTGTGACCACCAGATCCATGACCGCACTCGACAGCAGATACGCATCGTCGCGGTTCATCTTCTTGATCTCGACGATCCAGTCGAGCATCTCGCGGGTGGCGATCCGTGCGGCCTCGTTGAGGTCCGGATGCAATCCCATGGTCATGAAGTGGGTCGGCGTCTCAGCGCGAGGTTGCTTCAGCGGCTGATTCTTGTGCACGATCACCTGGATCTCGCCCTTGAGCGAGGTTTCAATCGCGGACAGGCAGACCTCGCCGTAGCCCTGCGCCGCGTGGCCGTCGCCAACAGACAGCAACCCGCCCGGGACGAACACCGGCAGATACAGCGTCGTCCCGCCCACCAGATCGCGGTTGTCCATGTTGCCGCCGAAGATTCCGGGAGGCCCGCTCGAAACCCGCCCCATCGAGGGCGGCGGTGCGACACCGATTACGCCCCAGAACGGCCGCAACGGAACGACGACACCGGGCGCATACTCGGTCGTCTTGCGCGCGAGATCCAGCCAGAGCACTCTGTCTTTGCCGTTCGGAAACTGTTCCGGCAGCGCTCCGCGAGCCGGCACGAAACCCTGCCCGGCAATCGGCAATCGCAGGTCGATCGAGCGGATTCGGATCTCAAGCATGTCGCCGGCCGCGGCGCCCCGCACGTAAATTGGTCCGTTCAGCGTGTGATCACCTCGTCCACCCTCCTCGACACCCGCATAGACGTCATACAGCTCGGCGGGAATTTTCTCCTTTGGTACGCCGAGCCGCTCGAAGTAGCGTGGATTTCCGCTTGCCGTCTCCAGTCTGACGATGTCGCCGGAGTCGATCGTGAGCACCGGCTTCAGGGAGGCGTCGAAGAAACCGCGATGCACCGTGGTGGCGGAGGCTTTCAGCTCGTGAACCTTCGGCGCACTCTGGGCAAACAGACTCGACGAGGCCATGAGAAACGCGAGACACAGTCGGAGACGCCTCATCTGAACCTCCCGTCGAGAGACGAACGGGCCCATTGTGCGTCAGCCCGTCGCTCCTGTGAACCAGACCGTCTCACAGTCAAAACCCGCAAGCCTTCAGCGCACACCCGGACTGAAAGTCGTCGCGCCCGACACCCCTGCCGACGCGAACGGGCTGCTGATTGCCGCCATTCGCGACGAGACGACGCCACGAATGCCGGCCATCCGGTTACTTCTTCCCCAGGTACGTCTCGTCCGTGATCGCTTCGCCCTGCGTCGTGACGCCGGCGCCCATGGTCACGAAGGTCATCGTGAATGACTCGTTCGGCACCGATCCGTGCCAGTGCATCCTGCCGCCCGGAATGTAGCCGGTGTCGCCGGGCGCGAGCTCACGGATCGGCTGACCCTTGATCTGATACCGGCCGTGGCCGGACTCCGCATAGATCAGTTGCCCGGCGGCGTGCATGTGCCACGTCGCGTTGTGGGACCCGGGCGCGAAGATTCTCCGGCCGACGGTGTAACCGGTAGCGTCGAGCGTCGCCGTTTTGCCGATGAATCCCGTCGTCTCGGCCGGAACGCCGCTCTGTTGCGCGTAACCGATCTCACCGAGGGAATTCTGGAACACGACCGCCAACAGGGCGATCGCGCCCATCACAGCACGAATCCGACATGCATATCGCATGGCGCACCCTCCTCGATTCCGGCGAAGAATCTAGCATCGTTCGCTCATTGGTGTCCGACCGCCGCCTGGCACTGAGCGATCTCGAATGGCTAGCGCAGGCGCTGTTTCGCGACTTCTTTGTCTCCAAAACAAGCAAGCCAAGCTCGAGTTGTGCGACGCACACCTATCTAGCATCGCCATCAGGCGATGGTAACGCCGATTTCTCTCGACCTGGCGGACGGTTGAGCGGCAGGGTAATCGAAAAACAGCTACCGTCTCCCACGGTCGATTGACATGCGATCGTGCCGCCCATCGCCTGGATGCAATCCGCGGTGATGGCCAGGCCGAGTCCGGACCCGCTCACTCCCAGTTCGGTGTCCATCTGTGCGTGAGCCCGGAAGAATCGATCGAAGATCGCGGACCTGTTCGCCTCGGCGATTCCGAGGCCGTTGTCCCGCACATGGATCACACAGGTGCCCGCTGAGACATGTTCCGGCTTCGGCGACGTGATTTCGACGATTGAGTCGGGTTTGCCGGGATCGCTGTACTTGATCGCGTTCGAAACGAGGTTCATCAGCGCGAGTTCAAGACGCGCGGGATCCGTACACAGCTCTGGAAGACGCGTGTCGACTACGATGCGTACCTTTCGGGACGCCGCCTGGTCTGCGAGCTGGCGTGCAACTTCATTCGCGATCGTTTCAACATCGACCTGCTGTTCGTTCGGAACATCGAGACGTCCACCGAGTCCGGTCACGCGCTGCAGGTTTTCCACGAGCGATGACAGGCGCTGTGAGTTCGCCTTGATCGTCGTCGTGATTTTCCCGAGCCGCGTCGGCTCGGCGCGGATGTCAGGTCGGTCGAGGGCCGCCGCGGCGAAGAGAAGCGTCCCGATCGGTGTGCGCAATTCGTGACTCACCATCTGATTGAACGCCTTGATCCGCTCGTTGCGATCCTCAATTGCCCTCATGTACTCGCTCACGAAGGTGTCGACTGTCGTACGCATCAAAGTGCGTGAGGACCGTGTCAGGCGACGGAGCAGTTCGAAGCATTCTGCCGGCGCCGGCTGAAGTCCCAAACGTCCGGTTTCCTCGACGACGAACGTCTCGAGAATGTCGGCGAGAATCTCGTATTCGCGCAAGAGCTGATGGACAGAAGCCCGCTGCTCGTGGCGGAGGCTTCCGAGCTCGCGGGCTTTTTCGATGACGACGGTATTCGCCGCAATTTCTTCATCAGCTGGAGCTCGCAGGTAGGCTGCGATCTCCGCGATCAACGAGGGAATGTGATCGAGCAGCTGTCCCGACGGAAATACCTCGTTGGGAGCGACAGTCAGCAACTCATTCAGGCGGCGAAGCCACTCGCCGGCCAGGGCGTGGCGTTCGGCGGCGACGCGTTGGGACACGATGCCCGCGTAGTCTTCAGCCGTGGCGTGGTCATGTTAGTAGATGGACGACGAAAATCCCATCGTGATTGTGCGGAGCAGGCACGCATCAGGTGTTGCGGTGATGCGGCCTCTTGCCGTACTGCCGACAGCTCATCGGTTGTCCTGCGAGTCGGTGACCGGCGCCGCGACGACCGCAGCAGGTGCGACCGGAGTCATCCAGGCCAGGCTCACGATGACGGGTTGCCGGTAATCGCACCTTATTCCTGCGATCACGTGCCTATTCTGCTGGACGTCGTCGATGCGACAAATACATCAGACACGCGAGTCCGCCGAGGACCAGCGGCGAAATGACGCGCGGGAATTCGGCGTTGACAAGGTGGGTGCCGAGCGCGCCGATCATGACGACGCCGAGCGTCATGGAAGCGGCCCGCCTCCATCGTGGAATCAATACGCCGAGACCACCGAGAATTTCGAACATGCCGACGATATACTGAGCGTTCGCGGGGTAGCCCCAATGCCGGAACCTCTCTGACCAGCGCGCGGCCGAGGCCCCTTCGATCTTCGAAATTCCAGACGCGACAAATGCCACCGCCAGGAGGATGGCGACTGCCCACACTGCGACCCGTGGAAGCTTGATCATGGGTATGTCCTTCACGCGAGATCGCGTTTAGGGCGGGCGATCCGCTGCCCGGGATCGGACCATCCGGCGCAGGCGGATTCAACTCACAAAAGCTCAATTCTTCCTCACAAACTGTCACGCATGTAGAATCCGAGCCACCATCCGCTCGGAGACCGGAGCGCGCCGTGGTGAAGATATTCGGAGAGTTTGAGTTCGACGATCAGCGGAGGGTCCTGATGGCCGCAGGGCAGCCGGTCAGGCTCGGCGGGCAAGCCGTCGACCTGCTCTGTCTGCTGCTACAGCGGCCAGGCGAGCTGATCACCCGTGAGGAGATCGAGCGCACGTTGTGGGCCGACAGAACCGTACACTTTGACCACAGTCTTGACGTCGTCGTCAGCCGCCTCCGAACGGTTCTTGGGGACAAGGGCTCGAGCGCTCGATTTATCGAAACCGTGCCGCGGAGGGGTTATCGGTTCGTCGAGCCTGTGGCCACGAGACACGAGGGCCGCGCGCCGAACATGCCGAGCCGGTGGAGGCGCCGACTCGTCGGCTACGCCGCCGTGGCGATTCTCGCCGCACTCGTGATGATTCTCTTTGCTCGCACACGGTACGACAGGTTCGTTCCCGCCCCACAATCACACACATCACCGATCGAGCCGACACGATAGACGCCACTGAGTGGCGCCACCTGACACGCTCAGCACCCGAGGACATACTGAGCTCGCTGACCGAGCTCGCTAGAGACGCTCGCGCCGATGATTGGCCGCGTGGTCCGCGAGATCGATCCGGCCCTACCGGTCGCGCGACTCCGCGAGATGGGCGAGGTCTTCAACCAATCGATTCGGCGCCCCCGCCTGCTGGCGCAGCTGCTGAGGCTTTTTCAGCTCTCGCGCTGGTGGATCTAAACGTGGTTCTGCGGGTCGAATAAGAGCAAGCAGCCGTTATTGCCCCATGCGCAGCGCGTCGAGCGGGCTTGCGCGCGTTGCGCGCAGCGTCGGCAGCGCGCTCGACAGCAAAGCCACGACGAGAATCAGCACCGCGACGGCGGCGTACACACGCGGATCGCGTTCACCGACTCCGAAGAGCTGCGCCGACAGCAGGCGGCTGACCGCCAGCGCGGCGGCCGCACCCCACATGATGCCGGTCACGGTCACGCGTAAGCTGTGGCCGAGGACGAGCTGCATCAAATCGCGCGACCGCGCGCCGATTGCGGCTCGTATGCCGAGCTCCTGCCGCCGCTGGGCAACGGAGTAGCTGATGAGCCCATAGAGACCGATCGCTGCCAAGACGAGGGCCGACACGGCAAACGCGCCAATCACGCTGCCGGTCAGTTGCTGCGGGCGCGCGCTGGCCGCAACGATCTCGTCGCCTGATTTGACGTCGATCACGGGGAGCGCGGCATCGAGATTCGCAACGGACGCTCGAATCAGCCTGGTCACTTCACTCACCGCCCGCGACGTCCGCGCGATCAGGTGCATGTCGGAGTTGGGCCGCTGGGCGCGCGATATGTAGATGGCGGCTTTGGGCTGCTCGTCGAGACGGCCCTCGCGTACGTCCGCGACGACGCCGACGATGCTCTGCGTCCCGTTGATGCCCCACGAAAACGCGACGTTCTGTCCAAGCGGATCGCCGTCGAGCCACAAACGCGCGAACGTTTCGTTCACCACGACGACGGGTTGACTGCCCGCGGCGTCAGACGGCTGGAAGAACCGGCCGCGGACGAGCCGCGCCTGCAGGACGTCGAAGTAGTTCGACGAGACGATTCGCTTTTCGACATGGGCAGCGCCATCCGGGAATCTGGGGTTGTTGAGCCCGACGCTTCCGTACGTTCCGCCTTCAATGGGAAGGTCGCTGGCCAGCGTAACGGTCCGCGGCCCGAAGTCGCCGGCCAAGCGCTCCGTGAGGCGATCGAAGAACGCGTTCTGCGCCGCGTCCGTGGCATAACGCGTCGACGGCAGCCAGACGCGCGCGGTGATCAGGTCGTCGGGTCTGAACCCTTTCGGGACGTTCACGAGGCGGAGATAACTTTCAGCAAGCAGCGCCGCCGCGACGAGCAAGACGAAAGACAGCGCGATCTCGCTGACCATGAGCGTCCGTCGGACGGCGTCGCGAGAGACGTGTTCCACCGAGCCCCGAGCGCCGCTCAGGCCGGCGATGACGTCACGCCGCAACGCCCGCAGCGCCGGTGTCATGCCGAACGCGAGACCCGAGAAGAGAGACAGCCCACACGCGACAGCAAGCACCCGCCCGTCGATCGCCGCGGTGGCTACGCGCGGAAGGGTTCCCACGAGCATCGTCCGCGCAACGTTCCCGATGGCATACGCGAGACCGATGCCAAACAGGCCTCCGACGGCGGCGCGCGTGACGCTCTCGACCATCACGAGTGAAACGAGCCGTCCGCGATCCGCCCCAAGCGCGGTTCTGACCGCGAACTCGCGCTCGCGGGACGCCGATCGCGCCAGCAGCAGACTGGCAACGTTCGCGCACGTGATCAGCAGAAGCAGCGCAACGGCCACGAGCAGCAATGCGAGCGGCGCCGCGAGATCGCCGATGAGCACTGTAGCCAGCTGACGCACGTGAAGGCCATGGGTCGTCGATCGATCCTTTTTGATCGTGTCCGCGATCGCGTCCACGCGGCCGGCAGCCTGCGCCAGCGTCACGCCGGACCGCAGCCGCGCGATACCGTCCAGATGATGCAGACCGCGCGGTGCGGACTTCGGATCCCGCTGAAGCGGCTCCCAGAAATCCGCGGGCTTGCCGCGAGCCATGTAGTAGGGCGATGGCAGGATCGCGGACGCTGTCGACGGAAAAATCCCGATCACCTGATAGGACACGCCGGTCAGCATGACCGCGCGGCCGACGATCCGCGGATCCGCGCCGAAGTGACTCCGCCACACGTGTTCGCCGAGTATGACGACGTGCGGACTGCCGGGCAGTTCGTCCGCGTCGATGAATCCTCGCCCCAACGTTGGACGCAGCCCGAGGAGGCTTGGCAATTCGAAACTCGCCTGGACTCCGCGCAGCTGCTCCGCTTCACCGACGCCGCTCAGGACTTCACCGCGCGTGCCGTACGCACCCACGGACTCGAAGACGTCGCTCCCGCGATCACGCCAGTCTATGAACTCGGGAAACGAGAGCGCGCCAGTATCACGCCCGCTCTGGATGTCAAACAGCTTCACCAACGATTCCTGACCGGGATACGGCAGCGGTCGCAGGAGAACAGCGTCCACAATGCTGAAAATGGCAGTCGTCGCGCCCACGCCGAGAGCGATCGTCAAGGTGACGACGACAGAGAAGCCGGGAGCCTGGCGGATGGTCCGAAGCGCGTACCGGAAGTCCTGAAGCAACGGCATCCTGATCTTAGACGAAGCCGCATGTCGAACCGTTGGCTCTGAATCAACAACAGGTTCGCGGGCAAGAAAGAGCGTCCGGTTGCCACGCTCAGCAGCCGCCACCGACGAACTTTCGGTGCTGTCGCGTGAAGAAAACTCGTAAAATATCGCCTCTTGGTCGGAAAGCCAATCGCGAGGGACTGGTGGGTTGCAATTGCAGGACGGCGGAATCCCGTCCCGAGACGCCGCGCCACGGGCGGAGTCTCTCAATGTGTGTCAGTCCGTACGAGACCGGCCTTGAGGAGCATCCCGTGGCGTGACTCAATCGTGTTCTCATCCAGCCGAGGCAGGAGAAAAGGGGAAAGCTGTGGCGTGTGACGCATCCGATTGTGGGGGCCGGCACGAACCCGCTCGCTGCGCAACCGGCCCTGCCTCCTGCGTATCGGCCAACCACGACAACCGCAAAGGCACCTGCGCCGTATCGGCCGCGATCAGCTCAGCGGATCGAGTCGGCCGTCATGCGTAGTGCGCCGATCTACAGACCGACTCGAACGCTTCAACCGAGGCTCGCAGCGCCGGGGATCGGTGGGGCAGCACTCGTGCGCAAGCCAAACACAGCGCCGACGCCCGCTCCCCCGGGACCGATGGCCACAGCACCACCTTGGATCGCTGGCCCCGCGGAGGCGACTACCGGCAAGCAGCCGAGTCGCTCACAGGGTGTGGCGAAGCCACGTCTCAGTCCGCGACCGCTTCAGCCGCCGATCGTTCAGCGAGCCTCGCCCGATCTACACGGTCCGCAAAGGCCCGCCGTCAGGCCTGGTCGCCCAGTCATTCAGTGCGCGCTGACAACAGGACCAACAAGTTACAGTGCCTCTGCGAGAGCGCCGCTCACGCTTCCTCAGGGAGTGACGCTGAAAATGGGAGGAAAGTTGGCGGGGTTGTCGTTCGATCAACCGGATGCGTTGGTCGACAGTGGACAACTTGAGAAGTATCTGAGATCAGTAGCAGACTTCAAGGAGCTCGCCGACCAATATGAAGTGTGGCTGACTGCTCAGTCGCTCATGCAGCGGTTACCATTGAAGTTCACAGACCCAGTCAAAGGACGACGCTTATATTACGTGGCCCACGGTTCAGCAAGGTCCCCGATGTTTGACGACAAAGACGCCCCAACCATCGCGAAGACACTTATCGACGAACTGCGTTTGGATCAGGGCGTCATTGACGACAAAGTGCAGTACACGCCGATGGTCAAGTCAAAAGCAAAATTGCCGCGTGGAAGAAACAAACGTTCCAAACGGCATCGATCATCATCCTCATCGACGGGATTGCCTCCAAGCTCAAGCTATGGACGCGTGACGCCACGGATTTCAGTGAATTGTGCAGTTCGGTCATCATTAAGTTCAAGAAGCACCAAAAGGACGCTTTGCTGGCTTTGATGACGACGCGACAGGAGCTGTTAACCAGTCTCTTTGCTTTGACTGGAACTGGCCTCGTGGCCAAAGGCAAACACGCGCGGCACACAGTCTTCGTAGTGTGATGCTCTGCGCCCTGAAATCCATGAGGACCCACGGCGCGTGTGGCACGGTCGGGAACTCGTGCAGTGATCCGTAGCCCGGCGGTCTCCCATGGAGACACCGTCCCGACCGGCTGAGCGCGTGGGCACCATGCTCCTCATTTCGCGCGCGGGCGCGCGTTCCCGTGAGGTGAAGTCGAGACGGCGGCGCCAGCTGGCGCGCCTGTACATCCGCGGCATTCTGCCGGACCTGCGGTCGAAAGACCACCACACAGATGCCTTAGATCGTCGCCCAGTTGTACCGCGAAGGCGACGCTGCTTCTCTCGTGCGCGTAGCCGCGGTACGCATCGGCTATGCTGTTCGCGCTCAGCTTCATGACCAATCCAGGGCGCACGGCCTTCGTCTGGCTCGTCGTCTTTCTGTCCGCCGTCTACGCGGCGTGCCTGACGTTCACGATCTACGTCGCCGCCAGCTACTACGGCGTGGTGAAGGATCCCGGGTGGACGCTGCGCGTGACCGGTGACGGCTGGTTCGTGTCGCAGGTGCCGGCCGACGGTCCAGCTGCCGGAACGATTGAAGTCGGCGATCGACTGCTGGCGCTGAACGGCGATACGCGCGCCGGCGTCATCGGAACGGCGCAGTTCCGCGACGTCAAGGGCGACTCGACGTACCGCGTTGATTTCGATCGCCAGGGACAGCGCGTGTCGTACGAGCTGCCGCTGCGGCTCCTCCGCGGACGCCTGCTCGATCCGCTGTTTCTCATCGTCTCCGTCGCGTTCTTCGTCTGCGGCGCCGGGCTTGCGATGCTGCGCCCGGAGGATCCGCAGGTGCGGCTCATCGGCATCCTGATGATCTTCGTCGCGTTCAATGCGCTCTTCGGGGCGCTCAGCGCGCCGCGCCCGTTCCTCGAGGGCTGGCAGCGCGTCGCGTATTACATCCTCGTCGCATCGAACATCGCGCTCTGGACGATGCCGACGGCCTTCCACGTCTTCAACCGGTTTCCCGACTGGAACCTGCCGGACCTGCCGTGGCGCGTCGTCCAGTGGCTGCTGTACGGCATCGCCGCCGTCGTCATGCTGCCGGCCACTGCCGTTGCGGATCTCGGCCTCGCCGTTTTCGAGCCGGCGACGCAGTTCCTCTCGGAGCATCCGCGGCTGTACCTGACCGCGGTGATGACGGACAGCAGCGCCGGACGCGGCGGATTCCTGTTCATGGTCGTCTGCCTGACGCTCGCGCTGGTCGCGAGCGCGCGCAACTATTGGCGCCTCGACAGCGAAGACAGCCGGCGCCGTATCCGGTGGGTGGTCGCGGGGCTGTCGCTCGCGCTGATTCCGTTCATCGTGCTGCAAGCCGGCCGCGCCACCGGCTGGCTCACCTACGAGACCTATCACGTCTACTCGCCAACGACGATTCTGGCGCTGCTGTTCATTCCGGGCGCGATCGTGATGGCCGTGTGGAAGGAGCAGCTGTTCGACATCCGCGTGCTGGTTCGCCGCGGGCTGCAATATCTGTTCGCGCGCGCGGCGCTCCGGACGCTGCTCGCGCTGCCGGTCCTGCTGCTGGTGTTCTCGATCCTGTCGAATCCGAACCGTACGGTCGCGCAGATCCTCACGCAGGGATCCGGCTGGATCAACGTCGCGCTGGTCGGCGCGATCGCCGTCGCGCTGCAATTGCGGCAGAAGCTGCAGACGTTGCTGGACCGCCGGTTCTTCCGCGAGGCGTACGAACAGGAGCAGGTGCTGACGCGCCTCATCGACGAAGTCCGCCAGCGCGATTCGCTGTCCGAGGTGGCGACGCTCGTCAGCGCGCGCGTCGATTCGGTGCTGCACCCCTCGTCGCTGCACATCTTCTACCGCGCGCAGGAGCGCAGCGGTCGTTTCGACGGGCACTCGTCATCCGGCGCGGTCACCGGCATTCAGTTGAGCGCGCAGCCGGCGCTGCTGCGGCTGCTCGAGGAGAACGCCGCGATCCGCGACGTTCCGGCCGGCGTCGAGCAGCTGCCGTGCGAGGAGCGCGACTGGCTGACGAATCTTGGCGTGCGGCTAATCGTGCCGATCGCCGGCACGCACGACCGGCTCGTCGGCGTTCTGCTGCTCGGTGAGCGGAAGTCGGAGGAGCCATATTCGGCGACCGACCGCCGCCTGCTGCAGGGCATCGCGGCGCAGATCGGGCTCGTCTACGAGAACCAGCATCTCAAGGAGAGAGTCCGGCGCGACGCGGACATTCGCCGCGACGTGCTCGCGCGGCTCGACGAAGGCGGCGTGAACCTGCTGAAGGAATGTCCCGCGTGCGGGCGGTGCTACGACAGCGCGTCGCAGCGCTGCGACACCGACGGAACGGAACTCGCCCTGACGATGCCGGTCGAGCGGACGCTGGACGGCAAGTACCGGCTCGACCGCGCACTCGGCCGCGGCGGCTTCGGCGCGGTGTACGAAGCGTCGGATGTGCGGCTGCAGCGTCAGGTCGCGGCGAAGGTGCTGATGGGATCGCTCTTCGGCGACCAGACCGCGCTGCGGCGCTTCGAGCGCGAAGCGCGCGCCGCGGCGAAGATCGATCACCCGCACATCACGCGCGTCCACGACTACGGGAGCATCGGATCGGGCGGGGCGTTTCTCATCATGGAACTCGTCGCCGGCCGGACCTGGCGCGCCGAGCTCCAGCAAAGCGTTGTCGTTTCCTCCTCGCGGGCGGCCGAATGGTTCCGCCAACTGCTCGACGGGCTGCAGTTCGCGCACGGAATGGGCATCGTGCATCGTGACCTGAAGCCGGAGAACGTGATGATCGTCTCAACGAAGCACGGCGAGAGCCAGCGGGCAGAGGCGGACACGATCAAGATCATGGACTTCGGCCTCGCGAAACTGATCGATGCCGGCGCCGGCGCTACCGAGTCCGTCACCGTCGTCGGCACCGCGATGGGGACCGTTGGTTACATGGCGCCGGAAGCGCTCACCGGCGGCCTGGTTGACGAGCGCACTGATCTGTTCGCGATCGGCGTGATGGTGGTCGAGACCATCACCGGCGTGCGGCCGTTCACCGGGCAGACGCCCGAGCAGGTGCTGGCGGCGCTGCTGCGGAGCGAGTATCACCTGCCTGGCGCCTCGCCGGAGATGCGGATGCTCGACGCGATCGTGCAGCGGTGCCTCGCCAAGGATCCGCGCGATCGGTACGGGTCGGCATCGGAGCTGGCTCGCGACCTCGTTCCATCGCTGGCGCGCTGCAAGGGTGTTCCGGCGCAACCCGGTCCCGGCCCCGCGACGGACGTGTCGGCCGTGACGACGCAAAAACCGCGATAACATCACGCGTTCGCCCCGAGCACTTCGCCATAAGGCTCGAATTGTCACCGGTGGAACCGGCGTCCATGAGATAGGATGTGCGTCCGGACAAGGCGCGTCCGTCGATCGCGCACCTTCACGAGACAGAGACAACCGACTCCGGGAGGTGATGGAATGGTGGCCGTCAATAGCCGCGTCCGGCTCTGGATCGTCGCGGGCGTTTCCGCGGCATGCCTGCTGCTCGCCGGATCGGGCCGACCACGCGCAGCGGGCTGCGATCCGGCCGGCAACGTTCAGTTCATCTGCGATCAGCTCGCGCCCGAGGATCTGGTGCTGGTCCCCGGCGGCGACTGGGTGATTTCGTCGGGGATGGCGGCCAACGGAGCGATTCGCGCGATCAGCGTTCGAGATCGCGCGACGACCGTGCTGTTCCCGGCCGCCACGGCCAAAACGCGGTCCGACACCAAGACCTATCCGTCGTGTCCCGGTCCGCTCGACCCGGCGGCCGAAAAAGACAAGTTCAGAGCGCACGGTCTCTACATTCGCGCCGGAAAGAACGCGGTCCACACGATGTGGGTGGTTCACCACGGCGACCGCGAGTCGATCGAGGTCTTCGAGCTCGACGCGCGCGCGCGGCCTCCGTTGCTCACGTGGACCGGGTGTGCCGTGGCGCCGGATCCGGTTGGCCTCAACTCGGTTGTCGGCCTGGCCGACGGTGGCTTCGTGACGACGAATTTCTCGCCGCGCGGTCAGGACGCCGCCGCTCGCGCGAAGATGATGGCAGGCGAGAACAACGGCGAGCTGTGGGAATGGCACACCGCGAGCGGATGGAAGAAGGTGCCAGGCAGCGAGTCGGCGGGGGCGAACGGCCTGGAGATCTCGAGCGACGGCAAGTGGCTCTACATCGGCGGGTGGGGGAGTCAATCGGTAATCCGCCTGTCGCGAGGACAGACGCCCGTCAAACGCGATTCGGCGCCTGCCGGATTCCGCGTCGACAACGTCCGCATGATGCCAGACGGGTCGATCCTGGCCGCCGGCCAGGGTGGGGCGGCGCCGGCGCAGACGTCGCACGTCGGCCGATGGAACCCGAAGACGATGAAATTCCAGGAGCTGATTCGCTATCCCTATGGCGACGCGTTCAGCTTCGGAACCGTGGCAATCCAGGTCGGCAAGGAGATCTGGGTGGGCGCGGTCCGCGGCGATCGAATCGCGGTCTTCCCGGCGACGCAGCAGCAGTCGCAGTAGGCGACGCGATAGTCTGACCGACCAGATCTAGACCTTCGTCTGCGCACGCGATCCGGACGGCGTGGTCGCACGATCGACGATGGACGCGACGGTCGAAGCCGCCAGCAAGTACGCGAGCGTGCTCGTCGCCAGCCGCAGGAACGACGCAAAGCCGGACGGGATGGGCAATCTCGCCGCGGCGACGAGCACGAGGGGTACGAAATAGAGGATGCCGTTCCAGCGCCCGAGAAAACTGGCCCGCAGCTGGCGCTGGCGATGCCACACGTAGGAGTCGACGACATACTGGCCGAAGGCCAACGGTATCAATAGCGGCAGAATCGGCGTGATCGATCCGGCGATGGCGACGCCTGCCAGTCCACCGGTGACGAACAGGCAGTCAGTGCCGTGGTCGAACAACATGCCCCTGGCCGATGCCGTGCCCGTTCTTCGCGCGAGCGGCCCGTCGAGATAGTCGCTCGCGATCGCCAGGCCGACGAGGAGCGCCACGACTCCTGGCGCCAGCAGTCCAGGCCGCGCGAGGGCGGCAGCGACCGGCAGCGCCAGCGCCAGCCTCATGGTGGTGAGCGCGTTCGCCATCAGCGATCGAACAACTCACGCTGGGCGCGGCGCCAGAACACGACGCCGATCAGCGCATTGAACAGGATGAAGAAGTTGTGCTGCACGAATCCGAAAGCGGCCATCTGGCCCTCGTTCTCCGGAAACAGGACGACCCAGAGCGCGATGGCGGCCGCGCGCATCGGCGTGGGAACGGTCGCAGCGAAAAAGATGATCGGCAGGTATCCCAAGAGGGGTAGCAGCGACGCCTGGACTCCGAACAGGTTCAGCGCGATCGTGTACACGACCACTGCCGCCAGCAGGGCGGGAGAGCGCAGCAGGAAGAACAGAAAGTAGTGCGTGAGCGTTGCCTTCCTGAACGCGTGGAAGATTCTCTTGTCGCGAAACTGGCTGCCTGGAAGTATCGTCCCGCGGAAGTAGAGAACCCACAGCGTGAACACCAGCGCGGCGCCCAGGCTGATGACCGGTATGACTCCGAATACCGCGGGCAGCGAGTGCCGGCTGAGCATGAATCCGACGGTGGCCCAGATCAGGAGATAGAAGATCTCGCCGAACATGATGAACAGCATCACGGACGCGACTTCCCAACCCGGCACGTTGTCGCGTCGATTGAGGTAGTACGCCATCGCGCCCTTGCCGATCTGTTCGCTGAAGAGCGAGATGATGTAGGCGCTTGCCCGGATCGGAAGGATGTCCCGGTACCGTATCGGCTTGATGAACCAATTCAGCGCCCGGGTGACAACGAGCGTGTCGATGGTGAAGTAGAAGCACGAGTACACCATCATCAGCAGCAGCCAGGGCAGCCAGCGAACGTTGGCGAACACGCGCGTCATGTAGTCGACGAGCGGGAGACCCTCGCGGGCCGCGGCGCCGTTCAGCCTGGAGTACAGGAACAGGAAGCACGCCGCCGTGATGGTCAGAAAGACCGCTCGGCCCAGCGTGTTCGAGGCGCGTGTGGGCCGGTTCGTTGCCGAGGGCGCGGCGGACTCGGTCACGGGTGGGGCACCGCATTCTTTGACGACAGGAGTTTTTCGAGCGTCGCCGACAGCGGCGTCAGGGTCACGCCGAGCGCGACATCCGCGTTCTCGTGCACGGCTTCGTCCGATGTGATGACGTCGATCACAGTGGGGGTCATTCCACCCTGTCGTGTCCATCCCGCGACGGCAGCCCCCAACTTGGCGAGCCAGACCGGCATCGATCGGACCGCTACCTCGCGGCCCATCAGCGCCGCCGTCCTGACAATCACGTCGCGATACACCGTCGGTTCCGGTCCGACCAGCTCGTAGACCGCCGCTCCCGCGCCTGACGTCTCACAGCAGCGCAGGATAGCGCGGCTCAGATCATCGGCGTCCAGGGGCCGGATCGAATGGCGTCCGCCACCCAGCAGGGTAACCGTCGGTTGGGCCGCCGCATGGACGACTGCGCGCGCCCCGGCCATGCCAGGCCCCAACAGGATCGGCGTGCGGATGATGGCGGCCGAGAGGCCTGACTCGGCGACGATGCACTCGGCGCGGCCTTTCGAGCTCCAGAACCGATTGGTCGACTTGGCGTCCGCACCGAGCACGCTGACCAGCACCACGCGAGAAATGCCCGCCTTCCGACACGCGTCCACCACGGCCCGGGTGGCGCCGACGTTGGCGGTTTGATAGGTGGAGGTGGAGCTCTCGAAGAGAATGCCGGCGAGGTGCACCACGCACGCGGTTCCAATCAGAGCAGCCGCCAGTCCTTCGCCATCGTCGTAGTCAATCGCGCGCGTAGAGATGCGTGGAGAGGAGAGCAGGCTAGCCGCGGCCCGCGCTGATCGAACGCAGGCGACGACTCGGATGTCGGCACGTGCGGCCAGGTGGCGCAACAGGATGTTGCCAACGCTGCTGTTGGCTCCAGTGATCGCAATGTTCACGTGCCTACCGAGGTGCCTTCCGACGCAGCGCGGTCACATCCGGTACAGACTCGCCGCCCTCGCCTCTAGTCAACGGCCGAGCGCAGACGAAAGCTGCCCCACGCCTTGGGCCGTTTCGCGTCGGGAGGCGGCGTGGGATTGTAGGGCTCTTCGCCGTATACCTGCAGCTTCTTCACTCTCGCCGCCCAGGCCCGGTCCAGTTCGCCCGGGTCCGTCACCTTCGCGAAGATCACCGGATAGACGCGACCGTTGAGGCGTAAGCGCCCCCGCGCGTTCTCTTCCACGTGCCGGCCCCAGAACTTGCCCTCGCATCCGCTGCAACTGAGATAGAGCTGGCCGTCAGGCGTCGCCATGCAGTTGAGATTCACCGCGTGCGGCATGATGCCGGCATAGACCTGAATCTGGCAGAGCGGGACGTCGTTGACGAAACGCCAGTCGGTCACCGGCGTCCGCTGCACGTCGCCCAGCAGCATGAATCCGGGCGTGCGGTTGCAGGGGCACGTCGTGGTCCACAGTCCGACGCCTCCCACTGTCACGATGATGAGCGCGGCGAGGCCCAGAAGAACCTTCCTGCTGCGAGACGTTCTTCGACTCATCGTTATTTCGGTCATCTTGGACTTCCCATTTGAGGGGCAGGGCAGTCCAACGACGAGGGCATTCTACGCCATGCGATGGATA
>DATFXR010000428.1:0-2577 GCA_035315685.1 Vicinamibacterales bacterium | reverse complement strand
TGCGGCCGAAACCATGCTGCGCAAACGGTAAGTGTATCCGATGGGGTTAGATAGCCGCAAGCCTCTGGTAGCGCACGCGGTTGAGGGTTTGCGCGACGAGCACCGTCTGCGAGCGCGACGTAAGGGCGCGCGCCGCGCGCGCTGCAGAGCGCTCCGACTCGAACAAGCCGAATACAGTCGAGCCGCTGCCCGTCATCGCGGCGTGCGCCGCGCCGGCGGCGCGCAGCTGCGTGACGAACCGGGCAATCGCAGGGTGACGGTGCGCGACGACCGGTTCGAGATCGTTGACGAACTCCTGCGATCGTAGCGTCACCGCGTCGGCCGAGGGTTCCGCACGCCGACGCTGGCCGCCCGGCTGAAGCCTTCGCGCTCCGTCCGTCCAGTGAGCGCTGTCCCACCACGCGAACGCGTCCTTCGTGCTCACACCGAAGTTCGGCAACACGAGGACCACCGACGCCCGCCGACGATCGATCAGCGGGAACAGGAGATCGCCGCGTTCGAGTCCGAGCACGGTTCCGCCCTCGAAGAAGTACGGCACGTCCGCGCCCAGTTCGTGCCCGATTGCGCGAGCGCGCCGATCGTCGACGCGCCACAGTCGCGCGAACGCGCGGATCGCCGCGGCCGCGTCGCTGCTGCCGCCGCCGAGCCCGGCGTGCATCGGAATGCGCTTTCGCAGGTGAACCGTCAGATCGCGCGGCGCGCCGCGCCGCCGTGCCGCCGTCCACACGCGATCCGCCGCCCGCCAGACCAGATTCGTGTCATCGCAGGGACACTGCTGGTCATCGCACGTGAGGCGGAACGCTCCGCGCGCCCGGCGGATCGTCAGCGAGTCGTGGAGCGAGATCGACTGGAAGATCGTCCGCAGTTCGTGAAATCCGTCGTCGCGAGTGCCGAGCACACGCAGCGAGAGATTGATTTTCGCGAACGCGCGGACGCGCATCGAACTACCGGCTGCGCGCCTTCGCGGGCGCGGCACCGCCCGACCGCCGCAGCTGATCGATGCTGACGCGCTCGGCGTCGCGCGGCACATCGACGCGAAACGTCTCCGGCCCCAGCGGAACGTTCGTCTCGACCTGCGACAACGTCAGCTGGATGTTGAATCGATCGCGCTCGGCGCTGGCAAAGCGAATCACGGTGGGCAGGCCGTTCTGGAACGCGTCGTAGTCGGCACGCCAGCTCCACTGCGTGCCCTGACCGGGATGGAACACGGCGACGAGACGCCACGGCGCCGCGGACGACTCGCGGTGCAGATAGATCTTCGCGCCGCCCTCGCCAGCCGACGTGCGCCAGTTCTCCCCGAGCGCCTGCGGGCTGCCGAGCCGCTCGGGCATCGCACATCCGGTCATCGTTCGCAGCAGATCGTTGGACGCGAGCGGAACGCCGGCCACCGCCTCGAGCAGCTCCGCGGGGCGGCCGTGCTCGACGACGCGGTTGTCGCGCGGGAACAAGAGCGTACCGTCTGTTCCTGCCGCCACGAAGATGAACAGCGGCGCACCGAACGGCGCGACCGCCTCGATGCGTCCGGCCGTGGGCGCAAAGCCGGCGACGAGGTGCGCGCGCGTCCGCTGCCCACCCACCGACCCGGTGACGGCGATTTCAGCCGTCAGCGATTGAACGCGACCACACGCCTCGGTCGCTCCGGCCACGGCCTGGCCGAGGTCGGGCGCAGGGGTCCCTGGACCCGATGGCAGTTTGGTGAGACGCGGCGCGCAGGAGGCTGCACCGATCGCGCCGCACAGGAGGAGGCCACGAAGACGGGAAAACACGACGTGGCGGCCGTCACTTCTTGGGGAGCTTCTGCTTCGCGGACTTGATCTTCTTGTCGATGTCGCCCCTGTCGATCGAGTCGCCGTCGCCGTTGAGCGCGCGCGTGTAGGCAGCGATCGCCTCGTCATAGCGACCCAGCTTGGCGAGCACGTCGCCGTAATGATCCTGAATCACCGAATTCGTGCGCAGTTGGTCGGCGGCGCGCTTCAAATTGGCTTCCGCGAGATCGAGCTTGTCGGACTTGAAATAGGCCCAGCCGAGGCTGTCGAGGTAGGAACCGTTGTCCGGCTCGATCTGCAAGGCCTTCTGCAGGTAGTCGACCGATTCATCGAGCCGTTCGCCGCGCTCGGCGAGCATGTAGCCCAGGTAGTTGAGCGCGATCGCGTTCTCAGGATCACGCGACAGCACCGATCGGAACGCCGCCTCTGCTTCGGCAAACTTCTTCTGCTTGTCGTAGACCGTGCCCAGCTCGAACGCAATCGAATCGTCGTGCGGGAACTTCGCCTGCGCGTCCTGCAGCACCTTCAGCGCCTGTGGTCCGCGGTCGACGTCGGAATAGAGCTGCGCGAGCGAGATGTAGGCGAGCGGGTCGTCGCCGTGCGCTTTCAGCGCGTTCTCGAGCAGCGTGATCCCCTGGTCTGCCTTGCCAGTGTGGCGAAGGGCCTGCGCGTGAAGCCGTGTGAGCCGCAGGTCACTCGGATTCTGCGTGAGCGCCGCTTTCGCGAGATCGGCGGCGGCGTTGTATTTCTTCGCGGCGAGGTTTGCTTCGATCAGGTACGAGGCGACAGCCGGATCGTCGGGCGACTGCTT
>DATFXR010000427.1:0-12738 GCA_035315685.1 Vicinamibacterales bacterium | reverse complement strand
CAACCCGTTCGGCTGGACGATGGCGTTCTCGATCATGGTGTCGATGCTGGTGAGCTTCACGCTCACGCCGATGCTGTCCTCGCGCTTCCTGAAGCTCGCCGACGCGGAAGCCGATCACAAGACCAAGGAGCACGGCTTCTTTCACTGGCTCGACGTCTGGTACGAGCGACAGGTGAACTGGGCGCTCGATCATGCATGGATCGTCATCGGAATCTCGACGGTGACGTTCCTGCTGATGTTCCCGCTGAACCGGATGGTCGGACGCGAGTTCGTGCCCACCGAGGACATGGGCGAGTGGACGGCCCACATGGACGCGCCGGAGGGCACCTCGATTGAAGGGACGCAGGAAATCGCGTTCAACGTCCTGAAGGAGCTCGAAGGGATCGAAGGCGTCGCGGCGATCGAGCCGCTCGTCAATCCGGGCGGCAGCGGCGTCGCCGGCGGCGGCGGCGGCAGCAACGTCACGCACATCCACTTCAACTTCCAGGCGCTGCCGATCGACCAGCGCAAGCACACGCAGGCGCAGATCATCACCGAGCTGCGCAAACGGCTGGCGCGGCACCCGAGCCTCCGGCCCAGCATCTCGCAGCGCAACGCCCTCGGCAGCGGTGAAGGCGCCGGCGGATACGCGATTTCCGCCAACATCCTCGGACCGGATCTCAAGCAGCTGACCGACTACTCGATGAAGGCGCTCGAAGTGGCGCAGCAGACGCCGAGCATCGCGGAGCCGAAGCTGAGCCTGAGCGTGTCGAACCCTGAAATCCACATCGCGGTCGATCGCCGCCGAGCGGCCGACCTCGGAGTGCGGATGGCGACCGTGGGGAACACGCTGCGCCTTGCCGTGGCTGGCGACGATCAGATCTCGTTCTACAAGGAGGGCCAGGAGCAGTACCCGATCAAGATCCGGGTCCTCGAGAACCAGCGTCGCGACGCGCAGGAGATCGGCCGGCTGACGGTGCCGTCGATCAACGGCCCGGTGCGGATCGACAACATCGCCCGCGTCGAGCGGGGACTCGGTCCGAGCGCGCTGCAGCGATCGAATCGACAGTTCACGGTGATGATGACCGCCGACGTGGCTCCCGGCCACGCGCTCGACGAGACGTCCGCCGACGTGCGCGCGCTGCTCGCCGGCCTCAACATGCCGCCGACGATGACCTACCGGCTGCAGGGGCAGTCGAAGATTCTCGACGAGACGACGGCGAACCTGATGCTGGCGATCGGGCTGGCGATGATCTTCGTCTACATGGTGCTGGCGGCGCAGTTCGAGAGCTTCGTGCAGCCGATCGTCATCATGCTGGTGCTGCCGATCTCGGTGCCGTTCGCGCTGTTCACGCTGTGGGTGACCGGGCGCACGCTGAATCTCTGGAGCGCGCTCGGCATGCTGCTCCTCCTCGGCATCGTCAAGAAGAACTCGATTCTGCAGGTCGACTACGCGAACACGCTGCGCGCGCGCGGCATTCCGCTGCGGCAGGCGATCGTCGAGGCGTGCCGCACCCGTCTGCGGCCGATTCTGATGACGACCTGCGCAATCATCGCCGGCCTGATCCCGACCGCGCTCGGTCTCGGGATCGGCGGCACCGGCCGGGCGGCGATTGCGATGACGATCATCGGCGGCCAGTCGCTGTGCCTGTTCCTGACGCTGCTGCTCGTGCCGGTCGCATACGAGAAGTTCGACGCGCTCGAGGAGATCGCGCTGAACAAAGGCTGGCGCGCAGTGCTGGCGCGGGTGAGGCCTCCACGGCGGCTGGATCCCGCTGCCGCCGCTGACGGTCGTCACTGACAGGCGTCACTGACGCTGTCACTGTCAATGGCTGATGGCTAATGGCTAAAGGCTTCAACCATTTGCCATAGCCATCAGCCATTGACGGGAATCACAAGCCATCAACCATAGCCATCAGCCATTAGCCATTAGCCATGACGAGGATCACAATCACATACGCGCTCGCCATCCTCGCTGTCATCGGCGCGCGCGCACAGAGCGGAGACCCGACGCTGGCGCGCATCAGAAGCGAAGGTCTCGAGCGCTCGCAGGCGCAAACGATCTTCGACCACCTCACGATCAACATCGGTCCGCGCCTGACCGCATCGCCGGCGTACAAGCGCGCGGTCGCGTGGACGCGCGACCGGCTGGCTTCCTACGGACTGTCGAACGTTCGCACCGAGCCGTGGAAGTTCGGTCGAGGATGGGAGCTCCAGAAGCTCACCGTCGAGATGATCGAGCCGCGCTATCTGCCGCTGATCGGCTACGCCGACGGCTGGTCCGCCGCGACCAGCGGCGACATCGTTGCCGCGCCGGTGCTCGTCGCCGGGAAATCGTCTGAAGAAATCGCCGCACTGGCCGGCACGCTGAAGGGCGCGATCGTCCTCACGCAGCCGATGATGGCGAACTTCGTGCGCAAGGACCGTCCGCAGCCGAGCGACCCGAACTATGAGCCGAACTCCGCGGCCTACGCGACCAGCGTCGGCAATCGCCCGCCGAGAGCGGGTGAGGAGACGCCGCAGCAGCGCGCGCAGCGTGTCACCAACGCGTTGAAGGCCGCTGGCGCGGGTGCGATCGTGAAGCCGAGCATCGGCGAGCATGGGACCGTGTTCGTGACCGGCCGGGACGGCGGTCCGGGCGCAGTGCCGTCGCTGACGATCAGCGGCGAGCACTACAACGTGATCCTGCGCTATCTCCAGCAGAGCATCCCGGTCAAGCTGCGCGTCAACGTGCAGGCGACCTTCTACGAAGACGAGGGCGGCAATGCCGACAACGTGATCGCGGAACTACCGGGGAGCGATCCGGTCCTGCGTGACGAGGTGGTGATGATCGGCGGCCATCTCGACTCGTGGCACACCGGTGTCGGCGCGACCGACAACGCCGACGGCGTCACGACGGTGATGGAAGCGATGCGGATCCTGAAGACAGTCGATGCGCGGCCGCGTCGGACGATCCGCGCGGCGCTGTGGGGCGGCGAGGAGCAGGGGCTGCTCGGATCGAAGGCGTGGGTCGCCCGGCATCTGGCCGGCGACGCCAACAAGGCGGCGCGCGACAAGTTCGACGTCTACTTCAACATCGACAACGGCACCGGCGCGATCTACGGCTGGTATCTTCAGAACAAGGCAGAGGTCCGCCCGATCTTCGACAGCTGGCTCGAGCCGCTCAAGGCGATCGGCGCGCGCCGCAACATCATCGAGCCGGTCGGCTCGACCGATCATCTGAGCTTCATCGACGCCGGTGTGCCCGGCTTCAACCCGATTCAGGACTACGGCAACTACGACATCCGCACGCACCACACCAACATGGACACGATCGAGCGGGTGAATCTCGACAACACGAAGCAGGCCGCGGTCGTGATGGCCACATTCGCGTACCAGGCCGCGAACCTCGATCGCAAGCTGCCTCGGTAGGTCGGGTAGGTCAGGTGGGTCGGGTGCGTCGGGTGGGTCGAAGAGGCTCTTAGGATTTCGTGCGCCTGATTCTTCGGCGCCTCGCGCGATCGTCACGTAGCGTGAGGCGTGTCCGCGTCCTGTTCTCCGCTGACGTTTGAACCGGCTCCGCCTCGGCTATATGTGGAAAGGCGGCCCGCTCGATCCACGGCTCCCCGAAGACGGCCGCGACGGCCTCCGCCGCGCCGATGACCCCGAGCAGTGTCGCGAGGATCGGGTGTGATGCCACGACCAGGGCGGCCATCCACCAGAGCAACACCGTCAACGCGATCGTACCCGTGCGAAGCCAGGGCACCGCTCCTCGCACCCGCTGGGGAAGGCGCTGTCGCTCCATGGCGCCCGTCGTGAGCAGCATCACTCGCACGGTGATGAGCACGAGGATGCAGACGACTGCTGCGAAGAAGAACAGCAGGCCACGTGAGCCGGGTATGGCGGATGTGACCTTCCAGCTGAGAAACGCAATGATCGGGTACTGAAGGAAGCTGGCGCGGAGTTGCGTGACTTCCCAGAGGCGATAGGGACTGCCCGCTCCGAACGCGGCGAGCGCCCGCCCATAGAGGCTGCTCTCCAGTTGACCGGCCTGCGCTAGCGCGTCAGCGCGCCGTTCGACGAGGTCGGCGCGCGCGTCGGCGATGTCGCGCAGGCGGCACTCGGGATCCTTCTCGACGCAGCGCTGCAGCAGGCGACGGACGCCCGCCGGCGTGTTCGATGGCAGCGCTGACCAATCGGGCTCCAGGCCGAGGATCGCGGCGATCGTGTCCGCCGCAGTCGACGCCGCAAACGCCGCCCTTCCCGCGAGCATCTCGTAGAGTACGCAGCCGAACGCCCAGATGTCGGTTCGCCGGTCGACGTCGAGTCCGCGCGCCTGCTCCGGACTCATGTACGGGACGGTGCCGAGCAGCGTCCCCGGCGCGGTGGCGTCCATGGTGATCGTCAGCGCGTTCGGATCCGCGCCATCACCGCGCGCAGCCGCCTTCGCGAGACCGAAGTCGAGCACCTTGACGCGCCCGTCGCTCGTCAACTTGATGTTCGTTGGCTTCAGGTCGCGGTGCACGATGCCGCGCTCGTGAGCCGCGGCGAGCGCCTCGACCACCTGCACCGCGATGTGTTGCGCCTGCCCGGGCGGAATCGGTCCGGCGGCAATCCGATCCGAGAGCGTGGGGCCGTCGACCAGCTCCAGGACCAATGCGTGGACGCCGTCCGGCCCCTCCTCGACGCCGAAGATTGCGGCGATGTTCGGGTGGTTGAGCGCCGCCAGAATGCGAGCTTCGCGACCGAAGCGTGCGAGCCGATCCGGATCGCTCGCGAGCGTTGCCGGCAGAATCTTGATCGCGACGTCGCGCTCCAGACTCGTGTCGCGGGCGCGGTACACCTCGCCCATCGCGCCCGCACCCAGCCGCGCTACCACCTGATAGACGCCAATCCGTTCAGGAACGGAAGACCCGGTCGGGCCGTCGGTCATACCAGATCAATCAGAGCCGGGTTCGTGCGGTCGATCCTCCCGGCTTCACAACCGCTGAAGCACGATGCCGGCGAGCTTCACGATTTGCGCTTGTGAGTTGCTGCCTGCAGGAATCCCGAGCGTGAACACGAGAGTCGATCGGCGGACCGCGAGGGATGCGAACGGCGGGCCACCGGAAGTGGCCGAGGCCGACCAGTGCGCCTCGTCGGCCCCAGGGATACTGATCGGCTTGAGCGGCGGCCCTTCGTCCACGGCAGTCTTGTAGGTCGCCTGCGCTTCCGCCACAGTCGATCCCGCCGGATAGAAGACATCCAGCTCGATTCCGCCAGTCGCCGCGGACTTGCCGCTGTAGACGCAGTACACGCTGCCGCCGCCGTCCTGAACGTTCGCGGTGGGCTTCGCCGCGTTCGTCACGCCGGCACTTTGGAAATCAGCCGGCGTCAGCACGCACATCGATGCCCCCGACTTGGGTGGAATCGGTGCGCCTGCGTGAACATGGTGGTCCCGGGCAAGGACGCTGAGCGACGCGATCGCGAGCACACGCCACGCTCCCATTCGCAGTCTCATGAGCTGCTCCAATCGGCGACTATTTTCCGGTGCGAATTCCGAGCTCCTGGACGAACGCCTCGTTCACGTCGCAGTACTTGGATTTCGACGTGATGGTTCTCTCAGCCTTGAAATAGACCGGCGGCCATCCCGGCGTGCTGTCAGGATTTGTCGCAACGCTGTACACGACGAACCTGACGCTGGCCGAATCGGCGAACGAGCGGCCGAACTCACGGTCGCCGACGATGACGGTAATCGGTTCACGCGCAGACGCTGACCGGCGCACGACGGCAATGCCGCGCAGCTGACAATCGGCCCCGTGAATGGTGTGAAACGAATCCTCTCCAGCCGGCTTCGTGTCAAAGAAAGGAACGAGCTCCCAGGTCATGTCTCGAGCGGGGCCGCGGCGGTAAAAAGTGATGAGTCCGTAGCCGTGGGCGTTGCCATTGTCGCGCCAGGCTGCGAACACGAGGTCCTGCCGTCCGTCTCCATCGATGTCGACTTCGTTGGGACCGTTCTCGAGCGGGACGGTCGTCCAGCCTGAAAAGGGTTGTGCTGGCGGTGCGGACCAGCCGTGGCCGACGTTTCCGCCGGCGAACGCAAGGCATACCGCGACCGCGGCCGCTGTGACGATTCTCATCATGAGTACCTGAAGCGTGGTCCGGTCAGTCTAACGCCTTCCGGCCCGGGACCGTACGGCCGGGCCAGCGAAATGTGAGATCGTTGAGGTCCATGACCATCAGGAGGAGCGTGCCGTGAGCGATCCGACCGAGGACTTCGCCGCGCTGTTCGAGGCGTCGGTCAAGGCGAAGCGCGTCGAGAAAGGGCAGACCATCGAGGGCACCATCGTCGCGATCGGGCCGGAGGTGGCGTTCGTCGATGTTGGCGGCAAAGGCGAGGCGACCATCGACATCGGCGAGCTGAAAGACGATGAAGGACGGCTCGACGTCGCCGTCGGCGATCGGATTCACGCGCTCGTCGTGTCCACGGCGGGCGGGCTCACGCTGTCGCGCAGGCTGGCGCGGGGCGCCGCGACCGACCGGCAACTCGAGGACGCCTACCGCACCGGTCTTCCGGTCGAAGGAAAGGTCGAACGGGCTGTGAAAGGCGGATACGAGGTGCGGATCGGCCGCCAGCGCGGGTTCTGTCCCGTCTCCCAGATCGATCTCGCGCGCGCCGATCCATCGGCACACGAGGGGCGCGTCTACGAGTTCCGGATCATCGAATACAAGGACAACGGCCGGAACCTCGTCGTGTCGCGCCGCGCGCTGCTCGAGCAACAGCAGCAGGAGACCGCCGCGGAGGTCCGGCGATCGATCGTCGCCGGTGCAATCCTGCAGGGACGCGTCGTCTCCGTGCGCGACTTCGGTGCGTTCGTCGATCTCGGCGGCGGCGTGCAGGGCCTGCTGCACGTGTCCGAGATGGCGTGGTCACGCGTGTCGGACGCGTCACAGGTCGTCAAGGCTGGAGACGAGATCACGGTCAAGGTCCTGCGCGTCGACGAAGACAAGCAGAAGATTTCGCTCGGGCTGAAACAGCTCAGCGAAGATCCGTGGTCGCGCGTGCACGAGACCTACGCAATCGGCCAGGTGAGGAGCGGACGCGTCACCCGTATCGCCGAGTTCGGGGCGTTCGTCGAGCTCGAGCCAGGCGTCGAAGCGCTGGCGCACGCGTCTACCTTCGCGCCAACGGGACGATCGCAAGGCTGGTCCAGCGGGGTCGCGACGGGGATGCCGGCGACCGTCGAGATCCTGAGCATCGATTTCGAGAAGAAGCGGATTGGCGTCGCGCTCCTGCCGGAAGGATCCGCCCGCGCCGGTCTCAAAACCCCCTCTGCCCTCGAGATCGTGGCTGGCGCACGCCTGATCGGGAGAGTGGAGCGTCACGAGCGGTTCGGCGTCTTCGTTTTCCTTGCCCCGGGACGGACTGGCCTGATCCCGATGAGCGAAACCGGCGTCACCCGGGAAGCCGATATTGCTCAGGCGTTGCCCGTCGGCCGCGACGTCGAGGTCGAGGTCCTCGAAGTGGATCCGTCAGGTCGGCGGATTCGCCTCAGCGTCAAGGCGATTCAGGACGCGCGCGACACAGAGGAGGTGCGTGAGTACAACGTGCGCGTCGAGGGGCAGTCGACCGGATTTGGGTCACTGGCCGAGAAACTTCGCGACGCGCTCGATCGTGAAAAATGACGAATCTCGTGGCGAAAATGACTATCACAGCGCCCACGACTGACCGATAATCATTTTCGAGGGGCTCACTCTCACAATCGACCATCAGCGCGCATTCATGTCGGCGTAGCGCCCGCTCGAGAGCGGACGCTGCGACGGACTGGACGCCGCTCTCGAAGACGGTCCTGCGGTCGGCTCCGACATGCGATCTCAGGACTTGTGTAGTCGCCGGCTGGTGTTTGCGCACGGTTGCACACAGGTTCAGCTCAGGAAGCAGGAGTTCGCGATGGTTCGTCGAGTCGTCACGACGGTGGCAGCAGTGCTGCTCATGGCGTCATCCACGTTCGCGCAGGAGCGTAGCAAGGTGCTCGGGGGCGTGCCGTTCGGCACGAGCCCGTCTGAGGTCGCGACTGCGATGGGCGGCCTTGGACTGACGCCGGCTTCGCTCAAGGTCGGTCCAACGGCCTTCCCGGTCGACCAGACGTTCACTGGCACGATCGACGGCCGGCAAGTGCTCGTCGTCGCGATGTACGACGAGCGCGAGGCGCTCGAGAAGATGCTCGTCAACTTCATCACCTCGGACAGCGAATGCCTGCCGTTCTACCGCGACTTCAAGCGCGCGCTGATGGACGAATTCGGCGACACGCATGCGGACGTCGAGGACTGGAAGGCGCCGTTCGACGGCGGCCGTCACGTCGGGCGCGAGGCGACGGCGATCCGCAGCGGCAAGGGATTCGTCGGCGCGACGTGGGATCGGGACGATCTGGACGGCACGGCCGGCATGTCGCTATCGGTGGGCGGAAACATGACCGTCACGCTCGCCTACGAATCTGCGAAGTGGTCGCAGGAACTCGACCGCCGTCGCAAGCTGCTGCAATCCGGCTCGGGTGGGACGAGACAGCGATAGCGAGGCAGGGAAAGCAACCGCGGAGCCCGCAGAGACCGCAGAATTCGTTTTTGTACGTATAACAGCGTGTAACAAAACATCCGAAACCTGATCCCGTAGACGAGGTAGCGTGAGCGGGCATGGCCGCCACTACTGCTTCCAGATGCGTTGTGGGATCTTGTCCAACCGTTCTTGCCAATTCCACCCGTCGGCCAAAAGGCCGACGGCCGCGCGTCGCGGATCGCGCGTGTCTGACCGGCATGTCTTCGTCCTTCGCAGCGGCATGCCTTGGCAGATGTTGGGCTCGGAACATGCAAGAACTGTTCTACCTGACAATCGGAGCGCTGATGAGCGTGCGCGCGGGACGCGGCGCGACGTGGAGCGCTGACCCGGCGACAAAGCTGCCTGACGGGCCGTACTACTTCGGCGAGGCGAGCATCGGCGGCCGCACGCATGATGCGTCAGCCGATGACCAACGGTTCTCGAAGATCGAATCGATTGGTGCGTCCGAGCCCAGTGCGACGTATTCGAATATCATCGTGGTGTTCAGCTGGACCGAAGAGCTGAAGGCTCACGTGCCTTCGAAGTAATCATGGCCCTCACAAAGGGCATACACCTCGGTCAGTACGAGATCGAGACCAAGATCGGCGGCGGCGGCATGGGCGACGTGTATCGCGCCCGCGATCTCAAGCTCAATCGCACGATCGCGATCAAGGTCCTCCGCGAGGCGAGTATCGCGAGTCCCGAACGCCGCGCGCGGTTCGACCGGGAAGCCCAGAGCATCGCCGCACTGAACCATCCGAATATCGTCACCATCCACTCCGTTGAAGAATCGGATGGGGTGTTGTTTCTGACGATGGAGTACGTCGACGGCAAGCCGCTCAGCGATCTGATTCCACGGGGCGGCCTTCCGCTGGCTCGGTTTCTGAACGTGTCAATCCCCTTGGCCGATGCCATCAGTGCGGCCCATCAGAAAGGCATCGCGCACCGCGACCTGAAACCAGCCAACGTGATGGTGACGACCGACGGGCGCGTGAAGGTGCTCGATTTTGGCCTGGCGAAACTCGTGGAGGCGGCACCGGTCGAAGCGGCCGCGACGGGACTGCCAACTGCGCCCGTGACGGGCGAGGGCCGAATCGTCGGCACCGTCGCCTACATGTCGCCGGAACAGGCCGAAGCGAAACCGGTCGACCATCGGTCGGACATCTTCTCGCTGGGCGTCATGCTCTACGAACTGGCGACCGGTGAGCGGCCGTTCAGGGGCGACACGAGCATTTCGGTGATCTCGTCCATTGTCAAAGACTCGCCGCGCGCGATTACCGAGCTCAATCAGACGCAGCCGCGCGACCTGGCCCAGATCGTCAGACGCTGTCTGGTGAAAGATCCGTCGCGCCGGTACCAGACGGCCGTCGACCTGAGAAACGAACTCGAAGAAGTGAAACAGCTGCTCGAATCCGGCGAGCTCGCGCGTGGGTCGCTCCCGTCGGCGAGCAGCGCGCACCGTACGTTCAAACGGACCTGGTGGCTGCTGGCCGGAAGCTCGGTCGGCGTTCTTCTTCTTGTCCTCTTGGCCCTTCGGTTGCGCAGTATCGCGGTGACGGCACCGACGTTGGCGAATCCTGTGCTGATTGCTGGCTCCGTCGCGATTGAAAGGCGGCCGGCGTGGTCGCCTGACGGCCACATGCTTGCGTATCAATCCGATCAGGGCGGCAAGCAGGATATCTGGATCGCCCAGGTGAGCGGCGGGCAGGCAATCAATCGCACAGCAGACTTTCGCGGCGACAGCCAATTGCCGCGGTGGTCACCGGACGGCCGGCAGATTGCGTTCTACTCGGATCAGGACGGCGCCGGCACATATCTGATGTCGGCGTTGGCTGGAAGCGCGCGAAAGGTCGCAGCGATGCCAAACCTCACGGGCGGGATTCCTGCCGCGTGGTCGCCCGATGGGTCTGAGCTCGCGTATCCCTTCTTTGACAGCGCATCGGGGATTGGGCTGGAGCGTCTCGATGTCCAAAACGCTACGAAGCGAAAAGGTCCACTGCCAGGCGACGCTGGTCGACTGGACGTGACGTGGTCGCCCGACGGGAGATTTGTCGCCTACGTCGACCAGGCTGGCGGCTACACGTCGCAAGTGACGCGCGTCCGCGTGCTCAGCTTGAGCGACGGCAGGGCGCACGCAATCACCGACGGCCGTACTGAGGAATGGAACCCAAGCTGGTCGCCCGATTCGCGCACGATTTACTTCAGTTCGAACCGAGGAGGCACGCGCGACTTGTGGCAGCAGCGGCTCGATGGGGACGGTGCGCCGGTTGGACTTCCCGAACGGGTCACGACTGCTGTCGATGTTCTGGAGGCGGCGCTCTCCCCGGACGGCAAGCGAGTCGCCTATGCCAAGGGAAGGAAGGTCGCCAACGTGTGGCGCGTGCCTGTTCTGGGTGAGCGCGCCGCGACCTGGGCGGACGCGCAGCAAATCACCGTGGACCAGGCGCACATCGAATTCTTCGACATTTCGCCAGACGGTGAACGGCTCGCAGTTCAGTCCGATCGCAGCGGCAATCCCGACATCTGGGTCCTGCCGGCGCCCGGTGGCGAGATGCAACAGATCACGTCCGATCCGACGCCGGACTGGGCGCCGCAGTGGTCGCCGGACGGACGCGAGATCGCGTACTACGCGTTTCGCAGTGGTCAACGTGAGATCTGGATTGCGCCGGTCGGTGGTGGTCCCGCACGGCAACTAACACATGCTGGACGAGCCTTGCACGAGAAATGGTCTCCCGATGGCGCAACGGTCTTCTATGTCGGTGTCGGTGGGTTGTATTCAATCCCGGCGGCCGGCGGCGAACCACGAAAGGTTGGAGGTGACCCGCCGGTGCGTACGTCGCCGGACGCTGGGGCGCGAGCGATGTCACCCGATGGCCGATGGTTCGCGGCCAACAACGAGAAGGGCATCTGGCGAGTGGCGCTCGCTGGCGGCGATCCGATTCTCATCACAAAGATGCAGGGGCGATTTGCGAAGTGGTTCCCAGATGGGCATTCGATCGTTTTCGTCTACGGCGCAAATCTCTGGCAGGCGACGGTCGACGGCAAGCCCGCGCGTCCGCTGACGAACTTCGTCGGCAGGCGAGGCTATCTTGAAAACGATCCGGCAACCGACGGGCGCTACGTCTACTTTTCCTGGCGCGAGGATATTTCCGACATCTGGGTGATGGACGTCGTCAGCCCCGGCAGACGATAAAGGGGCAGCCCACATTTTCCTCGAGCAAGCGCATGTTGGTCTTCGAGCGTCACTACCTGCCCACGGCTGGCACGATCCCGATGTACGACGCGTCGCCCGATGGCCGGCGGTTTCTCATGGTGGAAGCCACCGAGCAGGAAACGCCGGTCACATCAACCTGGTGCTGAACTGGGTCGAGGAGCTGAAGGCGCGTGTGCGGGCGAACGAATCAGATGCCGCTCACGAGTGAAGCCGGCCGTTGGGGGTTTTGATACAGCCTCTAAGAAAAAACTCTGCGCGCTCTGCGTTCTCTGCGGTTGCTTACCCGCCGCTGGTCCGACTCTAATGCGCCGGAACCCGGGCCTTGGGAATCTTCACGAGCACGGTGTATTCGGGATCGACGAGCTGGATGATTGGTGCACGAGCGACCTGCGAGACGAACTGATACGCGTCGAGCTCGGTCATGCCGGTGCGCTCGCGGACCCAGCCGACCGTCGCTTTGAACGCGACGCGCGCCGCGTCTTCCAGCGGACGGCCTGAACCGACGAACATCACTTCATCCGCGTTCTCGATCCGCGGCACCGGCGTCGCCTGACGCTTCACGAGCTCGACGAACAGCTCGACGTTGATCGCGCCTTCGATGGCCGCGCCCATGATCTCGCCGTCGCCCATCGCGTAGTGGCCGTCGCCGAACGACAACAGCGCGCCGGGTACGTTCACGCCGAGGAACACCGTGTTGCCGGCGCGCACCTCGGGACAGTCCATGTTGCCGCCGAACGGCCCTGGCACGATCGTGCTGCGGACTTCCGCGGCCGCGGGCGCGACGCCCAGGCAGCCGAGAAACGGCGCCAGCGGAACCTCCCAGGTGTGCTTCCCGTCGCGGGACGAGGCGCGGGCGGTGTTGCGGGCGGCATCGAGATCGTAGCGCCAGGAGGTCTCGGGAAAATCCGCGCCGAGCATCGCCGTGCGATCGGTGCCGACCAGCGCGCCGAAGCCGGGGCCGAACGACGACACGGCATAACTGCGCGCCGGCTCG
>DATFXR010000426.1:0-4459 GCA_035315685.1 Vicinamibacterales bacterium | reverse complement strand
ACGTAGTTCGAATAGGCGTTGGCCGCTTCCTCGTAGCGGTGCTGCCGTTCGTAGATCGTGCCGACCGTGTGATGAATCTCCAGGTCGCGCGGCGCGAGACGCAGCGCCGCCTGCGCTTCGTTCATCGCCTCGTCGAGGCGGCTGCGCGCGGCGAGCGCCTTCGCCATGCCGTGGTGGCCGCGCGCGAGCTCCGGCGCCGCCGCGAGCGCGTCGCGATATTCGCTTTCCGCCTCCTGGAACAGGCCCGACGACCAGAGCGCGTCGCCGTACAACGTCATCGAGTCCGGGCTCTTGGGATCGGCCTGAAAGAGCTTCTCGGCTTCGACCCGCGCCAGGTCGAACTCCGCCACGCGCAGCGCCGACGCGATCACGCCGATGCGCGGGCGACGCGCGGCGTCCGACTCCGCGGTCTTCAGCGCAATGCGGTAAGCGTCCAGCGAGTCGAGGTACTTGCCTTCAGAGAACAGCAGATCGCCGAGCTGGAGCTGGATCTCCGACGCCTGCGACGGCGGCGTGGCGTCGGCGCGAATGGCGAAAGACGCAGCCGCGACAAGAGCCGACGCCGCGGCGACACGGATGGCGCTGCGCATGAACCCCCCAGCTCTTCAAGAATCAGGCCGAAACGGAATCCAGTGGATCGCGATTGTCCACGGATCCGGGACTTTCGAGAAGTGAAAAATTTTTCAGTGCGTGTACTGCTCGATCGGCACGCCGTCGTACATCTGATCCACGCGCAGGATTTGGGTGTCGCGGTTGTAGCTGCCCAATTCGTAATCCTCGCTCATGATCAACGCCTTGATCGGCTTGGTCGGACACACCTCCGCACAAAGCCCGCAGAAACTGCAACGCGAGAGGTTGAAGTCGAAGTAGTCGAGGACTTTAATCTTCTGACCCGGCTCACGATGGCCGCCGAGTGCGATCAGGTCGTCGGGGCACGCCTTCGCGCACTGATCGCAGACGATGCAGGTCTGGGCGCCTGTGCCGGGCTCGGTCTGGAGCCGCAACACCCCCCGGAAGCGCGGGGCCGTCGGCCGCCGCTCCGCCGGATACTGGAAGGTGAACGCCGGCTGCGGCGTGTACTTGAGGGTGACCCACAGCCCCTTCACCAGGTCGACGAGGAAGATCGTCTTCAGCAACTTGAGGATCATGACCGCCCGCCCCGCGACAGGGCGTCACCGACCAGAACCGGTTCGCTCGTGTTCGCCATGATGACGCGCTCTCTGCGGAGCACGGTCCCTTCCTTCCGAATCTTGTCCTGCAACCGCATGAGGCCGTAGAGCAGCGCTTCCGGCCGCGGGGGGCAGCCCGACACGTAGACGTCCACCGGCACCACTTTGTCCACGCCCTGCAACACGCTGTACGTCGGGAACGGGCCGCCGGCATTCGAGCAGCTGCCCATCGAGATGACCCACTTCGGCTCCGGCATCTGGTCGTACAGGCGGCGCAGCACCGGCGCCATTTTCTTGGTTACCGTCCCGGCGACGATCATCAGGTCCGACTGCCGTGGAGAGGCGCGAAACACTTCCGCCCCGAACCGGGCGATGTCATAGCGCGACGCCGACGCAGCCATCATTTCAATCGCACAGCAGGCGAGGCCGAAGCCCATCGGCCAGATGGATGACTCCCGCGCCCAGTTGAGCACGCGGTCGATGCTGGTGGTGATGAAGTTGTCTTCGAACTTGTGATCGATGAGGCCCATTCGTTGATCCTGGAGGGGATTGGGGATCGGGGATTGGGGATTCCTGGTGATCGGTCACCAATCCCTCAAATCCCCAGTCCCCAATCCCCAGTCCCCTTATGATTTCGCCAGATGATATACGCCCTCACCCTGATTCTACTAGCTGCGGCGGCGGCCGGCACACCCGGGACGTGTGATCCAGTGCTCGCGGCGTTGTTCACACCGATGCGGCCCCACGTGGGCCAGTACGAGGTCTGCACGTCGCCAGCCCCGCTCGATGAGCCGGGTTCGGAGGCACTCGAGGCGCTCGATGCGTTCGGCACGGGGGGCACCTATGACCGCGCCCGGCTGGCCCGGCTGTACGGCGGGACGCGCGTTCGCGTCGCACGGAGCTGGACCGACAACGGCCGAGACATCATCTCGATTACGCGTCTCTCCCCGTATCCAGACGCTACGCTCACGCGGCTCCTCCCAGGCACGCTGGAAATACGGTTCACCGTTTCTCGCGGGCTATAATTCCGCCGTCATCATGAAGCGCAGGGGCAGCACCGCCGCACGGTTGGCGTGGGTGGTCTGGGCGTTGGCCGCGTCCCCTGCCGCTGCCCAATTGCTGCCTTCCGAACCGATTGCCTTTGCCGACGGGCGCGTGACGGTGAGCGGCGAGGTCCTGGCGACGTACGGTTGCGAGCTGGCGCCAGACGATCTCTGTCGCAACGACCAGGGTTTCTTCAATTACACCGATTACTCGCACTCGGCGCTGCGCGAGGTGCGCATCGACGGCTCGGCCGCGGTGAAGGCGGGTCCCCATTTCACCATCCTCACCGAAGTGCGCACCGAGAATTTCTCGGACGTCCAGCCGTACGCGCTCTACCTGCGAATCCGGCCATGGACTGCCCGCGACTTCGACATCCAGGTCGGGCGCGTGCCGCCCACTTTTGGCGCGTTCGCGCGACGCACCTATGCGAACGATAACCCTCTCATCGGCTACCCGCTCGCGTATCAGTATCTGACCACGGTGCGACCCGACGCGCTGCCCAGGAGCGCCGACGAGCTCCTCGCCAAGCGCAGCACCGGCTGGCTGGTCCGCTACGGAGTCGGCAATCCGGTACCTGTTCAGGGTGTCCCGCTCGTCACCGCCTTTCGATGGGACACCGGCGTTCAGGGGCACGCTGTCATGGGTATCGTCAACGTAACCGGCTCGGTGACGAGCGGAACGGTGTCGCATCCGTTGTTTCACGACGACAACGACGGCCGGCAGATCGCCACGCGGGTCGAGCTGCGGCCGATGAACGGACTGGTGGCCGGGACGTCGTTCGCACGTGGTCCGTTCGTGAGTACGGCGGCGATCCGCGCCGCGCTCGGCGGCGACACGGCGGGCGGGCCGTACACGCAGACCGCGTGGGGCGGCGACCTCGAGTACTCGCGCGGCTATTACGTCATCCGTGCGGAAACGATCTGGACCGCGTGGCGGCTGCCGATTGCCGAGACGCCGCCGCGGCAGCTGCCGATTACCGAGCCGCTCAACGCACTCTCGACGTACATCGAAGGGCGCTACAAGCTTCGGCCCGGTCTGTACATCGCGGCACGGTACGATCATCTCGGGTTCAGCGACATCAAAGGCGCGAGCGCCACGCTGCCGTGGGACGCCCCGGTGACACGCGCCGAGGTTGGAGGCGGGTATTCTCTGCAACGGAATCTGATTCTGAAGCTCTCATATCAGCGTAACGTGCGCGACGGCGGCGTGCTGCTGCAGCACGCGTCGTTCCTCAGCGCGCAACTCGTCTACTGGTTCTAGTCGCTGCAATCCTGACAAGGGCACAAAGGGAAAGAACACAGGACGCAAAGGTTCCAGTGGCTGCGATCGTGACAAGGAGTCAAAGGAAAGAACAGAGGACGCAGAGCGCGGCGGCGCCGTGCGCCGCGCTCGGTGGTCTGCTGTCGCTTCTCGCCTTTGCGTCCTTTGTTGCCCTTGTATCCTTGTCACCGGCGCGAAGCGCCTTCGCCGCGCGAAGCGCCGCGGCGTCCTCGCAGACGCGAAGCGCCGCGGCCGCGCGGCCCGGCGCGATCCGGGGCCGGGTCGAGCTGCGCCGCGTCGTATCCGCGGCGGAACGGCGGCCGACCGTCGGCGATCTCGGCACGCCCGCAGCGCGCGACCTGCCGGATCTGCTCCGCTCGGTCGTCTACCTGGAATCGGCGCCGCGCGGTGCGTTCGAGACGAACGAAGGCGGGCACGCGGTGATGGACCAGCGCAACGAGACGTTCGTGCCGCACGTGCTCGCAATCACCACCGGCACCACCGTCGACTTTCCGAATTCCGACAAGTTCTACCACAACGTGTTTTCCCTCTCGAAGCCGCGGACGTTCGACCTCGGGCGCTACGCTGCGGGACACACCCGTGACGTCCGCTTCGATCGGCCCGGGATCGTCCGCGTGTTCTGCGAGATCCACTCGCACATGAACGCGTTCATCCTCGTGTTCAGCCATCCGTTCTTCGCGCTGACCGACGCCGAGGGGCGCTACCAGATCGACAACGTCCCGCCCGGCACCTACGGCGTCATCGCCTGGAACGAAGGCACGCCGTCCGAGACGAAGTCAGTGACGGTGCCCGATGGCGGCACTGGCGAGCTCGACTTCACGATCCGATGACGCTGCTCTCGTCGTTGCGCAGCCGGATGTTCCTCGCGAGCGCGATGCTCGCCGTGGTCTGCATCGGCATCGCCATCTTCATCGTCAACGGCCAGGTGACGCGCGAAGCCGACCGGACGCTCGAGCGGGAGATCG
>DATFXR010000425.1:0-2233 GCA_035315685.1 Vicinamibacterales bacterium | reverse complement strand
CCGATCCGCGAATCGTCACCGTCACGCCGGGCAGGACGGCGCCGGATTCGTCGGTGACGGTCCCGAAGATCTCGCCGGTGGTTCGTTGCGCGCGTGCCGGCACTGCGACCGCGATCAGTGCCAGCAGCAAGAGGCCCGATGTCACGCGTCGCCGCATGCTGTTCCCTCCCTTGAAGCGTGTCCACCAAACTCGCGTGCGACCCAGGATATGAAGACCGACAGCACACGTTACATGAAATATAGAAGCCGCGACTCTACGCCGGCGATTCTACGCCGTCAAGCTGCAGGCGGCGCATCAATTTCCCAGAAACGGCATCGCGCGGCGCTGCAGCACCTCTTGCACCGCGCGGTGCGCCTCGAGCATCGCCGCGTCGGTGTGCGGGCTTGCCGCCGCGTCGGAGTTCGCCATCGTGATCAGACCGAACGGCTGACGCGCCTTGACGCACGGCCGATCGTTGGACGAGGTGTAGACCCATTCGAGCGGGTCGTACAGCGGGTTGTACGTGTACGCGTAGCCGTGCGGCCATCGGTTCACGGCAATGGCGACGACGTCGCGCGCCGGATCGAAGCCACCGTCGCCGAGACTGCGGGCGAGCTGGTCGCGGATGTTGCGCTCGAAGGTTTCGAACGTCGCGCTCAGCAGGTCGGCGCGGCCGATCCGATGCTGCTCCTTGCGCGGCTTGCCGGGCGCCATCGGATATCGCGTCATGTGCAGGACGATCGGCTCCTCCGGCGTCTGCGGATGATGGAGGTCGCCGAGGCCCACCGCCTCGGACAGATCCACGCCAGTGTGGTACATCGTCGGAGCGCCGACGCCCGTCACGCCCAGCTTCTCGAACGCCTTCCAGTTCTTCACGGCGACGCTCGTGTAGACGAGCGGTCCCTTGACGCCGAAGGCGAGCGCCTCCTTCTGCGCCGCAGGGAGATCGGGGACGAGGTACGGGATGAACATGTTCCAGCAGGCCATCACGACGGCGCGCGAGCGAACTTGATACGTCTGGCCGCCGCGCACGTAGCTCGTCACCACCTCCGACGCCTTCGACACGTCGCCCTGGTGTGCGACATGCACGACCGTGCTGTTGAGTCGAATGCGCGGCGTCTGGCTGGATCGGTCGAGCGACGCGTAGTTGACGTGTGCCGCGCCGACGTCCTCCATCGAGCTGCCCGGGACGGCGTCGGGGATCAGCCACCGGACCAGCAGGCGCGCAATCGTCGCGTTGCCGTCCGGGAAGTGCACCGTCGGACCTCCACCCGGACCGATCTGGCGACCGTGGTGTCCGCCTGGCAGATCGGCGAGCAGTCCCCTGGGACTCTGTTCGAGATCCATCCCGGAAAAACCCGGCAGCCCTTCCTGCCACGCGAAGAGCGCGGGGAAACAATCGACGCCGACGCAGAAGTTGCCGGCGCCCTGATTGCGGAAGAACCAGAGGACCTGGCTGTCGACCTTCACCAGGTTCAACAGAAAGTCCTGATAACTCATCTTCGCCAGTCGAACTTTCTTGTCCGCCGACGAGAGCCCGGGCAGGTAGTCCGGATGTGGTCCGCCGTACAGCCGAAGCATGTCCTTCTGCGCCCGCGCCGAGAGCGGCGTCCGCGCAAGATCGTCGGCGCTGTAGCTGCCGCGTCCCCGTCCGCCGCCGCCTTCACCGATCGCTCCACCGCGTCCCCCCGCGCCTTCGCCGCGACCGCCGCCGCCGCTGTGGCGGACGAGGAGCCGGTCGACGCCCCACGTTTCCTTGTCGAAGAAGGTCGCCTGACCCGTCAGCCCGAGCGATCGGTACAACGATCGGTTCTTCTCGTTCGTCTTCAGAAAGCGATCGATGTCGATGCCGACGTCGGTGATCACCGCGCGCGCGTGCTCGTTGTAGCGGTTCCACGACTCGATGTTCAGCGTGCCGCCGTTCAGGGCGAGCATACGGCCTTCGTGGCTGAACTCGTTCCGCTTGGCGTGGCCGCCGAAGTCGTCGTGATTGTCGAGGACCAGGACCTTCGCGCTCCGGCCGACGTCGCGGATGAAGAAATACGCCGCCGACAGACCGCTCAAACCGCCGCCGACGATCACGAGATCGTACGACTCGCCGGTGCTGATCGCTCCGGAGAGATCCCATTGCCGCCGATCGCGGAGCTGATGCGCCACCTCGAACGATCCGGGATGGCTGCCACGCATGCCGACGCGGGTCGGCGGGTAGTAGTCGGCTGCCCGTTCGGGCGCGAACTCCTGCTGCGCCGCGCG
>DATFXR010000424.1:0-14656 GCA_035315685.1 Vicinamibacterales bacterium | reverse complement strand
TCCGCGCGCAAGTAGCCGCGCCAGTCGACCCACGTCCTCACGAACTCGCGATCGTAGAGGTCCTCGTGGAGCAACACGTTGACCATCGCGAGCAGCAGCGCGCCCTCGGTGCCCGAGTACGCCGGCAGCCAGACGTCGGCTTTCGCGGACGTGTTCGACAGGCGCGGATCGATCACGATCAGCGTCGCGCCATTGGCCTGTCCTTCGACGATGCGCTGCGCGTGCGGGTTGAAGTAGTGGCCGGTCTCGAGGTGTGACGACAGCAGCAGGATCGTCTTCGCGTTCGCGTAGTCGGGCGATGGCCGATCGTTGCCGCACCACAGAAAATGGCCCAGCCGGGCCGACGAGGAGCAGACGTTGGTGTGGCTGTTGTGCCCATCCACGCCCCATGCCTGCAGCACGCGATTGGCGTAGCCATCTTCGCCGGGACGGCCGACGTGGTACATGATCTCGTGGCGACGGCCGTCGACGATTGCCTGTCGGATGCGGCCGGCGATCTCGCCGAGCGCTTCGTCCCACGACACCTGCCGCCAGCGGCCGCTGCCGCGATCACCGTCGCGTTTCAGCGGATACAGAATCCGATCCGGATCGTCGAGCTGATTGGGCGTCACCACGCCCTTCGCACACGTCCGCCCGCGGCTCGCCGGATGAACCGGGTTGCCTTCGATCTTGCGAACGGTCAGGCGTTCCTTGTCGACGTAGGCGAGAATGCCGCACGCCGCCTCGCAGTTGAAACAGATGCTCGGGATTATCCAGTAGCGGCGACGTTCTTTCTTCGGCCAGCTCTTCGACTCGTAGTCGACGTAGTCGTCCCAGGTCGAGGGGTCCGGGTGAGAACGGAATTTGGACATTGCTGATCAGAAGCGCTGAGGAAGGCGGAAAGGCGGGAAGGCAGAAAGGAAAGGCCGTAGGCAGGAAGGCCAGAAGGCAAGGCCGGAAGGCCAGAAGGCAAGGCAGGAAGGCCAGAAGGCAAGGCCGGAAGGCTGGGAGGTCAAAGCCGCCTTCCATGTCCGGCTTCCCACCTTCTTGCCTTTCATTTCTGCCCTCACTCCTTCCTCCATTTCATTTCCGCCCTCCCGCCTTTCATTTCTGCCCTTCCGCCTTCCCGCCTTTCATTTCCGCCTTCCCGCCTTCCGGCCTTTCATTCGCCTTGCGCGGCTCATGAGAGCGGCACGCTCTGGCCGGCGCCGACCCAGACGTATTCCCAGGCGAAGCTGCCGGCGAGCGCGAGCAGCGCGGCGATCGTGATCGTCAGCGGCGCGGCCAGTCCGGCAATCGCACTGAGGACGGCAACCAGCGCCGCGCCGATGGCGCCGAACCAGAACGTCCGCGCATAGACGCCGCGCCGAATCGCGGCGACCGCCAGCTCGTGGTGCCGCGTCGGGCTCGGCAGGAGCAGCTGCTCGGCTGACACGATCGCGAGGTGAATCAGCAGACCGGCGACGAGCGTGATGACGAGCGCCGGCACACTGCGCGGATCCGATTTGACGCCGGGAATCGTCGAAGCGAGGAGCAGGACTGCCGCGCCTTCCACGATTGCCTGCGCGAGCAGATCAACCGTCGACTGCGGTCCCTGCCAGAGGTCGCGCGCCAGTCCCTGCGCGAACAGGAACCCGGTGTAGCACGTCGTGAGAATCGAGACGATCACCAGCGGCCACAGCAGCGGCAGAAACGCAGCCGGTCGAATCAGCAGCGCGCCGAGCCACAGCGTCGTCAGCACGCCTTGCGCGGTGAGGAAGTACGCGCCCCAGACCAGCCACGAGCGCCAGTTCGGACGGATGAGCAGGTAATAGAAGCGCTCGGGCCGTTCGAGATCGACGATGAGGACGATGGTCGTGATCAGGAGAAACGCCAGCGAAATCGCCGGGCCGATGATCAGGGTGAGCGGCGACCTGTCTCCGGACGCGAACGGCAGCAGCAGGCTCACGAGCATCGTGCCGGTGGCGATGCCCTTGGTGAGCAGGTAGATTGCCATGTCGAGACCCCACGGCTTCGCGTGCGGTGTGTCGTAGTCGACGCGCGCGTCGCCCGGGCGCGACGGGTCGGGCGCTGGCGCCCCGAGCGGGCGCAGCAGCACCTGGCCTTCCTTGAACAGGAACGGCCGCGCCGCAGCCTCGGGTCGGATCACGCTCTCCTCCGCGCCGAGGTAGAACACCTTCGGGATCGTTCCCTTCTCGGGTTTGCGAACCGCAGCGCCCTGCGCCTGCGCGATGCGGGCAACTTCGCCGGCGGGATCGTCCAGGTCGCCGAAGATGCGGCATTCAGTCGGGCAGACGCTCACGCACGCCGGCAGCAGGTCGTTCTCGACGCGGTTCGCGCAGAAGTTGCATTTCTCGGCGGTGCGCGTGTTCGGATCGATGAACAGCTGATCGTAGGGACACGCGACCATGCACGCGCGGCAGCCGATGCACGCGTCGCCGTGCAGATCGACGATGCCGTCGCGACGCCGGTAAAGCGCATTGGTCGGACAGATCCGCGCGCACGGCGCGGCGTCGCACTGATTGCAGAGGACCGGGAAGAAAAGCCGCCGCGTCGACGGAAACGTCCCGGTCTCGACCGTTTTCACCCAGCAGCGATTGACGCCGATCGGAATGTCGTGCTCTGCCTTGCACGCGATCGTGCACGCATGACACCCGATGCATTTGCGGAGATCGATAGCGAACCCGTAGTTCGGCATCCGGATCCTGCGGAATATACCAAATAACCACACGGACACAGAGGCACATAGAAGAAGACATGGCGAAGACGGGGGCAGACGCTTCGCAGCTGCACGCCGCACGACCGACCGGCGGAGCCGGTCGGTGGCACAGCCCCGCCGCTTCGCGGCGTCGTGCGGCGCTCACAGTGCGCGCCTGATGATTCCGTCCTTGAGGACCGGGCAGTTGAAGTTGATTATCAGGCCCCGCGATTTCTCCAACAGCCGCATGTACGTCATCGGCTGGGCGATGACGACAGGGAGTACGGTTGACACGCTCTTGACTTCCACGACCACGCGATCCTGGACCACAAGGTCGACGACGTAGTCTCCCACTCGACGACCTTTGTAAGTGGCCGGGACCCGGTGTTGTCGGACGTACGAGATGCTGCGATCGGCGAATTCAATGCAGAGAGCGGCCTCGTAGATCGATTCGAGAAGTCCCGGGCCAAGGACCCGATGCACGGCAATCGCGGCACCGATGATCGCAAAAGTGATCTCGTTGATGGCGCGCTCACTATTCTCGGTATCTCTCTTCTCAGGTTCCCGCGCCTCCGCGCCAGTCTCCGCACCTGTCTCTGTGGTTCATTCATGTCAGCCTCTGTTGTTGAAGACGGACAGCGCGAGTCGACGACCGTCCAGCGGCACCAGCGGGAATGTGTCGAGGACGTGGCGGAATTCGTCGACGCTCAGCTGGTAGAGGTGGGCGACGCGGGCGTTGAGGCGCGCGTATCCCTGAGAATCGAACCGCCGCTCGAGCGCGCGGGCGAGCGAAGCGATTTCGTCGAACACTGCCGGCGCCTGCTCCTGCATCGGGAGCGGGAGCCGCTCGACTACTGCGGTCGTCACGTGGGTCGTCACCCGCATCCGCACCAGGTAGTTGACGACCAGGCTGTTGAACATGCCGCACAGGAAGTAATGAGCGGTCAGCGGCAGCGGCGTGCGCAGGCAGAACACCGTGTGCGTCGAGACGACGCCGCGCGGGAGGACCGCGGCGATGAGCGTCACGCGGTTGGTTGCGCTCGCGACATCGCGATACGCCAGCCGTGCACGATCGTGGCGGTCCGACCGCAGCAGCCGGCGGGCGTCGGAGATGCCGATGCTGCGCCGCACGCCGTCGAGCGAGACACGAAACGGTTCGAGATGCCTGCCGTCGACGACGAGCAGCCCCTCGCGGCCGTCGCGAAACGAGTCGCGGTCATCGGTTGCGTTCAGCTCGCGGCCGAATCGCGCCGCCCATCCGTCGCCGGAGCCGAGTGGCCGGAACAGCGTTGCCGCGCGCTCGACAATCGTGAGATCGGTCGCGGTGCGCAGATACGGGATGGTGATCGTCGGGCCCGACAGCCGCTCGAGCAGCGCCGGTGAAAGGTGGACCGGACAGCCGCGCAGATCTCCAGCCTCGTTCTCGAGCGAGTCGAGCGCGGCTGGATCGTCGATACCGAGCCGATACGCGATGCGCCCCGTTGCCGACCCGGACGTCGCGGTGACGAGCAGGAACCGGACGCTGCGATGGATCGGAAACACGCCGCGATGATTGTCCATCCCGACGATCGCGTCGACGTCGCAGCGCGACAGCAGGAACCGTCTCAATGCGGCGCTGCCGTGGTCGGTGGCAAGCCCTGAGGGGAGCACGAGCCCGAAGCGGCCGCCAGGGCGCGTCAACGCGATCGCACGTTCGACGAACAGCTGATAGCGATTCGCGTGGCCGTCCGACTGCGCGGTGTAGACCCCGGCGTCGCGTGTGAACCGCAGCACGGGTGCCAGTGCCGAGCGGTTGCGCGAGCGCGCATCCGCCTCGCCTGCATCGGCGCGAATCATGTCCCAGGGCGGATTCCCGACGACGGCGTCGAAGCCGGGCCGCGGGCTCCGCCGCCCGTCGGCATCGAAAAACACTTCCGGAAACTCGAGCTCCCAATGAAAGAGCCGGAGCGAGTCGCCGAGCGCCGTTGCGGCGTCGAGAAACCGGCGTGCGGTTTTCGGCGGCAACGCCCCTTCGCCTTTGAGCGCCGCGTCCGACAACGCGCCGAACGCGGACGCGGGCGGCCCATCGTCTCCGGCGAACCACGGCGCGCACCACACGTGTGCGACGAGCTTCCACCGCGCGAGGGCGCTGTCGGGCGACATGAGCGCCGCGAGCGCGCGTTCCTTGTGCCGCACCTGGTCGACGGTATCGTTGGGCGAAGACTCGAGCGAGAAGCGGATCGGCAGCGCGTCGCGGAGCGCAGGCGCGATGTCATCGTCGGTGAACAACGGGAGCGGCTCGCGGCGGCGCGCGTGTCGATTGGCAGCCGTCGGCGTCCGCAGGTGGGCGATCCACGTTCCGAGGAGGCTGTCGCCGGCCTGCAGCCGATGATCGAGAAAGCTGAGCGGACGGTCGGCCGCGAGCGTCGCCAGCCACAGCGACAGCCGCGCGAGTTGCACGGCCATCGGATTGAGATCGACTCCGTACAGACATCGTTCGGCGATCGATCGCCTGATCGCGGCACGCTGCGGCTCGTCGATGTCGCTGGCGTGGCAGCCGCCGTCGCGAACGAGCGCTGCTTCGTATGCCGCGGCGAGATAGCGGCAGGCCGCGACCAGAAACGCCCCGCTGCCCATTGCGGGATCGACCAGGCGCAGCTGCATGATCTCGCTGGCCGACCGCTGGCGCACCAGAGGTCCGAGGGTCCGCCGGACCAGGTACTCGGCGATCGGCTGCGGCGTGTAGAACGTGCCGGTCGCCTTCCGGATTCCCGAGCCCGACCGCAGATCGACGCGGCCGTTGTCGATCGCTGGCCGGTAGTCGAGCAGCGTCTCGTAGACCGCGCCGAGCTGTTCCACCCCGAGATCCCGATACGCAATCCGCTCGCGGCCGGCGCCGTCCGCGGCTGGACGCGTCGACAGCGCAGCGACCGCGCGTTTCGCCGCGTCTTCGTCCAGGTCGCGCCGGTCGGCGAGCGGCGTGCGCGCGGGCGCGAACAGGCGGCCGTTGAAGGCGGTGACGCGCAGGTCGCCGGCGCGGCAGCCGCTGTGCGCGAGGCGCGCGATCGCACGCAGCGCGTCCCACAGGCCCGCCGTCGGTGTCGGGCGCTCCGCCTGGTCGCGCATCGACTCGACGCTGTAGCTCTCGCGATAGACGGGATGCCACAGCGGCACCAGCGCCCGAGCCTCAGCGAACAGCAGAAACAGGATTCGATAGACGATCGTCAAAGCCTGTTCGAAGGCGGCGTCGAGATCGCGATCGCCCGAGCCGCGGCGCCGGCGAACCGCCATCGCACGCAGGATTTCGGCGGATGCGACGAGGACGCCGTCGCGCAGTGATCGGCACACGCCGGCGGCGTGCCGATCCGACGCCGCGACCAGGGCGTGAAGCGACTGCGGATCGTTCACGTCGGCGGCCGTGTGCGAGGCATGGCAGGTTCGCCAGAATGCCGCGAATGTCGTCGGCTGATCTGCGGCGAGATCGAGATCGACTTCGAGATACCGGCGTGCGTACAGCCGCACGCCGTCCACGATTCGGAGACGGACACCGTCGAAGACGAAACACCACGGCGTGCTCCGACGGGTGGCACAGGTGACGGCGAGGCGCCAGAGCGGGTCGTACGACGTGGCCCACGGCACCACGATCATCGCCACCGGTCGCAGCCCGCTGCGGATCGTCGCGACCAATGCAGAGTCGGTCGTCTCGAGGTCGGATGGCGCATCGAAGCCAAGCAATGCCGCGAGAGGCGTCGCCGCCGTTTCGAGCACGGCGCGAGCGGAGGACGCCGGTCCAAGACCAGCGCAGGCCTCGCGCAATCTGGCGAGCTGGGATCGCGCGGTGTCGACGGACGTGGTTCCTATCGCGGATGCGATGTCCGCTTCGAGAAAGGCGCTCGACACGAGATGACCACTGAGCCCAGGAAGCATGGGCTACGGCAGGAGCACCAGCAGCAGTCGTGGTCGGCTATGCGAAACGGTGGCCGCCGAAGCCGCCGCAAGAACGCGGCCTTGGGCCTCATCTTCGGCCTCCTGGTTTCTGGTCTCGCGCACGAGGTGCGCACGGTCCGATCGTCGGTCGAACAGGCCGGCCTGGTAGAACGCGTTCCGCCGCGTCGATTGCGAAGCGTGCGCAGCGATGGCGCGCTCGCGAGCGAGTCGTGCTCGCGCATGGGCGGCGCACGCCTCGGCCAGTCCTTGCTGGCGAATCCGCAGCATGCTGTCGATCGCGCCGGGAATCCGCGAGTCAATCCGGTCGACGAACGCTCGGAGCCACGACGGTGGGCCCGTACGCGCCGTCACGTCGAGCCGTACGAGGAGTGGCACGAGCGCGGTTGACGTGATTCGGCCGGACGCGTCCTCACAGCCAACCTGCCAGACCAGCAGCATCTGGCCGCGGAGCGCCCGCCGCCGCCGGGCTGTGCGCGCGCGAGCGATCAATGGACCGGTCGCACCTGTTGTGTGCCAGACGTGCTCGCGTCGGCCGGTGATGGCACGAATCATGGTGAGCCGCCTCGCCTCAGCGGCCGCGTCCGCCCGCAGGTTCACCGTCGTCGTGCTCATCGTCTGAATCTCCTGAAAAAAGGCGGCGCGAAATCGCGCGCTCGTGAACTCGGTCGCTCAACGGACTGGTAGCCTGAACGTCGGACTCGGCGGCGGCAATCCGCGCCCGCAATCGATCGAGTACGGCTGTTTCGCCGATCGTGACGGCGAGGAGATGAAATGCGTGGACGGTACGCGGCTGGCCGATGCGATCGACACGCCCGATGCGCTGCTCGAGCCGACTCGGATTCCACGGCAGCTCGAGGTTCACGACGCTGCGGCAGTGGTGATGAAGGTTCAGGCCTTCGGCCGCCGCGTCGGTTGCGAGCAGCACGCTCTCCGGAGTCGAGGCGAACGTCTGCAGCGCGTGGACGCGCTCCTCGCGGCGAAGCCCGCCGTGAAGGACGACGGTCGGCCGCGCGATCCGTGGCTGGATGTGCAGCAGCGTGTCGCGGTATTCAGTGAAGATCACGACCGGCTCGCGCGTCCGCCGAAGCAGCGTGGTAATTCGCCGCAGTTTCGTTTCGTTCCCGGATGCCTCGCGCGCCGCGGTCAGCAGCGCCGTCAACAGGCGGCGCTCTCGCTCGCAGTCCGCGAGGCCAAGCGTCGACGGCCACCTCGGCGGCTGATCCGCGTCGTTCAGTTCGCCGGCCGAATCACCGAGTGGCAGCATCAGCTGCTCGCCGCCGTCTCCGCCACTGGTTGCGATCGAAGCCAGCCGACGTTCGACCGACTGGGCGAGCGACCATGCGCTCGACAGCATCCGCTTGTGCAGGATGCCGAGCGCGAGCAGCGCGTCCGCGGCGCGCGGCTGGCCGCGCTCGGCGCGGATGGCGATCGCATATCGCATCAGCTGGGCGTGCATCCGGCGCTCGGCCGGGCTGGCATTCACTCGCACGATGTGGACCCGCCGCCGTGCCGGGATGCCGACGTCGGATCGCGTGCGACGGAATACGACGACCGGCGAGGCATCGACGGCGCCCACCTCGCACAGCGACGCGAACAGATCGCGGTCGCCGCTGTGCGGTGTCGCGGTGAGCAGGACGACGTACGGTGCGCGTGCCGCGGCCGCGTGAGCGGCGGCGCGACGATCCGAGTCGGCGGCCACGGTGTGGGCCTCGTCGACGATGACCAGATCCCAACCAATCGAGGTCACCGCCGGAACGACCTCCGGCCGCTTGACGTAGTCGATCGAAGCGACCGCGACGCGGATCGGGCTCCACGGATTGACGCCGATCGGCAACGCTACCGCCGCACGACGCAGCATCCGCGCATCGACGCGCGTGCTCGTGATTCCGAAGCGGTGCGACAGTTCGTCCATCCACTGATCGCGAAGTCCGGCGGGCGCGAGGATCAGAACGCGATCGATGCTGCCGCGTGCGATCAACTCGGCGGCGACGAGCCCGGCCTGAATCGTCTTGCCCAGGCCGACTTCGTCGGCGAGGAGCAGCCGCGTGCCAAGACCGCGGACGACCGCAAGCGCCGGCTCGAGCTGATACGGCAGGAGATCGATCGCGGCGGCGCCGGCGGTCAGCAGGCCGCCGGCTGGCCCGTCGGCCGCGAACGCTGCCCGGCAGGCGCACCGCCAGGCACGCGCGTCAACGAACCGGGCGCGCCGGACGCGATCGACTGGCTCGATCACATCGAACGGAGAGACGACGCGCCGAAGAGTGCCGTCGTACGGTCGCCGGACGCCTCTGAGCGTGACGAGCGCGCAGCCGTCGTAGGGCCGAACGTCGACGACGTGCCAGCGCGAGCGGCGGACGGCGACGAGGTCGCCAGGGCGCGGCAATTGAGAGTTCTGCATCGCGGCTTCGCCCGCCCTCGTGCAGAATCTGCAACGCGCGTGTTACGCGCCGCGCGAGGTCAACAACTTACACGAGCGAGACGGGCGTCGCTCAGGGCGAGGCAACTCAAATGCCAAGCCCACTGCGCAACGTGTGAGCTGACCGCGGAGACCGCAGAGACTTTTCGTACGAGGAAGAAGTTCGCGCTCCTCGCGGCCTGTGCGTTTTTTTGGACGCTACAGGCGCCGGACGAGGCGTGCGATCGTCGCACCGAGATGTGAGGCGGGATCGTCCCAGAATTCGATGACGCTCGGATGGCGATCGAGCGCCGACTGGACGATGCCGCGCTGGACACCGCGGCCGCGTCCATGAACGACGCGCACTTCCGCGAAGCCGGCGGCCACGGCTGCGTCGATATAGTCGGCGACGACCGAGGGAATGTCGCGCGGTGCGAACGCGTGCAGATCGATCTCGCGCTCGATAGGAAGGTGGATCGGTAAGTCCCCAGTCCCCAGTTCCTAGTCCCCTCGCGAATACTCCGCCGTGACTACCGTCTTGATACCACCGCGCACTGAAAAGTCGCCCACGACTCGCATGCGGCGGGGCTGAATCGCAGTGACGAGGTCGTCGAGGATCTGATTGGTGACCGCTTCGTAGAAGATCCCTTTGTTGCGGAATTCGATCATGTAGTACTTGAGCGATTTCAGCTCGACGCAGCTGGCTGCCGGCACATAGGTGATGCGAATCTCACCGAAATCAGGGAGTCCGGTCTTCGGACACACCGACGTGAACTCCGGACATTGAATCGCGATTTCGTATTCGCGCTCCGGACGCGGGTTCGGAAAGGTTTCGAGCGTCGAGCTTGACATACGCGAAAATTCTAGCATTCCATTAGGAAAATCGCGTGTTGCAGCGGCCGCTCGATTGACACTGGCGAGAGGCGCACGCTAGGATACGCGGGTTTTTCGAACCAAAACCGCCGATTGGTGCTGCGCGCGCAGCAGTCGAGCGGTGACATCCATAGCGCGTCACGTGAGGGGGAGACGATGGCTGACGCCCGAAGGATGGGCAAATCCGAGCTGTTCTCGCATTTTGCGGAGCGGTTCGAAGTAAAGCGGACGCAGGCTCGCGAATACTTCGACGAGCTCACCCAGCTCGCCGAAAAGGAGTTGAAGCGCTCCGGCGAGTTCGTCCTGCCCGGCATGGTCAAACTGGTGGTGCAGAAGCGCAAGGCGCGGATGGGCCGTAATCCGGCGACCGGCGAGGCGATCAAGATTCCCGCGAAGACCGTCGTGAAGGCGCGAATCGCCAAGCAGCTGAAGGACGCGGTGCTGCCGCGCAAGTAGTGTTCCCCCACACCACGTGACGGCAGAACTCGTTCCGCGCAGCGGCGGTCGTCCGCCGCTGCGCTGCAGCGATTAAGAATGTGGAATTTTTGAATTAAGAATGCGTGTCGCGCCGTCGGGGGCGAATTCTCAATTCGTCATTCCTGCTTCTTAATCTCTCAGGCGGCCGTTGCTCTGGCGAGCATCCGGCTGTAGAGCGTGGCCGGCACGAGGCAGGCCGTACGTGCTTCCAGGTTGGTCACCGAGTCATCGTCCAGAATGATGCGGTCGCCTGGTCCCAACATGATCTCCGCGCTGTAGCGCCTGCCGCCGCGCAGCGTGCGCAGCTCGAAATAGCGCACCGGCACGGTCCGGTCCTCGACGGCCACTGCGTCGGTCTTCACGAGCGTCCGGAACATAACCACCCTCCACACCATCCGGCGCTGTTGCCGGATGCCTGCCTTTCAGCTTGCCGCCGCCTGCGACGCGCGATCGTCGCGCGCCGGGAATCGGAGCGTGAACGCCGTACCGCGGCCCACCTCGCTGGCCACCGCAATCGTGCCGTCGAGTTGTTCGACGATGCGCTTCGAGATCGCGAGCCCAAGCCCGAGGCCGCGGCGCTTGGTGGTCACGAAATCGTCGAAGATGGCCGACAGCCGATCCGCCGGAATACCCGATCCGGTGTCGACGACGCTGATCTCGACCTGGTTGCCGACCCGCGCCGTCGCAATGGTGACGCGGCCGCCGGGCGAGGTCGCCTGAATCGCATTGGTGATCAGGTTCCGGTAGACCCGCCCGAGTGCGAACCGATCCCCCTCGATCACCAGCGGCCCTTCCGCATACTGCGCGTCGATGGTGATGCCGTTGCGCTCGCCCTCGCTGCGCATCGACTCGACCATCTCGGCGACCGATCCGTTGACGTCCATCGCGAAGCGTTCGATTGGCTTCGGCTTCACGACGTGGCGCAGATCCTCCATGAACCGTTTCAGCGTCGCCAGCTCGCGCTCGATCGTGCGGCGGAACATCTCGCGCGAGTCGGCGTCGACATCGTCGCGCAGCAGCAGCCGGGTGCTGTTGCCGATGTTCTGGATCGGATGCGACAGGTCGTGGACGAGGCCGGCCGCGACGCGGCCGAACATCGCCTGCCGCTCCTGCCGCTTCACTTCTTCCTGGAGCTTGGCCAGCCGATCCGCCATCGTGTTGAACGCCTCGCCGAGCTCGCCGAGCTCGTCGGAGCGGCGGATCGCCACGCGCGCGTCGAGCTGGCCGGCGGCGATGTCGTGGGTGCCGGCCTTCAGCGCGAGGATCGGGTTGATGAAGGTCCGCCCGAAGAGGTAGCCGACCGTGATCATCGCGATCAGCGCGACCGTGATCGCAACGACCAGCTGTTGCTGCAGGATCGTCGCCGTCGCATATGCCTCGACGGTCGGCTGCGCGACGATGACCGTCCACCCGAGCTGCGGGATTCGCGCGGCGACGCCGAGCTCGCGGCGGCCGGTGTCGTCGACGTATTCCTGCGCCACCGGCGCCGGCTCGTTGTGTCCGCGCGCCGCCGCCACGAGCGGATGGCCGCTCATGTTGCGGGTCTGCGCCACGAGCGCCTTCTTGTCGGGATCGCCATGCGCGATCAGCTCGCCGCCCGGAGCGACGACGAGCGCGTAGCCGTGATCGCCGATGCGGATCTGATCGACCATCCGCCACATTTCTTCGAGGCTGATCTCGCCGGCCAGCCACCCCGACGGCTGGCTCAGCCGCGTGAGATGAATTGCGAACGTCGACGTGGGCAGCAGATCCTCATCGACCTTGATCGCCGACATCGACACGCCGTCGATCGACAGCAGCGCGTCCTTGGGCAGCGTAATCCGGGGCGTGCCGACGCGGCTCGACGCGATCGTCGTGCCGCCCTCGTCGAACAGCGTGATCTCGCGGAACTCGCGGAACTGCAGCACGTAGTTCTTGAGGATGCGATCCTGCTGCCAGGTCTCGAGGCCCGTGTTCTGGAGATCCGCGGCGAGCGCCTTCAGCAGCTCGGTGTTGGTCAGCACGTAACGGCGGATCTCTTCAGCCGCGCGCAGCGCGACGTTCTGGTTGCCGTTGACCACCGACTGTCGAGTGCCGCGCTGCAGGGAGAAAATGGAGATGACGCCGTAGGCGAGCAGCGGGAGGACCGCCGCAATGCCCAGCAGCAGCGCGAAACGCGTGGCAATGTGCCGGATTCTCACGGCTCTAGTTCCGGCTGGCCTGCTGCCGGCCGCTGGTCGGTTTCCAGAATCGCAGTGTGCTCAGGACGTCCCGGCCTTCTTCGCCCTGGACGTCGAACCGCTTGCTGACGGCCCGGGCACGCACCGACCAGGCGAGAAAGATCGCGGGCGGATCGTCTGCAAAGGCGCGGTCGAGATTCGCCACGGCCATACGATACGCCGGATCGGTTTCCGCCGAACGCACGGCGTCGAAGGCCTCGTCCACGGCGCGGTTCCCGTAGGTGCCTGGATTCCCCGGCATATTGCTATGCCATAGCCCATATGGCCGGATCAGCGTCGGACCGCTCACCGCGTCCGTCAACACGGCGTCGTAGGTGCCGCGCTGAATCGCGTCGCCAAGCTGATCCGGCGGGGCCGCCTGGACCTCCATCTCCACGCCGACGGCTTCCAGCTGCCGTTTGACCTCGAGCGCGATTCGCTCGTAGACCGCGTCCGGCACTATGAGAAGCCGGAAGCGGAGGGCGGCCCGTTTCGGAGACGCCGCGCGGCCGCCGTTCAGCAGCTTCGCCGCCGCTGCCGGATCGATCTGGTGTCCTTCGATCATTCGCTGGTCGACGGCCCAGTACCGTGGCCAGAGCGGGCTCGACGAAGGCACGCCGTGGCCGTTGAGCGCGACCGAGACGACCTTGGCGCGATCGAGAGCGATGTTGAGCGCGCGGCGGACCTCCACCGGGCGCAGCGCCTCAGATTTCTTGTTCAACGCCAGCGCGTACTGGTATCGCCGCGTGAACGTGAAGACCGCGACGTTTGCCGAGTGTTCGAGCGAGCTGAGCGCGTCGGCATTGACCTCGTACAGCATGTCGAGCTCGTCGCGAAGCAGCTTCGCCCACGCGGTTCGGACCGCCGGAAAGTTTTCGACGTGGATTTCGCTGATCACCGGGCGGCCGCCGTAGTAGTCGGCGTTCGCGCGGAGCTCACTGGTCGATCCGGGCACGGCGGCGAACGGGCCGGTTCCGATAGACGAGCCGGGTTTGGATATCGGCGCCTCGAGCGCTTCGATCAGGAACGTCGACCGCCGGCGAATGCGGATGTCCACGGCGTTCGATCCGGCTGCGCTGACCTGCTCGACGTCGTCGGCAATCGGGCCGAACCACTCGGCCATCGACGACTTCAGGACCTTTGCAACCGTGTCCGGCGTCAATGGAGAACCATCCTGGAACTTGATCCCGCTCTTCAGACGAACGGACAGCGTTCGTCCGTCGGGCGCGAAGTTCCAGGCTTCCGCCAGTGACGGCTCGGCTCTGCCGTCTTCGCGTACCCGCGCGAGGCCCTCAACAGAAAGGATTTGACCGAGCTGACGAAGCCCGGCCCCCGGATTCGTCGGCGACAGACCGGCCACGCCGACGCGAAGCACAGCCGAACCCGACTGCGGCTGCCCCGTTTCGGTGGCGCGACAGCCGGGAAGCGCAGCGAGGGCCGTCACGCAGACGATCGCCGCAGACCACACCTGCATCGGCTTCGGAATCCGGACGGCTGCCGGCCGCCGTGTGCGGCGCGTACTTACTTCTTGTTCATCGGCGGCTCGTCGACGAACTGCCAGCAGAACCCCTGCGGCTTCGAGTTGTTGCCCTTCTTGACGATCTTGATTTTCATCGTAATCTCCCGTTAACACTGGCCAGCCACGGCGTGCGCCAGCGAGACAATGGCCGAATCGAGACTGTGCTTGTGACATGTCGGCACGTTCATGTCGCCAAGCTGACCGTGCGACGCTGCGACGCACCCGCCGGCGCAGACCGGGATGTACGGGCAGTCGCCGCATTCCTTCCATGGAGAGAGCCGGAGAAACCGCTCGCGCGCGCTCTCGCGCCACGAGTCCTGACGGCCGTCGATATGGCCGGTCGACAGCGCGAGCTGCCCGGTAAAACCGGGGCACGCGTAAAGCGACCCGTCCGGCCCGATCGTGTGCGCGTGTTCCTTGTGAACGTGACACGGACCGTTGTGCACGCCGTCGTGCGTCGGAAACCCGAGGCGGCGCGTCTGCTCGCGCAGCATCGTGAGCTTGTCGTCGAGCACATTGCATGAGTCGCATGCCTTGCCGGCTCCCGACCCGAGCGAAGTCATGCACGTACCATTCAGCGCGTCCTTCGC